>CAUJFU010000500.1 GCA_963169055.1 Myxococcota bacterium
ATTGGCCTTTTTCGTATCCAACTGCGTAAGTCCTATTTTCAAGAGATGCCCTCTGCTTTTAAAGGATATTTGCATGTCTCCCCATTATCCGAGCCTGTATCAGATCAACACTCGTGTTTGGTTGCGCCGTTTTGATACACCCAGCCAGCGGGCTACGTTGCGCGACATTCCCCCAGCGTACTGGGACGATCTCGCATCCAAAGGGATCGATATCGTCTGGCTGATGGGCGTGTGGGAAACGGTGAAAAGCACCATCCCTGCGTATTGTCTGGTGGATGATCTACAACAAGCCTATCGTGCGGCACTTCCCGATTGGCGGATCGAAGACGTGATCGGCTCGCCTTACGCCGTCGGGCGCTATCGTGTATCCGAAAAACTCGGTGGGAACGCCTCCTTGTCCGCTGTGCGTACGCAACTTCATCAACGCGGGATGCGCTTGGTGCTGGACTTTGTGCCGAATCATTTCAGCGCTCATTCGCCGATCATCGCAGAGCATCCAGCAATCTTTCTCCAAGGAAGCCCCGCCCAACTTCAACAATCCCCCGAGATATTCTACCGTCCCCCCCATGCACCCGAGAAGATCATCGCACACGGGCGAGATCCATACTTCGCGCCTTGGCAAGACACCGCACAGATCGATTACAGCCTGCCCGCCGCACAACAGCACATGATCTCCGAACTTTCCGCAATCAGCGAACTTTGCGACGGCGTGCGTTGCGATATGGCGATGCTGTGCCTGCGATCGGTCTTTGACCGAACATGGAAGGCCCACCGATCGGCACAACACACCGAACCGCGACACACCGAACCGCAACACACCGAACCGCAACACACCGAACCACAGCACACCCATTATCGGGAGTTTTGGAGCGATGCGATCGCAGAGATCCGCAAAAAGCATCCGCGATTTTTGTTTCTTGCGGAGGTGTATTGGGGTCTTGCCCCGATGCTTCAACAGATCGGCTTTGATGCCACTTACGACAAAGACTTGCTCGATGCTCTCAAACACGAGGATTTTGGACGATTAACGGATCTGCTTGATCAACCCGCCACACAACACGCCCGCGCCATCCGCTTTTTGGAAAATCACGACGAAGCCCGCGCTCAAGCCGCGTTCCCCCCACCACGCGCCCAAGCTGCTGCGTTGATCACCTATACACTCCCCAGCATCCGCTTTTTTCATGACGGCCAATGGGAAGGCAAGCGCATACATCTTCCTGTCCAACTGGGCCGTGAACCCGACGAACGGCCCGATCCCAAAGTCAGCGCCTTTTATGATCAGCTTCTTTCGTTGCTCAACGCGCCGATCTACCGAGACGGGCAATGGCATCTGCTTTCACTCCATCCACCCGCCCCAAGCAGCGACCATCACCGTTATCTGCTTGCGTGGCTGTGGTCTCACCACGAACAGCGCCGCTTGGTCGTGATCAACCCAACACCACACACCCGCAGCGGTCGGATATTCCTTGCTTCTTGGGGTCACAACGCTCCTTTTGCTCTGGAAGATACCCTTCACACAATCCCTTATCTTCGCGATCCGCACACCCTCGCCCAAGAAGGCCTGTACATCTTTTTGCAGCCCCACCAAGCGCATCTCTTCGCATGGTCGGCGGTTTTGTGAACCACCCAAGGCGAGCGCTCTTCGGCTTGACGAGAGCGTCCCCCCTCTCCGCCCCTTCCCTTTGCTCAACCCCTTTCGGAATCTCACGCGGCTGTGTTAAAACATTCGTTGCCGCATCTGTGAACCACACAAGATCGACCATTCACGCACAATATCCGAACTGATCTGGGACAAGCGCCCATCGCGACGAGGAGGTAGTAGTTTGAAAGGCATCAAGAAGCTGACAAACATCTTGCAAGAGTTCTCTGTCCCGTTGATCGCGGGCGTTCTGCTCGGGCTGCTCGCCGCCAATCTCAACCCCAAATGGTACAAAGAGATCGTTCACTTCCCGATATTCGGCTCAAATGCCGTCCTTTTTCATCACAGAGTCGACCTTCACTTCCTGATCAACGACGTCTTTATGGTGCTGTTCTTTGGGGTAGCGACCAAAGAGATCACCGAATCCGCCCTCCCGGGTGGTGCGCTCAATCCGATCCGCAAAGCGATCAATCCGCTGCTTGGGACGCTTGGTGGCGTGCTCGGACCGATCGGTGTGTATTTTGCGCTGACGTATGTTTTTTATGGTGGAACCCCGCTGTTTGGGACGGTTGCGAAGGGCTGGGGTATCCCCACAGCAACGGATATCGCGCTCGCGTGGTTGATTGCGCGGATGGTTTTTGGAAAAGGTCACCCCGCGATCAACTTCTTGCTTTTGTTGGCTGTTGCCGACGACGCGATCGGGCTGGTGATCATCGCCGTCTTTTATCCGAACCCAAGCCATCCCGTCACACCGATCTGGTTGTTGTTGACAGCGGGAGGGATGGGCGTTGCCTTTGCCCTGCGTGCCATGAAAGTCAACACATGGCTCCCGTATATCGTCTTTGGCGGCCTACTTAGCTGGATTGGCTTGTTGAAAGCATCCTTGCATCCGGCACTTGCGCTGGTCTTTATCGTTCCCTTTCTGCCCGGCCCCAAACAAGACGCCGGTCTGTTTGAAGAAGAATCCCCCTACGAAGAACCCGACTCCGAAGGCAAAAACGCCCCCACCAACGACCACCACGAAACCCACTCGCCCCTTGAAAACTTTGAACACAACATCAAACTCCCCGTGGATCTAGGGCTATTTTTCTTTGCCTTCGCCAACGCGGGTGTCGCCTTTTCCGCCATCAACACCGTGACTTGGATCATCCTTGCCTCCCTATTGATCGGCAAAACCGTTGGCGTCTTCTTGTTCTCCACGATAGGGGTGGCCTTGGGATTTCCGCTCCCAACAGGCATGAAACGCCGACACCTGATCGTCGCTGGAATGATCGCAGGTCTCGGATTGACCGTCGCTTTGTTCGTTGCAGGCGAAGCCTTCCCGCTCAAAAACGACCTCACCGCTTCCTTCCAAGGCCCCGCCAAGATGGGAGCCGTCCTTAGCATCCTTGCTGCGGTCTTTGCTTACATCTTCGGCAAGATGCTTCGCGTCAAAGACAGCGGGAAAGACGCTTAGCCTCGCTCTCCATCCCAACGCCCTCAGGCCACAAACCCCGCAGGATTCGCCCTTTCCGCTTTTGGAGGGGTCGCTTGTAAAAACACCCCGTGTTCGCAGCCTTTCACGCGGCGGAGTCGTTGGTTTGAAAAACATCTGCTCACCCCGCCAATGCGGGGTCAAGGGGGCAAAGCTCCCTTGTGGGGTGTGGGGCAAAGCCCCACCAAATCAACCAAACTGCACCGCTTCGATTTTTGGAGAAACATACACATGCCTTCCATCCACGAAAAGCTCAGTGCCTTGGGACTCAAACTGCCGTCGGCATCGGCTCCTGCGGCCAACTATGTTCCATTTAGCGTATCAGGAACACACGTCTACATCGCTGGACAACTGCCCAAACAAGAGGACGGCAGTTTCTTACACAAAGGCCATCTCGGGGGCGATATCACCATCGAGCAGGGCTACGAAGCCGCCCGATTGGTGGGGCTTCATCTGCTTGCACAGCTTTTGGCCGCTTGCCAAGGCGACGAAGCGCGGATCGTTCGCTGCCTCAAACTGGGCGGCTTTGTCCAAGCCATGCCTGAATTCACCCAACACCCCGAAGTGATCAACGGTGCTTCGGATCTTTTGGTGGCGGTACTTGGTGACGCAGGACGCCATGCGCGATTTGCTGTGGGGGTGGCCTCCATCCCACGCGGATGCTGCGTCGAGATCGATGCCATCTTCGAGATCCGCCCCGCCTAAAACGCCCCCCAACGCTCCGAAGACCACGAAACCTGCATCTGCTCTGTTGAATGGGGCGCTGCCCCATTCCCCGCAAGGGAACGGCGTCCCCTTGACCCCCTATCGGCGAGACGAGCATCGTCCTTTACACAAACGACTCTCTCGCTTGAACGAGCGCGAACACGGGGTTTTTCGTCCATAAACCACCCATGTTCCCGCACCCAGATCGACACGACCTTCGAGATCCGCCCGCCTCTCTTCTTTGCGCTCACTTTTTTGTTTCAGGCCGAAACAGCAAGGGATAACGAACATGAACGATCCCGCCCCCAAACGGAGCAGGAAAGCGCATCACTCGGAAAATCGAGACGACGCATCTTTCCAAACGCCGATTCTGCAACGTAGAGCTTGCGATCTTTGCGGTCTGGACCCGCCCTTTCGGGTTGATGACAAAAAACACAACCAACTTGCCGGTAAGTTCGGGATGTTGGATCAACTGCCGCTCATAACAATACCGAATACGACTCGACCAACGGCGAACGATCCGACCGATCACTTTTTTCGACAAAGAGCCAAGAATGATCGGACGGGCAAGCGGGATCTCGCCATGCGTTTCCTCTTGGGGTTTGATCGGCGGTGCGCGCAAAAAAGCCTTCACCACGATCTCTTGCGGTACGACACGACCATCCGCCGCTTTTTGCAGCCTCGGGGTAGCCGTCGTCACCATGTAGTTATCCGCACCAAACCCCACCACCTTCAAACGAATCTGATCTTTGAGCTTTGTGCGATAACTCCCCACAAATTTTCCTGCGCCATCCGTTTCTCCAAGCGTCACGTTGTTGGCGATGACCTTGGCTTTGGCGATGGGCCGTCGATCACTATCTTGCGAGATGACACGGAGCGGAAAGACATACCAACGCTCGCCTTCTTCGGCTTCTTTTTTTTGCGCATCGCGGATCGATGCGATCCGAGCGGAGAGTCCTTGCCAAAAGACCGTGATACGCTGCGCATATTCCTGCAAAGCTGCGTCTTGTCGAATACACGCAACCAAACGCTCGATAGCTTGAGAAAGCGACTTGCCCTGTCCGATCTGTTGCTCTAGCTGCGCGAAGCCGAGTTCAAAAGAAGAGATCGCAGCATGGGACAGCAATTGGGCTTGTGCAAGACAACGGCGTGGGCTGTCTGATCTGTCCCAACCTTTCGGCGATTCCACAGGCAAAGCGGCATCCTTGTACACGAGAACCTTGGGCGTCTTGGCTTCGGAGGATGTGGGCTGCAACGTCACTTGCGCCCACAAAGCCTGCGGCGTCGCTTGACTGTGCATAGAAAGAGACATCGCTTGACCGAACAAACGTTGACTACTGAACCACGGAACCAACGAAGCAACCAAGCTTCGCTCCGCGTGTCCGAGACGGTACGAACCCAATGTAGATCGAAGAATGTGCTGATACAGCGCAAGCAAGGACTCCAGATGCAAGGTGTTTTTCATCAAAACATCCGAAGGCAAAGCACTTTTTGAAGCAGCCGTTGCGCTTGCTGTGGCGTGGCCCCCTCCACAATCGCCCCAGATCGTTTCGGAAGCCACCCGAAAACCGATCAGCCAACAATCCCCGTGAGGCGTTGTTTTCCACGTATCGCGAATTGGCCACAAACTCCGCGAAGAGACGTTCTGATGCCACCAACGCTTGAGCGGCTCCTTGTCTCCGTGCGAAAACACCAACGCCAATCCGAGCGACACGTCTGGCAAAGATTTCTCTTGGCCTGTGGACTGCTGCGCCACCCACTTGATGCGCCGAGGTAAGAGCCAAGGACGCGAAGCCAACGCGGGATGGGCTTCCACCCAAGCTTGTACTGTATGCAACAACCCACTCGCCAACAACACGGGCTGCATCAACGATCCGCCATTCACAAAACGCAGCTTGATCTGCTTTGCGGTCCACAAATCCGCCCCCAACGGCAGAGAGCGATCCACGATCCCTTTCGACCAAGGAAATGCGTCTTTCAGTTTTTGCAAGATGGCCGGTATATCCGCATCCAAAGAGCCTTCTGCAAAAATGTTCTTTGCACGAGAACGCAGCGTTGGTGCCAAATTGTTTCGACCCGCTTGATACGCCTCACGCCCTGTTTGCGTAAAACTCGCCACCATATCGAAGCGTTTGTTTTCCAACGAAAGCGCCAGCCCAAGATCCTCGAACTCCGCTTTGGGCGAAGAGAAAAAAGCCCACGGCTCCGCAGCGATCGCAGCATACAACGAAGCAAGGCGCATCTTGTGCTCCTTGGATGCCATCGGCATCGCTTTTCCTGCTTCGATCATCCCCGCCAAAACGCCCAATTTCTTCATCGCTTGCGGTTCAAACCTCGCCCCCACAAAAGTCTTCGCATGAAGAACGTGCAGCAACGCAGGGGTGAAACGCCAAACAGACGGACCTTGCTTGAGGATCTGCGGCAGCCTTGCCATCATCACATCCCGCGCATACTGGCTATCCGAAAACGACGGAAACACGGGGGAGATCGCCATCCGCACAAAACTTTCTTTGGGTTCGATGATCACAAAACGCTTTTCCACCTCCAAGATCATCCCCTCTTTTAACCCCATCATCGCGATATCTTTTTGCGGGAACGGCTTGTTCAACCCTTCCATCACTTGACGGAACATCGACACCCACCCTCGGCTATCTTGTGTCGGGATCGTCACCCATGCCACCAAAGGCTCTTGGAACGCCTGTTCATTCTCCAACAACGGCGCAAAGTCCACAGCCCCCAATCGCTCGATATCCCGAAACTTCTCCGTCGATATCCACACGGGACTCACCAAGATCGGATGCGTCAAATCCGACAAGATCACCATTTTCTTCAATTGCTCCAGCGCCTCCCCCCGCAAGCCAAACACCGAAGACAGCGCCGCGTTCAACATCTCCTTAGTCGTTGGATGCTCCAGCACCTGCGCGATGCCTTGCTTGGGCGTTTGACCGAACCAGCGCGACAGCGAAGACCGCACAAACGAGCGCAACGACACCACTTGCCCCAAACGCAACGAGATCAAAAAAGCCGATTCTCCCGGAATCGACGAAAGCATCCGCTTCACAAGTGGCGCAACTTCCCCTTGAACTGCTTTGGCTGTGTTGCTTTTTACCCACAAAGCCCTCGCAGCCGAGAAAGAGTTTTTCGCCGAACCAGCCAGTGCTTCTTTGCTTGATGAATGCTGACGTGCTTCTTCGCTTGATGGATGCCGACGCCCTTCAACGCTCGCAGTCGAGGGGGCTTTTTTCACCGAATCAGCAGACGGTGGATTCGTGGTGGCTGCTTTTTCGATGCGCTGCGTTGTCAGTCGCGGCGTCGGCAACGCCGCATACGCTATCCCTCCCGCAAAACACACTACCCATAAGATCCACGCATAGCGCCATCGTTTCGGGCTTTTCGCCATGTCCAGCCTCCTGTTGGCCCTGTCTGGGCCGATCTGATTGGTTTGTTTTGTACGATCAAAGCGCATCGAATCGTACTCAAAACCAACCACACAGCAAGGAGGCTGCTCCCTTTCCCATCTCGATCGCCTTAGCTTGGAATATCGTAAAAATCCATCTGGCCCTCTGCATCGATCTCCAACACGCGGTTGATCATGCTCCTGCGAACGTGCGCAGCATCAAAGCCCTGCGAAACAAACCCAGCAGCAGCGAAAAAAAGAAAGAGGAAGGATGAGGGGGCTATTGGCGGGGGGGAGTGATCTCGCGGACGACGGCACCCTCTTTTTCGGAGAGGACCAAGACAGAGAAGCGCTCGACGCGATCGAGCGTATCCGTGCTCAAAGAAGCGTAATCAAAGCGCCCGCGAAGGTCGGTGTATCCGTCTTTGTAGAACTGGACGGAACCACCGTTGAGACGGGCATAGACTTTGACGTACACACGGGACATACCGCGTTGGGTCTTTTCGTGTAAGACTTGGAGGTGTCCTTGTTGCTCGAATATCTGGACATCGAGCGCGTTGGCGTAGGAAACGACGTTGCGGTGGAGTCCATGAGCAGACACTTCGATCATCACGTTGCTGTTTTGGAATTGAGCAGGAAGCTCAAGATCAAGCGCACGTTGGGCGATGCTGACCTGTTGCGTGCTGACGAAGGCTGGCTTGACCACGGTAAAGCGTCCCGAAAGCTGCCGTAAGAACGGGCTGCGCGAGAACAGCAACTCCACATCCATCGGATAATAGCGGAGTTGGATCGTGTTGAGGTTCGCAAAACGCAACGACAGCTTACGACCTTCGAGCTTGAGGGTCAGACTGGGGCTGGTGTCCTTGGCCGCCGTTTTCTCGGCGGGAGCAGAAACAGCGGTCTTTCCGACGATCTCGTCCAACTGCGAAAGCACTTCGCGGAAGCGTTTGCGCCAGCGCGGTACAGGGTGCTCTTTGTACGAAACTGCGATGGCACGCGCATCGGCGGGCTTTTCACCAAAGAAGCCCACGTACGCACGGAAATAATCGTACTGGATCTGCGAAGCAAGCTGCTTGGCATCGACCAAGGCGAAGCGCGCCAAGGCTTCTTCGGTACGATCTTGGAGCAAGAGGTAGTACGCAACGGCGATGTGATCATGAGCCGAAAGCGCGGGCTTGTAGGAGAGGATCTTGAGCAAGCGCTGGTATTGTTCACGGAATCGGTCGTTGAGGATCTTGCGACCTTTGCCCAAGGCGTGCGCTCGGGCATTCACAAGAGGCCGATATTCGAGGTGTTCGTACAGCTTGCGTTCGACGGGATCGATCTGCACCAAGGGAGAACGCAGATACGAGCCGCACACCGAAAGGAAGCTGTCTTGGTGCTTGAGGTATTCGGTGATGACCGAAGGCTGGTTATGATGGATGCTGTAAGACCAGAGTATGGGGTGGAAGTAGTGGCGTTGTTGCAGGATCGCGATGGCTTTTTGGAAGAAAGCTTGATCCTTCATCCGCCAAGCAAGATCGGCCAGATTCACCCGCGAAAGATTGGCCTTTTGGAGATAAGCCAAGGTCTTTTCTTCGGGTGCTTCTTGCGAGATGTATTCCCAGCTATCGCCATCGATCTTGGACAGCTTGCCAACAACCTTGAACAAGAAAGGCGCTGCAAAGGCCAACAGACGGCCATCTTGGGAAACATGCACAGGGAAATGCTCGAACCGACCGTTGGACGGGAAGTAGAACAGATAAGCAAGGCGCTTTGTTTGATAAGCACCAAGATGGATCAGTTGCGTATGCGTCACACGACCATTTGCAACGGGCATCGCACCTTGGGGGATCTGCAACAAGATTTCCAGTTTTAGCCGAGCAGCGGTCGGGTTGGTGATGATCACCTGCGTGCCATAGACTTTTTGCGACAAGAATTCTTCCGTCACATAACGCTCGACACGTTGGCCACCCACATAACGATAACGACGCGCAGCATCAAAGTAGCCTTGGCTCACCAACAATGGGCTTTTTTGCTTGGGTACATCCACCGAACGGATCTGCTTGTGGAAGATCATCATCGCTTTGGGAGCGGTCAGGAGCAGGCTTCGGCCCTTGTAATCCACTTTGGGCGCACCCGCTTTCCACGGCAGATCCAAGACGGCCAAAGCAAGCAGCGCTTCGCTCGCATTGCTGGAGGCTTCGACGATATAACGGGACAGGAACGGGCTTTTGCCGTCATGACGCGCTAGCGCGTGCCAAAAACGATTGTTCCCAATCAACGCGGCGTCTTGCTCGGAAAGAACTCGCTTGTAATAGTTGTTTTCCGCCCATTCTTGGGTCTTTTCTTTTTGGCGGAAGAACTGGGCGATTTGGCTACGCCGATCCATATCCTCGTCTTCTTTTTTCTCGGTGGGCTTGGCTGCCTCTTCGTCGGCTATCTTCATTTTCATCGGACGTGCGCTGCGTTTGTACCCTCGGCGACTCCTCCGATAACGAGCCGCAAACCCATCTGCACCGCTGCTGGGCATGGGTGCAGACGGAGCGGTCATCGCAGGCGGAGGAGCGGGCATATCCGCAGCACGTTCTTTCATCACATCGTATGCGCGGGTTCGCGCTTCTTCCATGCTTTTTTCGCGGGCATCACGCATGCCGGTGTCATCGGACTGATCGAGCGCTCGAAGTCCCAACACCGCGTCAAACAACCGACTCCATGCCTGCGGATCCATCGGACGCAAGGCCAGTTCATCGGCGAGTCGTCGTGCGGTATGTGGCAGCTCACCTTTGATCCGCTGCGCCAACAAGATCCGCTCAAACACATTCAATTGACTGTAAGCCCAAGGCTTTAAGAACGAGACGAGATCTTCGCTAAGCAGCCAACGATCCAAAAATGTTTTTTCGTATTTGTTCGCCAGATAGGGCCGAATCACCTTGGCAAAGAAGGCTGCATCGTGGCGGAACAAGAAAAAGTTCAATTCGTGCGAGGCGTGCTTACCATAAAAGGCCAGCTTTTCCGTCTCCGTCATCGAGGGCCAACGCATCAACGCGGCAAAGTCTTTGAGACGGCTATCGCTGCACAACGTCTGCAACAGCGTAAAGACGCGCTCCAAACTATCGAGCCGTTCCATCTCAGACGAAGTGATATCCGCCAGCTTGAATTGCCCGCCCTTTTCGACGTTTGCGACCTGCTTTTGCTGCGTAAAGTGTCCCTTCGACGACAGGCTGACGATCAAGCGAAGATCCTGATATACAGGCGCAACTTCGGGCATCGAGATCACGCGATAGATGCCTTGGTTGTCATCCAACACCACCAGATGAAGCAGGTGATGGTGCTTCAAAAGCGCTCGATCGATCACGATCTGGCCTTGTTTGTTGGGCGTCAGGTTTTCAAGAACCACCGAGGGATGCTTCAAAAAGTCCAGATTCGGCGAAACACCCGAAGTCACGTGACGGAAATGCCGCCCCGAACTTCCACCATAACCCCATCCACGGCCACCGCCGCCACGACCGCCAAAGCCACGGCCACCCAGCGCTGTATCGACGGCTGTTTGTGTGGAACGAACGGCCCACGGATTTAACAACAGGCCGGGCCGACGCAACATATTCCCCGGATATTTTTTGGCATACTTGCGATCCAAGATATAACGGTACTCATCACCGATATCCCGACCCGTCGCGTACTGCGAAAGTGGGCGATCCAGCTTCATCGACCGCGTCCCCAACGCATAGCTCTGAAACAGATCTCCATACACATCAAACTCCGGCCAAAACCGCGTCGCGATCACATGCACCCGCGTTTGCGGGCTCGCGTTGCGGATTTGTAAGGTCACTCGCTTCGCATCCACCGAAGTTTGTACGTTCACAGGCTGTTGGTAGTTATGTTGCAAGAAAAAGTCTTTGCTGACCACATAAGGATCGCGTGGTTTGTCTTTGTCGCCGCGCAGCTCGCCTTTTGCGACGCGCAATGCGATGGCTTGGCGTGTGCCTTTTAAGAAGATCTCGTATTCTCCGGCCTTGAGATCATCCAACACAAAAAAGCCATGTTCCAAACGCACGCGATCAAAGAAATCGTGGAGGTAGCCCTCGCCGCGCTTTTCAAAAAAGGCGAGATGCTCCGAAGACAACGCAGCCCCCGGATGCGCAGGGATCGAGATGGTATCTCCTGCGCGTGCGTGGATCGTATGCGGATAAGCCGTACGGTCGGGGAAAAGCGGCCAAGTTCTCGAAGAAGCACTCGGCGACGACACACTGATCTCTTCGATCTCAGACAACGCCCCAAGCGAAACACGTCCGTTGTGCTCTGTGCGCAAACGCACCGTCACGCGATCTGTAAACAGCCGATGCTTCAAGGTGATGCGCACCACACGATCAGGGATCGGCTGGCCATTGCGATCCAACAACTCCACCGCATAAGCACTGCCCGCGTGGATCAAATGCAACGCATGAAGCTGACTGCCGCGCTCGATACCGTTGATCTCCTTGGTGCTGCTTGCAGACAACGTATCTTCTTTGCCTGTCGCCAAATTCTTGACCTTGGCACGCAACACAAAAGACAAACGGCTCACTTGTTCGGGTACGCGGAAGGTATGCACATACTCGCGCCCTGCCACCCACTTCAAATCTTCTGTGCGTTTCGAGGCAGACACGCCAAAGCGATCTGTCGCCGTCATCTCAAGACTCACTTCTTGCAACATCTTCAGCGAAGCAGGCTGCCCATGAATCGAAAGGCTCGGTCGGATCAGCAATTTGGCTTTTTTCCCTGCGAGCAAGGATTCTCGATCCAACGCAAACCCAACACGCAAGTCGTAGCGCTCGGCGCGATGTTCAAAAGATGAAAGCGAAACAAAGTCCCCGCTCGCCAACAGGATCTTGCTCGTTCGGGGGTGATTGGAATAAGGGATCGCGATCTTCCCCTCCTTATCGGCGGTATACTCGCGACCGTCCATCCAGATGCTCGGCTTTGCAGCGGGCTTTCCTTCTTCATCAAGGATCGTGAAGATATGCCCCGCCACGCTTTGGCGCTCCAAGTAAAATAGCTTCCCTTTGCGGATCAATGCACGGCTGCTCTTGCCGTTGCCGATAAAATCGATCACGTACACGCCACGCTGTTTGAGCGACGGAAACGAAAAAGATTGACGCACCCGCAAGATCGGCGCTTCTTCGTACGAGTAGCTCTCTTCGCTATTCGCCACCAAACCATCCAGCTCCAACGCCGTCGTCACTTCCTTTTTGTGCTGCCGATAATAGCTCTCTGCGTTGATCCGATAGACCTTGACGATCAGCTTTTTCACGTTCTTCAAAAACAGGTCGAGTTTCACTTCTTGGTGGACGCCAAAGTGATCGGTGTTGCTGCGCGCAAAGTCCAGATCCACCCGCTCGCGCAAGCTCTGATACTCTGATGGCGACAGCATCGCAATCCATCTCTCGGCGGAACCCACCCCCGCCATCAGCTTCGTTCGCGCAAACAACGGTCGGAGGTGGCTTTTGTCGATCAACGACGAAAAGCCCGTATAGCTGGCATCCTTCACAAAAAATTGCTGCAAAAAGCGCTGCACCAACGACCAATCGTCGTATACCGCTGCTTGACCTGTAATCGACGTATAATTCCCTCCCATCGAGGGCAGCGAATAACCATGACGATGGCGAAACGTATACGGCAGATAGGACACTTGGCGGGGCATCCGCAGATACTGAAGAAAACGGCTGCGGTTGTAGACGCCGCGCTGTTCTTCGACTTTCAACCAGTGATACAAGACGTGAATCTTCAACGAAGCATGTACGCTCCCAAGCTTCTTCGCAAACTCCCAAACGCGCTTGAGATGGGCTTCACGCGCTGCGAGATCATGCGTCAAATCCACATCGCTTGCAGGTTTCAGGCGCTCAAGATACGTCCGAACAAAGCTGCCATCATTCCGCAACGACGGCATCATCCGACGACAAGCGTCGAGTTGCGCCAACGTCAGCTTCCCATGAATCGTGCGGCTACCAAACGAGATCGAAGTGTCTTTTTGTTGAAGCTCTCGCACGATCATATCGGGCAGATCCTTGATATCAGGCCGCGTCACCCGCCCCAAGATCTCTCCCCGATGACTCTCCGAGATCCCCGTCTTTTCTTCCAACAGCCACTGCTCGGCATACGAAGTAAACCGACCCATCGGCGAATATTGCCGCATTGCCCGTTTGTACAAGGTCTCACGGCTGATCTTGTTTTGATCGAGCGAAGTCGGTAGCGTCGGTTTTGCCCCACGCACCCGCCGTTGATGGCCGAAGTACAGGTTAAGCTTTTCGCGCAAGTAATCCAAAGCCGCCTTTGGATCGCTCGAATAACGCAACAACGCTTGCCGATGCTCGATCTCTTGCAATCGACCATCATACGGAAATCGCTGACGCCAACGCACCAACAACGCGTCAACTTCTTTCAACTTGTCTTGATGCTGCAAGTACAAGCTTTCAAAGTAGTACGCATCTCCCGTCCCGGGAATCAACTGCTTCAACGCTGCTTTGCGCTCTGCAGAAAGCGCAAAACGTTCGAGAAAACCGAGTTCTTCCGCTTGTACAGGCGCGACCCAACCCAACAGGCAACACCAACCAAGCAAGATGATCGCGTAACTCCGCCTCATCTGTCCTCCTTTTTGTATGGTTCCTCACAAGATCCCGCATCTGCGGGAGACGAATACAAATCAAACACCCACCTCAAACGAGGCTTCGCACCCTACGATCTTTGCTGCCGCTGTTTTTTTGCAAACCGCTCTTCTAACACGCGATGCCTTATCGCAAAAAACTTCGGATACTTCGCCTTTTCAAAAGCATCCAACCGCAAAAACACCTCGCTGCTCGGTTGATCTGCGTCAACTTTCTTGTTGATCTGCACACCACTTTTCTATTCACCCAAACTATACTGAAAGCCGTTGCGAAAAAAGCCCCGAACACAGGCATTCAAAAACAGACTCCTTCTAGTCACTTGCTTTTTGCTGATGTTCCTACATTCTTCACAACCCCCCACACTCCCATCCCAACGCCACATCATCCAAGGAGGCGAGATGACGAACCACCCAACCATTCGGGCCAAGCTCGAAGCTGAAGCACAAACCCTGCGCCACCGCCTTCAAAAGATCCAAGGCGATCTGCGCCAAGAAGACGGCGCGCTCAGTGCGGACTTTGAGGAACAAGCCGTCGAACTCGAAAACAGCGAAGTCCTCGCAGCTCTCGAAGATCAAACGCATCAAAAACTCCGACTAATCGAGCAAACGCTCCAACGCATCCACAACGGAAATTACGGCGTCTGCAACGATTGTGGCGATCCCATCGGCTCCAAGCGCCTCGAAGCCATCCCTTATGCAACTCGCTGCATCAAGTGTGCGGAATCTGCCGAAACATAACACCGCACAACGTAAACAGATGCCCAGCGTGATTGCCGCATCAAGTGTGCGGAATCTGCTGAAACATAACCCCAACGGTATTCTCCGTTCTTTTACACAACACCTGCTCTCTTGTCTCTCCCTTAGAAAGGAATCACACGATGATTTACGAAGTTAGCGGCGATATCCTCAAAACCAAAGCACAAGCCATCGCTCATGGGGTCGCTCCCAACGATCCCTTCAACCAAGGTCTTGCACACGCTTTGCGCGAACAATGGCCCGCGCTCTACAAAGACTTTCGCCACTACTGCCACACTTCCCATCCCGCCGTTGGCGACGTCTGGATGTGGGGCAGTGTGGGCGGTGTGCGTATCGTCAACCTCATGACCCAAGAAGCCTCTTACGATCATGGTTCGCGGCCCGGAAAAGCCACCATCGCTCATGTGAACCACGCATTGCGTGCGCTTCACAAACTTGCCGAAACAGAAGGCTTTACCAGCCTCGCTCTCCCTCGGCTCGCCACAGGCGTCGGCGGACTCGATTGGCAAGAAGTCTTCCCTCTCATCCAACAACATCTCGGCTCTCTGCACATCCCCATCTACGTCTATTCCGAATTTCATCCCGGCCAACAAGCCGACGAACCCGGCCTCTAAACTCCCCATCCCTCCGCCTTTTCGCACCTTACACGATATCCGCAAGATGTGTGATCGAAGGATAGTGCGTAGATGCCCTACGGTTGGGCAGCCACAGGGGGCTGCCCCTACGTTTTACGATCACACAATGGGCGGATTTCGTATTATTTCATCCCAGCCAACAAGCCGACGAACCCGACCGCTAAACTCCCCATCCCTCCGCCTTTTCGCACCTTCACCCATATTCTTTCACGGTTTCAAACAAACTTGGCGCGTGCCGCCTGCGATGCTAAAGCATTGATCGCCGCTGCTGCAATCCAGAGACGATGTACAGATCTTGCGGCAATACGCCTTCGGTTGGTTGGTTTCGCTGACGCAAAGATGCGTGCTTTCACAAAAGCCCAACAAGGGACTGCACTCTTCGGCATTTTTTCGTACGGTATCGCGCACGCAAACGCCCAATCCATTTTGTAGCGAGGTACAGCGATAGCCTGAGACGCATCCTTGTTGGCCGGTAGTTCGGCGCGGTTCGCATGTAAAGAGGCAGATCGCATCATCACCAAAAGCAGTGCATGTGTGTGATCGCTCGCACAACGTGTTGACGGTTCCGCACGCAGCGCCCTGCAAGCCTCCTCCACGCGAAGGGACACACGCAGAACGAGGAACTTCGGGAGAAAGAACGGACTGTGCGACACAAAGATAATCTTTGGCGCAATCGACGGTGTTGTTGGGGACGGTACAACCGAGGGCGCATGTTTTGGCTCCGCCCCAATCCACACAAGACTCGCCGCTTGCGCAATCTCCTTGTGTGCTGCATGGCTTGGCGGGAGTGGCCGTCTGACAAGACAACCGATCTCGGCAGACTTGTTGGTGCGTGCAAACGCGCCCCGTGAGACCGCAACTTCGTTCGAGGCAAACGCCTTTGACCGCACCACCGCCGCTGATCGCCCCGCAGTACTCGGTGCTTGTGCAGGGAAGCGCTGTTGGTTTCACAGGATCGCAAGTCTTTCGACAATCGCGTTGATAACAATACGTCCCGCTCGTACACTTTCCCGGGATATTTTCACAAGTCGGAGGAAGACAAAGGCCGATCTTTGATCGAGGTTGATCGACGGCGATACACTCTTCGCCTTGTGCGCACATCCCTTGGAGGCTGGTGTCACAGATCTTGCGGCACAAGCTCTGAAGGCCGTCACTTCGACAGATCAGCTCGACATCGCAAGGGCTTGCGGAGGCATCGCAGGTTTCGCCGACTTTTTTTCCTTGTGCGCGTGTAGGCAAGCAAACGCCCAAGACTTCGGAGGCTGTGCCTTGTAAGAAGGAGCAGGCTTTCCCACCCGAACAAGACGACACCACCAGCGGATCGCAAGCTTGGCGGCAACGATTTTGCCCATCAATCGAGACACAAACGAGATCCTTTTGGCAACCCGCCCCTGCCAAGGCCGAACAAGGCTCTCCTTCGGCGGGCAGTTCGCATCGGCCTCCCTTGCAAAGGCGACCATTCAAACACTGATCGTCGCGTGTACAAGGCCCCAAGCAACGACCATCCGAACATCGAAACGAAGCGCAATCCTCGGCCTTTTCGCAACTCTCACAACGCCCTGCCTTGCACAGACCAGACGAGCACTGCGCATCGTTCGCGCAGCTTTTTTGACAAATGCCCTTTTCGCAAACGCCCGAACCACAATCGGCTCCGCTGTTGCACTTGGTGCAGACGCCGCCCGTACCGCAAAAAAACGTCTCCAAGCAATCGTCGGCTTTTGTACAAGGCACACAACGACCAGTAGAGGCGCATACACCGGGACAATCGCTATCTCGCTCACACGGTGCGCAGCGCCCTTCGGCGATCTTGCAATAGAGTGTTTGTGTGCAATCTTCTCGCTTTTCACAAGGCTTACAGAGACCGCTCGCCTTGTCACAATAGCCCGGGCATTGGTTGTCTTGGCTGCAAGGAAGACAGACACCGTTGGTTTCATCGCAGTATCCGGGGCATTGGCTATCGCTGTTGCAAGGCTTACACACGCCTTGTTCACAAAATCCCGAGGTACAGTCTTCTCGCTTTGCGCAGGCTGTGCAGCGGCCTTCGACACAACGCCCTGTTGCGCATTGTTCGTTGGCATCGCAAGGTTTGCAGATTCCTGCGTCGCAGCGCAGATCTCCGCAATCCTTCGCATCGACACAAGGCTTACAAACGCCTTGGACGCAAACGCCCGATGCACAGTCTTTTGCGCTTGCGCAAGGCATGCAAAAACCATCTTTGTTGCACAAGCCGCTGCGACAATCGGACGCCGTTTTACACGGTGGCCCGGGCGCATCGAGCAGCGTACAGATCCCCTCGGCACATCGCTCGTTGGGACCACAACGCGCTCGCCCTTCTTCGGCATCGGCACACGGATATCCCACCATCGAAAAAGAACCGACAAAACAAGCACTCTGAAACATCAACCCAAGAAACCACAGCCCCCACAAGCTCCATCGCTTCCAAACGCTGCTTCTCTGACAATGACGCAATGTCCCATGTATCGGCATGATCAAACTCTTCACAACAAACATTCAACAACCCAACCCACCAGTTTCAGGGAATTCTCCCAGATCACCAGCCTCAAAACTCACACCATACACCAAACTCCCGAACAAAGACCAGATCCCGCCTGTTCTTTCGCGTCTGCCCTTTGGCTTGTGACCTCCTCACCAAACTCCGCTTGACTTTCCACGCGATCTCCATTAGAGAAACCACCAATTTCTCAGGTGTTCTCACACCCAACCAACCCAACACAGTCTCACCGCGATCACGCCGCGATCAAGCAAGCGAGGTGCTTTGATGCACATCATCTTTTTGGCCCCCCACTTCCCATCCAACCAACGACAATTTGTCCGCGCACTCGCGGGGATCGGCGCTCGCGTCTCAGGCATCGGCGAAACGCCGCTCTCTCATCTCGATCACGAGATCAAAGGATGGCTCTACGGTTACGAACAAGTCCCTTCTGTCGGCAACGAAGAAGCTGTCTACCAAGCTGTACGCCGTATCCAAGACCGTGGGCCGTGGGTGGATCGCTTTGAGGCCACCATCGAAAGCCACATGTTGCTCGCTGCCCGTGTCCGCGAACGCGCCAAGATCCCCGGGATCTCTTCGGAGACCATCAACCTCTGCCGCGATAAATTTCAAATGAAACAATTCTTGCGTGCGAGAGGCGTCCCCTGTGCGCGCAACGCTGCCGTCAATAACGCCGAAAAAGCATGGCAATTTGTCAAAGAAACGGGTTACCCTGTCATCCTCAAACCTCGCGATGGCGCTGGCGCACACGCCACGTATCGCATCGATAACGCCGAACAACTCAAACAAGCCCTCGCAGAAACGGGCCTTTCCCACAGCCAAAATGCCTTCTTTACCATGGAAGAATTCATCGAAGGACACGAAGGCTTTTACGATACCCTGACCTGCAACGGCCAAGTGATCTTTGATGGCATCTGCCACTATTATCCCAACGTCCTCGAAGCCATGCGCACCCGTTGGATCAGCCCACAGATCGTCCTCACCAATCGCATCGACTCCCCGGGCTATCAACCTCTTCGCCAATTTGGCGAGCGCGTGATCGATCTCTTTCAACTCGGAACCACCGCCACTCACATGGAATGGTTTGTCGGTGACAAGGGCCTCACCTTCAGCGAGATCGGCGCACGTCCCCCCGGATGCCGCCTGTGGGATCTCTACAACTACGCCAACGACTTCGACCTTTACACCGAATGGGCCCGCGCTTTGATGTTCGGCCAAGCCTCCCCACAACCAAGCCGCCGCTTTTCCGCTGGACTGATCTCTTTGCGACCCAGCCAAGACGGCCATGTCGCGGGATACAGCGGACGCGAAGAGATGTTCGCCAAATACAACTCATGGATTCTTGCTGCGCACTTTCCCCCCGAAGGATCGCCCACATCGCCCGTCGGTGCGGGATATCTCGCTCATGCGTGGGTTTGGGTTCGTCACCCCGATTACGATGCTTGTCGCGCAATGCTCGATGACATCGGTCAAACCGTTAAAATGTGGGCGCACTAACCCTCTCCCATCCGCCACCACCTCATCCAAAGATCCCCCACAACACCCGTCTGTCTAGCCTTTTGAACGCCACCGATGCGTTTCGCAGGAGTCCGCCATGCAAGTTCTCTTCCTCAGCCCAGCTTATCCACCCGAGATGATCGAATACACTCGCGGCCTCGCCGAAGTCGGCGCCCGTGTCCTCGGCGTTGGCGACACACCCGCACACGCTCTCCCCGAAAAAGTCCGCCCCTACCTCAGCGATTATCTCCAAGTTCCGAGCATCATGAACGAAGGCGACTTGATCGCTCGCGTCAAACAATGGCTCGGAGGCCGTCACATCGATCGCGTTGAAGCCCAATGGGAGATCCTTGTCCTCACAGCCGCCCGACTGCGCGAACAACTCGGTGTCGCGGGGATGTCATACAACACCGTCCTCGGGTTTCGTGACAAACAACTGATGAAAGAACGCGTCGAACGCGCTGGTTTGCGCGTCCCCCACGCCTTTCGCGCAAGCACCGAAAAAGATGTGATCGACGCCGCCCATCTGATCGGATTCCCCGTCATCATCAAACCCATCGCAGGTGCCGGTAGCGCCGACACCTACCGCATCCAAAACGACCAAGAACTCCGCAGCGTCCTCCCCGCCCTCCGCCATGTCCCCGAAGTCAGCGTCGAAGAATTCGTGGACGGCGAAGAATTCACCTTTGACACCGTCTGCATCGACGGCGAACCCGTCTATATGAACGTCGCACAATACCTCCCGCGCCCACTGATCGCCCGAACCAACGAGTGGATCAGCCCTGTGATCGTCACAGTCTCCGATCTCAACCAACCCAAGATCCGCGCTGGTATCGAACTCGGCAAAGGCGTTCTCAAAGCCCTCGGCATGGGAACGGGCTTTACGCACATGGAATGGTACTACAAACCCAACGGCGAAGTCGTCTTTGGCGAGATCGGCTGTCGACCGGGCGGGGCGCATCTCGTCGATCAAATGAACTACACCAGCGATATCGATCTGTTCCGCGAATGGGCCCGCGCTGTCTGTCACAAGCGCTTTGCCGCACCCACCCGCCGCCTCTACAACGCCGCCATCATCTTCAAACGCGCCCAAGGCGAAGGCACGATCCGCGCCATCCACGGACTCGATGCCTACAAACAACGCTTCGGCCAATGGATCTGCACCGAACAGCTTCTCCCCGTCGGTGCGCACCGACGCAACTGGAAACAAACGCTCGTCAGCGATGGCTTCCTGATCGTCCGTCATCCTCGGTGGGAAGATGCCCTTCACATGGCCAACATCGCCGCCACAGACATCCAAATGTTCGCTTCCCGCTAAACGGATCCTTGAATTTGTGCGATCTCCTTGCGATCTGCGTTATCATGCTCACCGAGGTTTGTGCTGGTGCGCACAAGCAAACCAAGACCCCCACCGCTCCTTGCTCAAACCTCGCATGCACCGAATGGATTCGTGCATAGTCAACGCCGGTGTTTGTCGCTCGCATCCCCCAACGCACCGAGAAGCCTTGTTCGCATCACCCAAGACTCCGAGGTGCCTTGCCTACGCTGCCGAGTGACCCCGCACAAGGAAGCCAAAACCACATGCCACACCTGATCGTGCTTGGACCCCAACGCCTCGAACCCACCGTCCACCATATCCTCAAAGAACACGGTATCGACGGCGATATCGCACTCGTCTCCGCTGGATGGCAAGAACGCGAAGAAGAAGACGAAGAACTCCGCGAAGTCCTCGGCTCCCACTGCCGTGTTCACAACCTCCGCATCCACGCCCGTTGTGAAGATGTCTTCCACGCCGACACAGAACTCTTTGAGGCCCACCGCGCCCGCCAAGATCAACTCCGCGATCTCCAAAACCTCTACCGTTTCCGCCTCGATAAACTCGTTGAAGCCGCACAGCATCTCTTCCGACACCAAGGCGATCCCGCTCTCGTCCTCCCCGAACGCGCCGACGCTATCGCCGCCATCCAACGCCTCGATCAACACCACCTCCAACGCCTTCAACTCGTCCACCAGAACTTTGAAGCGCGATGGCGCTCTCTAGAGCGCCCCGCCATCCAACAACAGCGCGAAGAGATCCACTCCGTCCTCGGATACTGCCCAACCATCGCCATCGCTGGCGGCCACGTCGCTGTCCTTCTCAACCGTATCCGTATGCTTGGGATCGAAACCTTTTTCGCCGACCGACGCCTTGTCGCTTGGTCCGCTGGGGCGATGGCTCTCAGCGATCGCGTCGTGCTTTTTCATGATCACCCACCCCAAGGGGCCGGTACACCCGAGATCCTTGACCTCGGACTCGGCTACTTCAAAGGACTTCTGCCTCTTCCCCACGCCAAACGACGCCTCAACCTCGATGACCCCGCTCGCGTCGCCCTTCTCGCTCAACGCTTCCATCCTTCCCTCTGTTGCGCCCTCGACGAAGGCTCTCGCATCCAAGCCACCTCCGCAGGATGGAAGATATTCCCACACACCCGCCTCCTCCACACCGATGGCCATGTCCAACACTTCTCACACGCCACTGTCCTCCCTTCTCCCCATGCCTCCGAACACGCCAACCAATTCCCTTCTCGCGATGCACTCCCTAGCGCCGAAAAGGCCGCAGCACTCGACTCTTTCACCAGCGCCACCGAGATCCCAACTCTCGCCTCCTTCACCAGCGCCACCGAGATCCCAACCCTCGCCTCCTTCACCAGCGCCACCGAGATCCCAACCCTCGCCCCCAAAGGAGAGTCGCGGTGAAATCACTGATCCATCGACTACAACAACATATCCCTGTCTCCGATGCAGAAATCGATGAATTCTTGCAGATCCATGCCTTCCCTTGGGTCGAAGAAAACACCGTCCTCTTCTTTTATCGAGGTGACGCCGAGCAAGTCCGCCTCCGCCATTGGATCTTTGGACTCCCCTCCTCCCAAGACTTTTTCCGCATCCCCAGCACCCGCCACTGGGTACTCCAAGCCGATATCCCTCACCAGTCCCGCATCGAATACAAGTTTGAAGTCGTTCAACGCGGACACAGCCATTGGATACGCGATCCCCTCAACAAACACCTCGCTTACGATCCTTTTGGGGCCAACTCCGTCTGCCAAGGCGCGGGCTACCTCACCCCCGAATGGACTCTCGAAGATACCGAAAGCCGCGCTGGTACCCTCGAAGATATCGAGATCGACAGCCAAGCCTACGGCGGAAAACGCCATCTCACCGTCTATCTACCCGCTCGCTTTCGACCTCGACGACGCTATCCCCTGCTGATCGTCCACGATGGACCCGACTACAAACGCTATTCTTCTCTCAAGTTCGTCCTTGACAACCTCATCCACCGCAACGAAGTCGCCCCCCTGATCGTCGCACTCCAACACCCTGTCCAACGCCTCCAAGAATACCCCGATCACCCCGCCCAAGCCCAATTCACCGTCCACGAAGTCCTACCCCTCCTCCAAGAGCGCTACCCCATCCACGATCTCCCCCAAATGCGCGGACTCATGGGCGCTTCCTTCGGTGGCGTCGCCACTCTCTCCACCGCATGGCGACACCCCGAGGTCTTTGGCCGACTTCTCCTTCAATCCGGCTCCTTTGCCTTTACCGATATCGGCGAAAACAAACGCGGCCCCCTCTTTGACCCTGTGGTCGACTTTATGAATCGTTTTCGAAAAAATCCCGGGAAATTTAGCGAAAAAGTCTTTGTCACCTGCGGGATGTACGAATCTTTGATCTACGAAAATCGCTCGATTGTTCCTCTTCTCCAAAAAACCGGGATGGAAGTCGAGTACCGCGAATCCCGCGACGGTCACAACTGGATCAACTGGCGTGACCACCTGCGCGATGCACTGACTTGGCTGTTTCCCGGGCCTCTTTGGATGATCTACGAATAGCGCTGTCGCTCTCAAACACCCTAGCATCGGGCGTAAACAAACCAACGTATCCTCTCGGCACGCCCGAGATATCCACCCGCTTCGCCGAGTGGACAACTCCACAAACCGCTCCACCAAAAGCCTCAAGGAGTGTTGCATGTTCCCTTACAAACTGGCCTCTCGTTGGTACTCCACACGCCTCCACCAAGACGTCCTCGTCGCTCGCTTTGGCTATTACGGACAACCGCTTCTGCTATTTCCCACCGCAGGCGGAGATGCCGAAGAAGGCGAACGCTTCTTGATGATGCGCGCCCTTCGACCTTTGATCGAAGCAGGCCGCATCAAAGTCTATTCTTGCGATAGTGTCGCTGGACGCACATGGCTTGATCCCCATGTATCGGGCCTCCAACGCGCTGCCATGCAAAACGCCTATCACCACTTCGTCACCCACGAAGTCGTCCCCGCCATCCGACACGATTGTCATTCGCCTGATATCCCAATTATCACTGCCGGAGCTTCTCTTGGGGCTTATAATGCACTCGCTGCCATTACCCGCTCTCCCGATATCTTCTCTAGTGCCATCTGCATGAGCGGAACCTTCGATATCCAACGCTGGGCCAAAGGCCAACACAGCCTTGACCTCTATTTCTCTTCTCCCCTTCATTTCCTCCCCAACCTCCCAGAAGGCCCACAACTCCATCAACTCCGCGAGCGTTTTATCCTGCTCGCCACAGGTGATGGCAAGTGGGAAGAACCCCAAGAAAGCGAACGTGTCGCCCAGATCCTCGCCTCCAAACAGATCCCCCATCGCCTTGATATCTGGAACAAATGGGATCACGACTGGATCACATGGCGCGATATGCTCCCCAAATACCTCGACAAAATGGTTCCTTAAACCACTCATCCACTCAAAAAGTGCCTTTACTGCGGAAACACCCCGCGTACCCTCAGATCCCTGTTCCTATCCCTAGAACAAAAGAGGCCCCCCATGAAACACGTTGTGTTCGTCGTCCCTTACCTCGGTCAAACCACCTTTCGTTTCTTCCAGCCGATGCTTGAAATCCCCGATGTCGGTGTCAGCGTCGTCACCCACGAGCCTGTCGAACGCTTCCCCCAAGAATATCGCGACAAGATGGTCGGCCACTACCGCGTCAATAACACCCTTGATGCCGGCCAAGTCGTCGTCGCTTGCCGCTTTCTCATGCAACAAAATGGCCCCATTTATCGCCTGATCGGTTTTCTCGAAGATCTCCAAATCACCCTCGGTACCGTCCGCGATCACCTCGGTATCTACGGCATGTCCGAAGCTGTCGCTCGAAACTTCCGCGAAAAAGCCCGCATGAAAGATATCTTGCGCTCCAACGGCCTTCCCTGCGCACGCCACCTCCTCGCCACAAACACCGAACAAGTCCGCCAGTTCCGACAACAAGTCGGCTTCCCCATCGTGATCAAACCCCCCGCTGGCGCTGGCGCTCGCAATACCTTCCAGATCAACGACGACCAACAACTCAACGACTACCTCTCCGTCGCCAAACTTTCCCCCGAAGATCCCACCCTCTTTGAAGAATTCATCAAAGGTCAAGAACACTCCTTTGAAGGCGTCAGTATCGACGGAAAACTGGTTTGGTTTTCTTCTACACGATACTATCCCACGCCCCTCGAAGTCCTCAAGAATCCTTGGATTCAATGGTGCGTATTGCTCCCCCGCGAACTCGATGCCCCCCACTACAAGCAGATCACCGAAGCCAACAAACACGCCCTCAAAGCCCTCGGTATGCAAACCGGACTCACCCACATGGAATGGTTTCTCCGTGATGACGGCAGCATCGCCATCTCCGAAGTCGCGGCTCGCCCACCCGGTGCGCAGATCATGACCCTCACCGCCCTTGGCTACGACTTCGACTTCCACAAAGCATGGGTCGAATTGATGATCCTTGGCACCTTCCCCTTCCCACAACAAAAATACGCCGCAGGGGCCGCTTTCCTCCGTGGCATGGGCAAAGGCCGCGTCAAAGCCGTCCACGGCATCGAACAAGCCCAACGCGAAGTCGGCTCCCTTGTCATCGAAGCTAAACTCCCCCAAGTCGGTCAGCACTCTTCCACAAGTTATGAAGGCGAAGGCTACGTTGTCGTCCGACACACCGACACCGAAGTTGTCAAAGAAGCCCTCCAACGCCTAATCAACACCATCCGCGTTGAATTCGAAGACTAAGACAAGATCCGCCCATCGTGTCAGCGAAAGATGTTAGGGGCAGCAAGGTGTGGCTGCCCAACCACAAGACGCCTACAGCAGATCCCAGCAACCCTTCGAACACACTTCTCTCGGACACCGCATCGCCTACCCCTCCGCCTGCAAACCTGTTTCCCCCCTCTCTCGCAAAGATCTTGTGAACAAGATCACCTCTGTTGCCGATACTCATTTCGCAACGATATGATCTTTCTCTTTATTTTCTTTCACCCATCCACCACAAACATCCCATCCATCGGCCAAAAAGGAGATATCTTCGCATGAAGATCCAATCGAACAAGCCCCAACCCGCCCCCGCACCACCCGCACCCACCAAAGCCGCAAGCACCACCACGGCACCACGCACCTCCAGCACCACAAACACCAACACTTCCACCACAGCCCCCTCCTCCACTTCTTCCAATTCTTATAGCACCACACGCGAAAACCTCGGCAGTATGCACAACCTCGGCAGCAACTTGATCCAAAGCTTCCTCGTCAAACAAGGAAACGACACCACCCGCTCTGCCGCTACAGCCACTGCCGCTGCCGCTACAGGCACCGCAGCCACCGCATCAAACAGCACGACCGCACCACAGCTCCCCGCTCCACCGCTCCAACGCGGCGCTCAAAGCAGCGATGTCCGCGACCTCCAAAACCACCTTGTCCAAACAGGCCACCTCACCCAAGCCGATATGAACACCGGCCCCGGCATCTTTGGACCCCGCACCGAAGCCGCTGTACGCAGTTACCAACGCGCCAATAACCTCCCCGCTACGGGCATTTACGACCAATCCACCGCACAAGCCATGGGCCAAACAGCCCCCACCCCACCAGCCGAACCGACCCCCTCCACCACCGTCGCTCCTGCTGCTCCCCTTGAACGCGGCTCCCATGGCGAAGATGTCCGCGCACTCCAACAAAGCCTCGTCGACACGGGCTATCTCACCCAAGCCGATATGAACAGCGGCCCGGGAAACTTTGGCCCTCGCACCGAAGGCGGTGTCCGACGCTTCCAACGCGCACATAACCTCCCCGTCACGGGCATTTACGACCAGCCCACCGCACAAGCCCTCGAACAACGCTTGATCCAAGGCCCAAGCTTTACCCCTCCTCCCCCTCCCATCAACGAATCCCTCCCCACCTCCACACAGCAAGCCAATCAATCTTTTCTGACTCAATGGGGACCCACCGCCTACAACGATCCCGCAGGAAGTCGCGATATCCCCTACGGATACAGCGATTGCGGCCCAACCTCCGCCCTCATGGCACTCAACACCCTCGGCCTCACCCAACAACCCACCCCTGAAACCGCTCACAGCGCCATCGACGCCATGCGCGATTCCATGTACGGCCACGACACCACCACCTCCAACACCATGGGCTTTGCAACTGTCAAAAATGGACTGACCGCCTATGGTGCCCAAGGTATCGACCTTCCCGTCACACGCGATCCCGTCGAAGCCCTCTCCAATATCGACAACGCCCTCCAACAAGGAATGCCCGTCATCCTCGGCACCAACAAAGTTTGGGACGCATGGGGCGCAGAACAAAAAGCCAACGGCAACTACCTCAACTCCCGCGATCCCGGCGGCCACTTTGTCACCGTCCTTGGCCGTACTCCCGAAGGCAACTACATCGTCGGCGATCCCCTCGTCAAAGGCGGATCGATCGAAGTCAGCCCCGCACAAATGGAAGTCGCTCTCGGTGCTGGCTCTTGGGGCATGGTCGCCGTCGCCCCCGCAAACAACCCCTAAACACAACCTACCTAACACGAAAAATACGCACGCCATCGTTCTAAAAATTGCTCGATCCGAGACAGCGGCCCCTTCGGTTTCCACAGATACGCCGCTTGCAACAACCCCGCCCCCAACGACAACGCCATCCATTCATAGACCCAACGCGGCCACAACATCACCCCCACGAAACACAACGCCCCGACCCCAACGCTCCACAACAACGCCAACTCCGTCAACAACGCCAACACCCCAAAGATCGACGATTGCAACAGCAAGTGAACCGCCAACGTCTGTTCTATCGGCATTCGCCAAAACCACGCATACACAAACCACAGCGTACCCGACAACACAAACAACCATATCGCGATCAACACACGCCGATTGATCGCGTTGCGCGTCATCGTATCCCGCGCCCACACCGAGAATGCCGCAAAAAATACGATCTCCCCCATCGCCAACGAAAAATACGTTGTGTACTGAAAAGAAAAAATAGGAAAAATCTGACCAAAAGACAACCAAAAAGGAACAAAAAAGATCGCCATCACCGTCACAATAAAACGACGTGTGCGCCTCCCAACGGTGCTGTCTGTATCCAACTCCAGCCGCTTTCGATACTTCTCTTCTTGCTCTTTTTGTTGGCGGAGGGCATCCAACGCTGCACGCAAACTTTCGGGAGGCTGCTCGATCTCCCGAAACAATTGCTCGGCTGCTTCGAGATAAGCGTCTGCGATCATCACTTTGCAAGTCAACACCGAACAAGCACGAAGACCTTCTGCCGCTTCTTGATTTTCAGGCCACAAATGCAATGCCTGATGAAAACCAAAACGCAACTCGCCTAAACGAAAAAACAACGAACGTAGATCCGTTTTCTCTTTTTCATTCTCCATCTTTCCTTGGAGATCTTGTAGCTCTTTCTTGGCTTCTTCGGTCAAATCAATGGAGTTTTTTTGTTGTAAAAAATCTGCAATCGCACACCGAAAAGCCTCGACACTTTCAAAGCGCGCCGCTGGATCGGCGTTCATCGCACGATGGCAGATCGCCACCAAGGACTCTGGGATATCCGATGCGTAGGTGTGCGGTGCAGAGATCATCGCGTCTGCAAGAACCGCCAACAACGTCGGCCCTTGATGCGGTGGCTTCCCTGTCAATATCTCGTGCAAGACGCCCCCCAAAAGGTACACATCGGTCTGGATCCCGATCCGTTCGCCATGCACCGCCGCCATCTCTGGAGCCATATAAGCGGGTGTCCCTTCCAAACGCGCAACATCCGCTGCCAAGGGCAAAGGCAACGATGGATGCGGCGACAACGCCAACGCAATCCCCCAATCCAACAAATACACCTCGCCGAACTCGCCGATCATCACATTCGACGGCTTGATATCACGATGCAAGATCCCCTTGCTATGGGCAAAATGCACCGAACGGCAAACCTGCATCAACACATCAAGGTTCCACAACAAAGACGATCGCTTGTCTTGACTTCGATACGGATGCTCGGGCGAAAACATCAACTCTTGCCAAGGCACTCCACCGATCCGCTTCATCACAAAGATCGGTCGATCCTCTGCGTCGCGCCCCAACGCATACACCGGCACAATATTCGGATGCTCCAGCATCCCCGTCACCCAAGCCTCCCGCAACAACGACAAGATCTCTGCGCGACTGTTCTTCTCGACCCGCAACCGCTTTACTGCAACTTCCCGATGCAGCGGCACTTGCAACGCGCTCTGCACCACTCCCATCCCTCCTTCCCCAAGAATTCCGCCCACCACCAGATCCGTCACCCCACCGCTCGCCCTTCCCTCGATCTCTTTCTCTTCCACCAAAGAAAGCGCTGGTAAAGACCTGAGCCAATGCACATCCTCCGAAGCTGGAACCGCAAACAACGTCCCTTTCTCGTTGGCCTTCACATCCCCCCACGCGATCCCCAACACCTCAAATCGTTGCGCCAATGTCTCCATCGCCCCGTCCGTAGACAGAGTCGTTAACATCGATACATCCGCCAAATGCGCGATCTCACCCACACAAGCCTCCTCTCTCAAGGATGCGTCGGTTTCCCCTCCAAGCGATGTTCTTTGGAACGGATCCTATTGCAGATCCAACCGAGGCACCTTCCACAAACCGCTGCGGTCAAAGAGTAGCTCGACTTCGACACAAGACAATGGTTGACCAAAGAAAAAACCTTGGCCTGTATCACAATGCAGTTGCAACAAAAACTGTGCTTGTTCTTCGTACTCGATACCTTCTGCGATCACCGAAAGACCAAGGCTTTTGGAGATCGCAACAATCGCCTTGATGATCGCCACATCTTGCGGCGATTGCATCGGTGATTGCCCAAGATCCCGCACAAAAGAGCGATCGATCTTCAAATGATCCACAGGCAAACGCTTGAGATAATTCAGCGAAGAATACGCCGTACCGAAATCGTCTATCGACAACGCGATCCCTGCCTCTTTCAAATGACGAAGCGTGATCGCCGTCTCGTCGATGTTCAACATCGCCGCAGACTCGGTAATCTCCAACTCCAAAGCATCCCCCGAAACACCATAACGCTCCATTGTCCGCAAGATCCGCTCGACAAGCGCCACATCTTGAAGCTGCCGCGCCGACAAATTCACCGCCACCCGCATCGCATAACCACCCTCTTCCCACGACCGCAATTGTCCACACGCGATCTCCAAGATCTGATCCCCCAACGCATGGATCAGCCCCGTCTCTTCGGCCAGAGGAATAAACACCCCCGGCGGCAACAGTCCCCTTGTCGGATGTTGCCAGCGCACCAACGCCTCCAAACTCTGCAAACGACCCGTCGATAATTCTACTCGTGGCTGATAATACAACACAAACTCTCGACGCTCGATCGCCTGCTGCAACTCCACTTCCAACAAGATCCGCTCGCTTAATTGACGCCGAATCTCGCTAGAAAAAAACTGATACCCACGCTCCCCCTTCTTCGCCTCCAACATCGCCTGATCGACATACAATAACAATTGCTCTGGACGACGCCCATCCTCGGGCGAAAACGCGATCCCGATGCTCGCCGTGATCCGCACATGGTTGTTTTGCAACGCATACGGCTCACTCAATCCCACCAAGATCCGCTGCACCAACGCTGTGATCTCTTCTTGTGGCCAAGGCCCCCGCAACATCAACACAAATTCATCGCCGCTCAACCGCGACAACATCGCCTCTTCCCCCACCATCCGCCGCAATCGACTCGCCACCTCCTGCAACAAGATATCCCCGCAACGTGGGCCATACGTCTCATTGATCGCCTTAAACCGATCCAGATCCACCAACAACAACGCCAACCGCTCTCCCTCTGCTGACGCCGCATCCAACGCTTCCCCCAAATGCTGTAAAAAAGTCTGTCGATTCGGCAGCGCCGTCAACGTGTCGTGCCGCGACAAATACTCTGCGCGGCTCTCTTGCTGCTTGCGCAACGTAATGTCTCGCACATTCACCAACATCCCCCGAATCTTCGGATCTGCAAATAGATTTTCGGCGATACACTCCACCTCCAACCAATGCCCGCTACGATGACGTAGCCGCGCTTCCTGCGTCGCAACGTGCCCGGGACGCGCCAACAACGCCCGATAGATCGCACGAATCCGCTCTTGATCGTCGGGATGCACCTCTTCCAACATCCGATGATTTACCCGCTCTTCCGGTGTGTACCCCAAGATCCGAAACGCCGCTGGACTCTCGTAACGAATCTTTCCCTCTTCATCCAACACAATCACCAAGTCAGATGCGTATTGTAATAAAGTCTTATATTGATGCTCCCGAACACCGATCATTTCTTGCAATCGAAAAGAGAGCCGCGACAAGAAAAACAACAACAGCACCGTCGGCAAAAAACCAAAAAACATCGCCAAACCAAAATGACGATACTCGACCCCTTTTAACCCCGCACCACTCGGCGCAAGCACCGCCAACAGCACCACGCACAACAAAAAGATCAAACCATCCCGCAACGCACGCTTGTGTTGCGAAGACAGAAACAACAACACAAACACCGAAGTCATCGCCGTCATCGTTGTCAACAACGACATCACATCGCGCACGCTCGATCGCGATGGCCCCCAAACGAGCGCTCCCCACGAGAGGATCAGCACCACACCAAACACATACGGCATCGCAGACATCAGACGATCCCGTATCCGCCCCCCAAACAGGCTCACGCTCAGCATATAACCCATCGCAAAAAAAGAAAAAGCGCTCTGCCACCACGCCCCCACACCATACAGCCAACGTGTCCATTGCCCAACAATCAAAAAAAACAACAACAACCACGCCAACTTGCTAAACAATTGGCCATACATCTTTGAACGCTCGCGCCGATATTGCTCCACCAACGCAACTCGCAAGCTGTCTTCTTCTTCAGAATTTGCACGCCGCACGGCCTCTTCGATCATCCAAGTCGCTCCTACAAGGCACGTTCGCTACCAACCCCCCGCTGCTCCCACCTTGTACCCCATCCCCATCCTGCCCGCAACCACCGCACGAAAAACTTTCCTCCCTTTGCTTGTCTTCCAACCCTCCGCGCACTACACTTTCCCCTCTATCGAAAAGAAACCTTGGCGTAGAAGAAACCTTGGCGCAACGCATCACCCCACACCGACACATCGGGGATCTTCATCATGAGAACTCCACCCCAACACCTTCTTTTTGCTTGTTTCTTGCTCTCTTCTTGCGCGGCTTTTGGATTCCAAGCCTGCGCACTCCCACCCACCGCCCCCCCCAAAGAACGCTTCTTTTGCGCCACAAACCAAGACTGCGCACAGCCCGCTGTTTGCATCCGCTCTCTTTGCTATTCGCTCGCAACAGGCGACGCCATCTGTTCCAGCGATCTCGATGGCGAGCCGATCTGCGTCCCGAACCACCGCGAGCCTCAGTTCCTCTCTGACGCAAGCACCGCATCCCCCGACGACAAAGATCTCGACGCTGGCCTTCCCATCGAAACATCCACCGATTCCCCTCGCCTCGCCGAAGAATCCTCTCAAGGCCGCGAGAACAACACCGAACCTCCCTTCGACCTTCACCACGAACACACTCTCCCTGATGCTCTCCCCGATGGCAGCGACGACTTCGAACGCAAACACATCGAACGCATCCCCGAACCCACACCCGAACTCCACGTCCTCCCCGACAGCCCACGCGATCCCAACGCCTCCTGCACCCAAGGCCAAACGCTCCACTGTTATCCGCCCGAAACCGAAGGATGCTCCATCCATTCCCTCCGTTGCTTCGGTCGATGCAAACTTGGACAACAAACCTGCACCAACGGCGTTTGGGGAGCCTGCATCGGAGCCGTCACCCCTCAAAACGAACGCTGCGACGACCAAGATTGGGACTGCGATGGAGCCGCAGGAAATAGCGGCGGACGCATCTGCAACTGACGCATCAACCATGACGACGCGGATCGGCCTTCTTTCAGACACCCACGGCGCTCTCGATCCTCAAATCCTCGAAGTGTTCGCCGAGTGCGATCAGATCTGGCACGCAGGGGATATCGGTTCGATCGAGGTCGCACAACAGATCGCCGCACACAAAACCTTGCGTGCTGTGTACGGAAACATCGACGGTCTCGCCATCCGGCAACAATACCCCAAAGATCTGTTCTTCGATTGTGACGGTGTATCGGTGTGGATCACACATATCGGCGGCCACCCCCAACGCTATGCTCCGAATATCCGACAAAAACTACAAACTCACCAACCCGCGCTTTTTGTTTGCGGCCACTCGCATATCCTCCGCGTGGTTCGTGATCCAACTCTTCCCTCAACCCTCCAGATCAACCCGGGCGCGGCGGGCTATGATGGCCACCATGTCGTGCGCACTGCCCTGCGTTTTTCCTTGACCCAAGGCAAGATCCATGAGATGCAAGCCCTCGAATTCAACCCACGCTTCCCACAACGCCACACCCTCCCTCACACAAATACAAGCCCTTCCGAGGACTCCGAAAAAAAGGAGATGCCGTGAACCAAGACGCCCAACTCTTCGCCCTTTCCCCGATCGACGGTCGCTATGCTGAAAAAACACAGCCGCTGCGCCGGCTCCTCAGCGAATACGGCTTGATCCACCACCGCGTCTTGATCGAGATCCGCTGGTTTCAGTCTCTCTCCCAACACCCTGATATCCCCGAACTACCGCCTCTTTCCGATGTAGAAAATACCTTCCTCGAAGATCTCTTGCGCAACTTTTCCCCACAAGACGCCCTTCGCATCAAGCAGATCGAAAAAACCACCAACCACGATGTCAAAGCCGTCGAATACTTCCTCAAAGAACGCTTCCAAACCCACCCCACACTCCACACGCATCAAGAATTTTTGCACTTCGCCTGCACCTCCGAAGACATCAATAATCTCTCCTACGCCCTGATGCTCCGCGAAGCCCGAAACACCGTCCTTCTCCCCCACCTCCGCACGCTCCACCACACACTCACCGAACTCGCTCACCAACACGCCGCTCTCCCCATGCTTTCCCGAACACACGGACAAACCGCCTCCCCCACCACCCTCGGCAAAGAGATCGCCAACTTTGCCGCTCGCCTCCAACACGCTTATCAACGCATCCACGAATCCCCTATCTTCGGCAAGATCAACGGTGCTGTCGGCAACTACAACGCCCATCACGTCGCTTATCCACACGTCGACTGGACACAGATCGCCCAAACCTTCGTCCACTCCCTTGGCTTGGCTTGGAACCCCTACACCACACAGATCGAACCCCACGACTGGATCGCTGAACTCTTCCATGCCATCGCACGATGCCACACCATCCTCATCGATCTTGCCCGCGATTTCTGGGGGTACATCTCTCTTGGATATCTTCGACAACGCCCGATCCACGGCGAAGTCGGATCCTCTACCATGCCGCACAAAATCAACCCCATCGACTTTGAAAATGCCGAAGGCAATCTCGGTATCGCCAACGCGCTGCTCGAATACCTCGCACAAAAACTCCCGATCTCCCGTTGGCAACGCGACCTGACCGACTCCACCGCACTGCGCAACTGCGGCACCGCCTTTGCCCACTCCCTGATCGCCCTTTCCTCCCTCCAAAAAGGACTCTCCAAGATCGAACCCCACCCACACCGCCTCCAACAAGACCTCGATCAATCTTGGGAAGTCCTCGCCGAAGCCATCCAAACCGTCATGCGCCGCCTCCAACTCGATGCACCTTACGAACAACTCAAAGCCCTCACTCGCGGCCAATCTCTCACCCCCCAAGCACTCCACGCCTTCCTCGACACCCTCCCCCTCCCTCCCCACGAAAAACAACAACTCTGCGCCCTCTCGCCCCATTCTTACCTCGGATACGCACAAACTCTCGCCGCACAAACTCCCCATCTACCCGCCCCCACCCCTCACACATCACGTTGAGAAGACATTTTCTCATGGATTGTTGTGGGGTTTCACCCCACGCCCCACCATAGAGCTCGGCTCCCTTGACCCCGTATCGGCGGGGTGATCACAGGTTTTCAAACCAACCACTGCGCCGCTTGAAGTGCCGCGAACACGGGGTTTTTTGCACACCGCGTTTTGACTGCTCGCCTTTGTCATGGGAGCGAATGGGCGCGTTGAGTTGCGCGAACATAGGCTCTTTTGCACACCGCACTTTTTTACGCTGCACAAGTTCCAAAAAAAGAATTGAACTTTTTAATTGCGATCTCGTAAATGATTCCCCTTAAAATATCAAAATACTGAAATTGCTCATGATTCAAATTTCATCGGCAAAGTTATTTCCTTTTTGTATTCAACAAATTACAAAAAAATCAAAAAAAAGACTTGCGCGATTCAAAACCCTGCGGTATCTCACCAAACCAGTGAGGCGCACAACACAACCATGCGCTTCCGACGCTCTCACCGACACGGCATGGGTGAGAGTTTGCGGCTGGGAATCGCGTCCCCGTCGTTGCCGAATAGAAAGGAGGTGATCCAGTGGACAAACAGGTGTGTTCTCCGGCTGGTACATGGAGGTTCCAAAGCTGACCGCTCGCTCTGCGCGTGCGTCACTTGCTCGAAGGCGTGTGCAAACACAGCGCACACAACGGGAAGCGGCTTAGGCTTTGGGTTTCCCGACCTCGTGTAACAAACTAGAATCCCGCTGCACGATGCCGACGTCGGACGGTTCCGAGTCATCGTGCAGTTTTTTTTATTTCCAAAAACCCTTCCCAAAAATCTCTTCATCAAAAACCCCGTGTATCTCTCCATCAAAAACCCCGTGTTCGCGGTGTTTCAAGCGACAGAGCCGTTGTTTTGAAAAACCGTGATCTCTTCGCCAACACGGGGTCAAGGGAGCCGCGCTCCCTTGCGGGGCGTGGGGTGGAACCCCACAAAAAGCTCTATGGTGGGGCGTGAGGTGGAACCCCACGAAAAGTTCTAGGCGGGGCGTGGAGCAGCGCCTCACAACAACCATCGAACAAGTTCCCTATATCAATTGAAAAATGGAAGACGAATCAGCGAATCGAAGAAAGAAAAGTTGCAACATAAAGAAAGCCCATGCGCATTTGATCGAGAGAAAAAGACTCATTGGGCGAATGGATGCGATCTTCTTCGAGGCCAAAACCGACAAGGATCGGCGTAGCGCCCGACAGTCGGGCCAATTGCC
>CAUJFU010000501.1 GCA_963169055.1 Myxococcota bacterium
GTGCGTTGGCGTCCTGTTTGTTTTCGATGTGCAGCGTGAGGAAGTGCGTTGCGCAAGAGATACAAGGGTCGTAGTTTCGGATGGCTTGTTCGCATCGCCATGTCAGATCTTCGGTGGAGAGGTGCATGGATTGACGGGCCAGATGCAAGAGATCGCCTTCGATGCTCTTTTGATTTTGAGAGGTGGGGGGGACGATCTGCGCATCAAGCACGATGCCGTTGTCGTCGGTGGTATAGCGGTGATAACAGATGCCTCTGGGAGCTTCGGTGCATCCGTGGCCTGTGCCAGCGCGGGGTGTAAAGTCAAGGGCCGAGGCATCGGGTTCGGCGTAGTTTTCGACGATGCGTAGGGCTTCTTCGTAGGCGTAGAGGACTTCGATGCTGCGGACAATGATGCTTTGGAAGGGATTGTTGCAGCTTTCTCCAAGGCCGATCTCACGGGCGAGTTGTTGGCAGGTGGGCGTCAGCAGATCAAAGTTGTTGTGGTAACGTGCGAGGGGACCGACCAAATAGGGGCCGTGTCCTTTGTGGACGGACTGGAGGGCGTTGGAGTGTGCGACGTGTTCTTCTTGGAAGTGGTCGTTGTATTCGGTGATATCGATATCGAGTCCACGATTGGAGACGAGCCGCCCTTCGTTCAGGGGGTATTCGTCGGGGTGGCGAAGGCTGACAAATTCGTAGTCACGTGTGAAGTCGGGAAAATCGAGGCCGGCAGTCCAGCGGATCGTTTCGATGGCGGCGTCACGTGCCCACAACAAGCGATCACGCCATGCACGCATCGCTTTGACGGTAGGCGCTTTGTAAAAGCCACCGACCTTGACGTTGATCGGGTGGATCTCGCGTCCTCCGACAAAGGTCATCAGATCGTTGCCGAGTTTTTTCATTTGTAGGCCGCGTTCGACGACGGCAGGGTAAGTTTCCGCCATCTCGATCGCGCTTTGGTAGCCCAAAAAGTCGGGTGCATGGAGCATATAGATGTGGAGGACGTGGCTTTCGATCCACTCGCCACAATAGATCAAGCGGCGAAGCTCGCGCAGCGGTCCGTTGGGATGAATCCCCACGATCTGCTCGGCTGCGTGGCAAGCTCCCATCTGGTAGGCGATTGGGCAGATTCCACAGATCCGCGCTGTGATATCGGGGATCTCGCGAAAGTCACGCCCACGCAAAAAAGCCTCAAAAAAACGGGGGGGTTCAAAGATCCGCAGATGGGCTTCTTTGACCTCGCCTCCGTCGATATCCAGATACAAGGCCCCTTCCCCTTCCACGCGGGCCAATACGTCGACTTGTATGACTTCCGTTCGCTTGTCCATGCGCCTATTTCCCTTGCTTTTTCAGCCTGTCACTTCGCTTCTTGTTCGGTGGGTTGGAGCCGTTGCTCGCTGCGTTCGCTTTCGAGGCGGAAGGCTTCGGCGTATCCATTGATCCCACGGAAGGCCCGGAATATCTGCGATTCACTTGCACCGCTCGTGCGCCATTGTGTCGCCATCGAAGCCGTATTGGGGTTTTCTTTCGGTCCAAAACATCCGAAGCATCCGCGTAAATAGCGAGGGCAAAGCGCCCCGCATCCTGCTTGCGTCACAGGCCCAAGACACGGTGTTTGCTGCGTCACCATCACACAGACTTGTTCGTTGAGTTTGCACTCTACGCAGACGCTGTGGTTGGGGACAAGCGGCTTGCGTTGGTTGAGAAAAGCCGCAAGCACTTCGACGAGCTGCATCTTGTTGATCGGGCAACCGCGCAACTCAAAGTCCACCTTGACGTGTTCTGCGATCGGAGAGGAGTGCGCGAGAGTGTCGATGTATTCGGGATGAGCATACACCAGCGAGGTCCATTCTTTGACGTCTCGAAAGTTTCGCAGAGCTTGGATACCGCCAGCGGTAGCGCATGCGCCGATGGTGATCAGCTTTTTGGAATTTTTGCGGATCGCCACGATCCGTTCGGCATCATGCGGCGTGGTGATCGACCCCTCCACCAGCGACACATCGTAAGGCCCATCCACCATCCGCCTCGTTGCTTCGGGGAAATACGCGATATCCACCGCGCCCGCGACCGCAAGCAATTCATCTTCGCAATCCAGCAAGCTCAACTGGCAACCATCACAAGAGGCAAACTTCCACACCGCCAACTTGGGTTTTTGCGTCATCGCACCCTCTCTCCCTCTCTCAAAGTTCGCGTTTGTGCAGCCAAGGTTGGATGCTTGGATAATCGTATACAGGGCCGTCTTTGCAGAGAAAAGTCGGGCCTAGCTGACAGTGGCCGCACCAGCCTGTTCCACAACGCATCGAGCGCTCCATGGAGAGAAAGATCCGCGCAGGAGCGATCCGTCGGTGAAACAACGCTTTTGCTGTAAAGTGCATCATGATCTCGGGTCCGCACACCATCGCGATGCTGTGGTACGGATCGATACGGATGTCGCTGATCAAGTCCGTCACAAGGCCCACTTCGCCATCCCATCCATCCATGCCCACGTCAACGGTCGTTCGGATATCCAATGCACCGCTTTCGCTCCACGCCTTGAGTTCGTCGGGATAGAGGATATCTTTGGGGGTGCGTGCGCCATAAAGCAGATAAACCCGCTTGTAACGTTCGCGGTGATGCAAGACGTGGTAGATCGTTGGTCGCATCGGCGCAAGTCCCAAACCGCCCACCGCAAGGACGACATCGCAACCTTCGGCTGCTTGGAGCGGCCATGTATTCCCAAACGGACCACGTACCCCGACGATCTCCCCCGCTTTTTTGGTTTCCATCACTTGGGTGACGGTTCCCACGGAGCGGATCGTATGCACCCATATCTCGGACTGTTCGGCATCTCCGCTCACCGAGATCGGTACTTCTCCCACTCCAAAGATCGACAGCATATTGAACTGGCCGGGTTGAAACACCAACGGCCCGTCTTCTTGTGTCGGGCGCAACGTCCATGTAAAGACGTTCGGGGTTTCTGGGCGCACTGCTTCGATACGAAAAGGGCGCGGTGTCATCGGTCGGATCGCGGGTGAGGCTCCCATCGTTGCTCCTGATGCTTGGGACGGTTGGCAAGGGATCGGGTTTCTCTTGACACCCACAGGATTAGGGGTTGTTGGAGATGCCGTAGAGATCGAGTAATTGGATGCGTGCAGCATAAAGGCGTTTGGTGACTTGGGCGAGCAGCTTGCGTGTGACAGCGTAGCCCAAGGCTGGATGCTGTTCAAAGCTCGCACGCAAGGCCACCGCATCGAAGACAAGGGCCTTGGTGGGACGCAAGACTCGGGCGTCAAATTGCGAGAGATAAGGTTCAAGCAGCCACGACCAGCCGACGACATCGCCTTTTCCGACGGTCATCAACGTGATCAAGCCTCGTGCGGGATGGTGTACGTCGATCGCGACGCTGCCTTCGCGTAAGACATAAAAGCGCGTGGCCTGTTGGCCTTCGCGCAACAGGATATCGCCCACTGCAAAGTTCGCATATTCCGCATAAGACGCCATGATCGCAAGGTCTTCTGCTGGAAGGGTCGAAAAGAAGGGGTGTTCAGCCAAAAAAGCCTTTAGATCTTGGGGAGTCATCGCTTGTTGTTCTCCTGCGTGTGTTCGCTTTCGCGAAACGCCTTGACTTCGGCGGTAAGGTCGATTCCTGCGGGACACCAAGCGATGCAACGCCCGCACCCCACACAGCCCGTTGTTCCGAACTGATCTTCCCATGATGCCAGTTTGTGCGTCAGCCATTGGCGATAGCGCGAGCGCGTGGATTGGCGAACAGGCCCGCCGTGAACGTGCGTAAACTGCCCGTGAAAACAAGAGTCCCAACGCTGCCAACGTTCGGCATGATCGCCCGTCAAATCGGTGATATCTTCCATTTCTGTGCAAAAGCACGTTGGGCAGACCATCGTGCAGTTGGCACAACTGAGACAACGAGAAGCGACTTCGTCCCAACGGGCGTGTTCGAGGTTGCGATACAAAAGCGCCTTGACATCGTCGCGTTGGAGCGTGCGCTTGATCTGTTTGCGGGCTTGATCGACGCCTGCTTGGGCGCGGGCTTGGTCGGGATCGTTTGCGGCAGGAAGTCCCAAGGTTTCGACAAGAGCTTGGCCTTTGGGGCTGCCCACTTCCACAACAAAGCAGTGAGCGGGTTCAAGAAGCTCTGTGAGGCTGAGATCAAAGCCAAAGGTAGCGTTGGGGCCTGTATCCATCGAGGTGCAAAAACAGGTGGGGGCCGCTTGTGTGCAATTCACGGCGATGATCAGGCTTTGGGCACGCATGGTGGTGTAATACGGATCGGGGTAGGGGCCTTCGCGCAACACGCGATCTTGGATCGCGATGGCATGGATCTCACAAGCGCGCACCCCGATCAGGGCGACCTTTTGGGTTGGCAAGGGTTCTTCTGAGATACTCCACACACCGTCTTGTTGGGTGGCGCTCCATAACCGTTTTCGAGGCGGCAAGAACACTCGTTTCCAACTGCGCGGCCCCACCACATAACCAAAATAGGCCGCATCTTCGCGGCGTTTGAGCTTGTATTGTCCCGCCTCTTGCTGATCGGTCCATCCCTGCGGTAAATCCGCCACGGATTCGAGTGTGTCGTAGAGGATGGCGTTGTCTTGGCGCTGCGGACCCAACAGGGCGTAGCCATCGGCTTTTAGGGCATCCAAGAGTTGTTCTAGGTCTGAGGCTTCCAATCGATAGTGCATCGTCCATCAAACTCCGAAGGGATCGTTTTTTGCGACGTTGGCTTGTGTAGCGCATGATCGCTTTGCGTATGTTGATCTAGATCATCGTGAAACAAAAGATCGATCCAACATCATCCAGATCATCGTGAAACAAAAGATGGATCCAACATCATCGCGAAATAAGCGGTGGGTCTAAGCTGAAAGCCACTCCAAGTACATGGGTATCACACGTTGGGGACCGTACGTGTCTTCGACGTATTGGGTGATTTCATCTGCGGAGGGGAGAGGAAGTTCTTTGTTCAGAAACTGCGTGAGCTTTTTTGTAAGCGCGGGTACGTTGCCTGCGGGGTACACATACTGCGGCAAGATCGGGTTCATCACTTCGGGAATGGCGGAAGAATCCGAGCTGATGACCGGACATCCAAAGGCCATCGCCTCGATCAAGATCAGGCCAAAACATTCGAGGGCGCGGGTCGGCAGCAAAAAGGCGTCTGCGGCTTGGTAGGCGAGGTGTAGCGTCTGATCAGGGATGCGACCGAGAAAGCGGATCTCTTGTTCGAGGTCGGCTTCGGCGACGTGTTGTTGGTAGGCGGGGCGAAGGGGTCCATCTCCTGCGATGATCAGCTCGCATCGACCGGCTTTTGCGAGCGGGTGGACAGCTTCGATGGCGTCGCCAACGCCTGTGCGTGCGATATGGTTTCTTACCGTAAAAAAGATGACTTTGTTGAGATCCCACCCAAGCGCAGCCCTTGCAGCTTCTTTGGTGTGCGTCCGTTTTAAGATGTCTTGACGCCAGTAAGGGATCACGCTGATTCTGTTGGCGAGGGAGGGGTATGTTTGCTCGATGTAGCGTGCGTTAAAACGTGAAAGGACGTGGATGCGCTGGCTTTGGTGGAGGAGCTTTCGCTCCATCCAAACGAGCAGAGGCACACCAAGAAAGTGTTTTGCTTTTTGGAGAAAAGTCGAGGGTCCGAGCGCAGCGTATTCGAGAGAAACAGGCGAATGGAGTGTCATACATCGGTGGGTGCGGGAGTCGAGCGCCAAAGAGGCACCCAAGCCTGTCATGATGCTGTGGATGTGCAGCCGATCCCACGACTGTTTGCCAAAAAAGCGACGAACGGCTTGTTGTACATTTTGGACGGAGGAAAATGTGCGGCGAGGATCCCACTTCGGGAGCGATGTCTGACCTACCCGCAATACTTGTATTCCGTCTTGTGTGCCAAGATCGTCGTGTGTGGCGTTTGGGTGGTGGCAAACCATCGCCACGTCATGACCTGCATCTCTGGCTAATTTGGCGATATCATAAGCAACTCGCGGTGCTCCGCCCGGGGCATCAAGAAAGTGATAGTCGACAGCAACGAGATATCTCAACTTTGTGTCTCCGCATCGTCCGATATTTTCTCGAACATTGTTTGCGCCTTTTCGCAAAAGGCCGATATGGATGTGGTTTTTGTTCTTTGTTTGTTGGATCGGTGTTTGTTTCGTTTGGATAGATCTGCATTTCTTTTTGGATAGGAGTTACGCCGTTGGTTTGTGTGATGGAGCAAGTTGCCATACCCAAAATTCCGCAAAGGGAGGAGTCCTTCACACATACAACCGCTGCCTTCTGAAAGGCAAGCACTAAACAGCCACAACAACGCCCAGATGCGTTGTTCTCCTCCCTAACCACGCGCAGAAGAAGGATGCGCGTACACCGCTTTCTTGTTGTTTCGGGCTTGTCTCCGTTTAGATCTTCGCATAGATCGGTTTGTGCTTAACAAACGTATGGTTTTGGTTGCGATTGGGTGCGTTCCTAGGCGAGAAAGGTGGAATAGATTCGATGTGCGGTATAGCTGGAGTGGTTGGGCCTCATGCGGGGCGATACGCGGGTGCTGTGCAGAAGATGATGGTTGCGATGCTTCATCGAGGCCCCGATGGCGGGGAGATGTATGTTTCTCCAACGGGCCGCTGTGTGCTAGGCCACCGAAGATTGGCCATCTTGGACCTTTCAGAAGCCGCAGAGCAACCCATGCTCGATCCCACCCGACGTTGGGCTTTTGTGTACAATGGAGAATGTTATAACTATCTGTCTTTGCGCGAAAAACACACAGAGGATCTCGAAGGGCTTCACTCCAGCGGCGACACGGAAGTGTTGATGCGCTTGTTGCAACGCTATGGAGAAGAGATCCTCCCGCAAATCAACGGGATGTTCGCCTTTGCGCTGTGGGACGAACAGACAGGCCAACTTCTGCTCGCAAGGGATCGCTTTGGTCAAAAGCCGCTATATGTCGCGCAGACAGAAGGTTGTCTCGTGTTTTCTTCGGAGGTTCGGGCGATTTTGGCGTCAGGCTTGATCTCTCGAAACATCGATCCGATGGGCCTTTCCAGTTATTTGGCGTTTGGTTCGGTCCAAGAACCAAGTACGTTGTTGCGCGATGTGTCGATGTTTCCTGCGCACAGTGCCCTGCGTTGGACGCCACAGCAGCCGATCACCGCACGATCTTACTGGTGGCCCAGTCGAGAAAAACGGACGATCTCGCCGCTCGAACTCCGTGAGACTTTTTTTCAATCCGTTGAGCGCCATCTGATCAGCGATGTTCCGTTGGGAGTTTTTCTTTCAGGAGGCATAGATTCTACCGCGATCGTGGCTGCGGCCACACAACGCCACAACGGCAAGATTCATACGCTGTCTGTGGTGTTTCCAGAGCAGGCATCCATGTCCGAGTCCCAAGCCGCCCAACAGATCGCCGCGCAGTTTGGCACACACCACCAAGAGATCGCTTTGACAGGCAGTCGGATGTTGGATTCCTTGGATGCTGCTTTGCTTGCGATGGATCAACCAATAGTTGACGGCACCAATACGTATGTCGTATCCGAAGCCGCCAAACAAGCAGGCTTTAAAGTCGCCCTCTCGGGGTTGGGGGGAGATGAATTGTTTGGCGGGTATCGGGCCGCCAAACGAATCCAAGCGTTTGGCGCTCTCCAAAAAGCGACCCGGTTTGTGCCTTCTTTCTTAGAGAACGCACTCTTTTGGATGGAGCCTTTTTCGGCGCGGATGGGGAAGCTCGATCAGCTTTTCCATAACCGCCCGTCTTTCTTGTCTTCTTGTCTTGCACAAAGGCGTCTTTTTTCTTTTCAACAAATCCAACAGATCGCTCCATCCCTTCGATCCGATCAGATGATCGATGGACTGCCGAGACAACGATACCAAGAACTCGAAGAACTTTTCGCCGACAGAAATATCGAGGATCAGATCTTGTTGTACGAAGCAAACGTGTATATGGGCCAAACACTGCTTCGCGATACCGATGCGATGGGCATGGCACACAGCCTTGAGATCCGTGTGCCTTTTCTAGATACCGCTTTTTCGGACCTTTGCTTGGCCCTCGAACCCCAAGCTCGACAAGATCGCCCTCATCCCAAGTGGCGCTTTCTCCAAGCGCTTCAAGGTGTCCTGCCCGAAGATCTCGCAAAGCGCCCCAAAATGGGGTTCACCTTGCCTTTCCACCACTGGATGCAAAACGAGCTGAAAACGACGATCGCGGAAACCCTTCGAGCGCTTCCCTCGCTCTGCCCGCTGTTCCAAGAAAAGCCTTTGCTTCAACTCTGGGAGACTTTTTTACGTTCTCCCGAACGAGTGCGATGGTCGAGGCCTTGGTCTCTTTTTGCTTTGGGGCGCTATCTTGCCGAACATCGGCTGGAAGTATGATCGACTGAACAAAGATCGAGAATATCATGCGAAAAGGCTTGACAGCAGGGGTGATCCAAGGCATCACCATCGAAGAATGGCGCGATGTGTCCGAACGAGGAAACGCGATCAATATAGGCGAAAACCCCCATGTCACGGGGATATCGTGTAGGTGGCGGATATGGCGAAAGCGCAGCGGCGAAAGACAGCGAGCAAAGAACCCGAAGCCAAACGGACGCGCATTTTTTGCGTGGTGAATCAAAAAGGCGGTGTCGGAAAGACGACCACCACGTTCAATCTCGCCGCAGCACTGCGCGAGATCGGGCGGGATGTTTTGGCGATCGATCTGGATCCACAAGGCTCGCTGAGTACATCCATGGGCTTGGATGCAGATAGCCTCCAACACAATATGTTTCATGTCTTGACCAGCACCATCCGCGAAGATGACGTTGTGCCGCTGCGCGATATCTTGTTGATGACCGAAAGCGGCGTGGTGTTGGCAGCCGCCAATATCGAGCTTGCAGGGGCTGAACTGGAGTTGGCACGCGCAACGATGGGCGAGTTGGTGCTACGCGAAGCGTTGCAGCCGATGAACGGACTGTTTGATTATATCTTGATCGATTGCCCCCCCAACCTCGGGCTGTTGACGATCAACGCGCTCTCGGCTTGTCACGAAGTGATCATCCCGCTACAAGCCGATTATCTCGCGATGAAAGGGATGGATCTGCTGATGCAAACCATCTCGATGATCAAGCGAAAAGTGAATTACAACCTGATCGTTGGCGGTGTCTTGATCACGATGGCTGACTTGCGTACGTTGCACAACCGCGAAGTGATCGAATCCACCAAGCAAGCCCTCAGCAACCAAGTACACGTTTTCGATCCGATCATTCACTTTAACGTGCGCTTAAAAGAAGCTCCCGTCGTGGGCGAAAGCATCCTCACCTACGCAAAAACCTCCAATGTTGCGGATGCTTATCGTGCGGTCGCTCGCGAACTGATCCAATCGGAAGGTCTGCGGCTTGCGCCCCCGCCCGAGGTTGCCTCTCTTAGAAAGAAAGACGATGTCGCGTAAACGCGCCCGAATTACTGTACAAAAAGCCCAAGAAACCCTCTCTCACCTCAACCTGTTGTCGCGCTTTCAAAAAGACGATCTCCCCCCACGCCTCGAAGATATCGAAGTCCATCGCCTGTTGCCTAACCCCTACCAACCCCGCGAAGGCTTCCTTGAAGTCGCCCTCGAAGAGTTGGCCCAATCCATCCAGATCCACGGCTTTTTTGGACACCTATTGGTTCGCCCAAAGGGAGCGTACTTTGAGTTGGCTTTCGGTGAACGCCGTTTGCGAGCGGCGATCATGGCGGGGCTTCAACGCCTCCCTGTGATGGTTCAAGAGCTCGCTGATCAGGCCATGATGGAGATCGCGCTCACCGAAAACTTGCAACGCGAAGATCTCCATCCGATCGAAGAAGCCCAAGCCTTCGCACGTTTGCGCGATCAGTTTCACTACAGCGTCCGCGAAATAGGCCGCCGTGTCGCAAAAAGCAAAAGTTATGTCAGTTCGCTGCTCTCGCTGTTGCGTTATCCCGATATCGAAGAGGCTGTTCGTATCTACGATCTCCCTGTTCGCACCGCCGAAGAACTCTCTCGGATCGAAGACCCTGCCATCCGCGCCCAACTTCTGCTCGAAGTCATCGACGGAAAACTCGATCGCAAGGGCGTTATGGATGCTCGTGATCTGCTCATCCCTTCTCCCTCCGATCCCAACCTCTCTCTGTTTCGATCTTCTGCCTCCCATCAAGACGAAGAAGAGAACACAGATCTCGATGATTCCGAATACATCGATGAAGATCGCGAAGATATCCCTGAGCAATACAAGGATTTTTACGCTCCGATCCGTCCAGAAACGCCTCCCCAAGACGCTTCCTCTTTTTCTCTCCAAGATATCCCCCGCGCTCCTGCCCGACCCAAAGCCGCTCTTTCCGCCTCCCCCGAAAAAATACCCCCTGCCCTCCGATGCTTACGCCAATGCCTCAAACTCACCCAACAAGACCAGCCCTTTGCCGACCTCACCGTTGCTCAACGCGACGAAGCCCGTCTCATCGCCCAACGCCTGCTCATCACTCTGCCCGATCTGCTGACCAAACTCTCTTCTTGATCGCTCTCGGTTTTGTGTTTGTGGGGGCTTTCGGTTTTGTGCCGGCTGAAAAAGGATGGGAATAAGTTTTGAGCGGGCGCGTAGGGAAAGATCGAAAACAGGTGGATCGATGGAAGGTGATCCGCGTGGTCTGTTGCCGGCCATCTTTTTGGTGGTATCGGCGAGATCTTTTGTACGCAAAAAAGGAGCGAACCATGAAACGCGCAATTGGGGTCTCTGTGCTGTTGTTGGGGGTGGGGATGTTGGCTTCTTGGTACTTTTGGGGCGCGTTGCCTGAGCGCTATCCGATCCATTGGAACGCTGCGGGTGTGCCGGACGGCTTTGCTTCCAAGTGGATCGGTGCGTTGTTGTTGCCTTGGGTGGGGTTGGGCTTGTCGCTGTTGGTGGCGTTTCTGTTGCGACTCGATCCGCGCAAAGCCAACATCGAAGCCTCGATGAAAGCCATCGAAGTGATCATGATCGCGATGAATGGGTTCTTTTTGGCGATCCATCTAATGTCCTTGCAGGCGGCGATGTCGCCAAAGATGCACCTTTCTTCGCAATGGATGATGCTCTTGCTGGGTGGGTTGTTTTTGTGCATCGGTGCGGTGATGCCGATGCTTCGCTCGAATTTTTTTGCGGGGATTCGCACCCCTTGGACGCTTTCGAGTGATGTCGTTTGGGAAAAGACCCATCGTTTCGCGGCGTGGTCAATGGGACTGGCTGGGCTGTTGACGATGCTCTTGGGTTTGTTCGTGAAAGGTCAAACTGGATTCTTTGTGGCGATCGCCTTGATCTTGGTCGGCTCTCTTCTACCCGTGGTCTATTCGTATCTGCTTTATCGAAAAGAAGGACTTCACCACAACCACGCCACTTGACTTTTGAGCTTGCCACCCAGTCAGACACCCGTAAGAGATTCGGGGGATGTCGCGAGAGTGGAGAGAAAGATCTGCAAGATTTGTTCTGCTGCGAGCGTGGGGGTGATCGAAGCGGTTTGGACTTGGGCTTGGAGTGTGGGCAGGATGGTGCGCAGGGCGGGGAGATGATGGAGTGTGTAGAGCAGTTGATCTTCGACCATCCGCCACATCCAGCGCAGTTGCTGTTGGGCGCGTTTTTGCGCCATTTCTCCCGTAGATTCGAGCGTTTGGCGGTGTTGTTGTAGATGTTCCCAGATCGTAGAGATGCCTGATCCGTCGCTGCCCGAACAAGTGAGAACTGGGGGTTTCCACGAAGGAGAGGTCGGGCGCATCAAGCGGAGAGCGTTGGTGTATTCGCGCCGTGCGCGTTCGGCGAGAGGTTTGTTGTCCCCGTCAGCTTTGTTGACGGCCAAGATATCGGCGACTTCGAGGATGCCGCGTTTGATGCCTTGGAGTTCATCGCCCGCGCCTGCCAACATCAGCACCAAAAAGCTATCGACCATCTCTGCAACGATCGTCTCGGATTGTCCGACGCCTACGGTCTCGACAAGCACGATATCAAATCCTGCGGCTTCGCAAAGCAAGATGGTCTCGCGAGTTTTGCGTGTGACACCGCCAAAAGACCCGCTACTTGGCGAGGGACGAATGAACGCACGCGGATCGGACGCGAGTTGTTGCATCCGCGTCTTGTCGCCCAAGATCGATCCGTGACTGACGCTGCTTGACGGGTCGATCGCAAGCACGGCGACACGGTGCTCTTTTGTCAGCATACTGCCAAACGACTCAATGAAGGTGCTTTTGCCGACACCCGGAACCCCCGATATCCCGATGCGATGGGCGCGACCCGTTTCTGGCAATAGCGCCAACAGCAGCGATTGAGCTTGTGCGCGGTGGTCGGGTCGGTTGCTTTCGATCAGCGAGATCGCCCGACCGAGGATCGCTCGATCCGCTTGGCGGATGCCTGCGATGTAATCTTCTATCGAAAAAGACCGTCGTGACGGTGCTTTTTGGCGATTTTCGGGATTCGAGTTCGGATGATTCGGGAGATCCTTGTTCATGAGAAGCCTTGGAAGTGGGGTGAGGGGTAGAACCCCCAAAACCTGCCGAGCAAGATCGTTCACGCGGCGGAGAAACATCAAAGGTCGGTGTATCCGAGATGTTGAGCAAGTTTGTGAAGGAGTTCTTGGGCAGCGAGGGGGATGACAGTGCCGGGTCCAAAGATGGCGGTGACGCCTTCGCGGTAGAGGGTGTCGTAGTCTTGGGGAGGGATGACGCCACCGATCACGATCAAGATATCGTCGCGTCCGTGGGTTTTGAGGGCTTCGCGCAGTTGCGGGACGAGGGCGAGATGGCCGGCAGCAAGGCTGCTTACGCCGATGACGTGGACATCGTTTTCGACGGCTTGACGGGCGCTTTCTTGGGGGGTTTGGAAGAGGGGGCCGATATCGACATCAAAACCGAGATCAGCAAAAGCGGTGGCGATCACCTTTTGGCCGCGATCATGGCCGTCTTGTCCCATCTTGGCGATCAAGATACGAGGCCGTCGCCCGTCGGCTTGTGCGAAACGATCGGCGAGTTGGCGGGTGGATTCGATAGCGGGAGCTTGGTTGCCGATCTCGCCGCTGTAGACGCCAGAGATGGCCTTGATCGGGGCTTGGTGGCGGCCAAAGACTTTTTCGAGGGCATCGCTGATCTCGCCGACCGTTGCGTGTGCGCGGACGGCTTCGATGGACAAAGCAAGGAGGTTTCCGCTGCCGTCTTGGGCGCAACGAGTGAGGGCCTCAAGGGAGGCTTGGAGGCGCAGGGGATCGCGCTCTGCACGCAGCTTGTGCAAGCGTTTGATCTGGGCCTCACGGACGGCGGAGTGATCGACTTGAAGGATATCGAGGTTGGCTTCTTTGTCGAGCGGAAAGCGATTGATGCCGACGATGCTTTGGCGTCCGCTGTCGATACGGGCTTGGGTTTTGGCGGCGGCTTCTTCGATGCGCATCTTGGGGATTCCTGTTGCGATGGCTTTGGCCATGCCACCGAGCGATTCGATCTCTTGGATGTGTTCCCAAGCGCGTAATGCGAGGTCATGGGTGAGGCGTTCGACGTAATAGCTTCCGCCCCAAGGGTCGATGGTGTCGCAGATACCGCTTTCGAGTTGAAGAAAGAGCTGAGTGTTTCGGGCGATGCGTGCGCTAAAGTCGGTGGGAAGGGCAAGTGCTTCGTCGAGAGAGTTGGTGTGTAGAGATTGGGTGTGTCCGTGTGTGGCCGCCAGTGCCTCCATGCAAGTGCGGGCCACGTTGTTGAAGGGATCTTGGGCGGTCAGAGACCATCCCGATGTTTGGCAATGGGTGCGCAGTGACATCGATCGCGGATCTTGGGGCGAAAAGGGTTTCAGCAGAGAGGCCCACAACAAGCGGGCAGCGCGAAGTTTGGCGACTTCCATAAAGAAGTTCATACCGATAGCCCAGAAAAACGATAGGCGAGGGGCAAAGTCATCGATGGAAAGTCCCGATGCAAGGCCAGTTCGGATGTATTCGAGTCCATCAGCGAGAGTATAACCGAGTTCGAGATCGCAGGTGGCTCCTGCTTCTTGCATGTGGTATCCCGAGATCGAGATGCTATTGAATCGCGGCATCTCGGCGGAAGTGAAGGCAAAGATATCGCCGATTATCCGCATGGAGGGAGCGGGTGGGTAGATGTATGTGTTGCGGACCATAAATTCTTTGAGGATATCGTTTTGGATGGTGCCGCTAAGCTGCTTGGCGGGGACGCCCTGTTCTTCGGCGGCAACGATATAAAGGGCCATGATCGGGAGGACTGCGCCGTTCATGGTCATGGAGACGCTCATCTGATCGAGGGGGATGCCGTCAAACAGGATGCGCATATCAAGGATGGAATCGATCGCAACGCCAGCCATACCGACATCGCCCGATACACGGGGATGATCGGAGTCATAACCGCGATGGGTGGCCAGATCGAAGGCGATGGAAAGGCCCTTTTGTCCTGCGGCGAGGTTGCGGCGGTAAAAGGCGTTGCTGGCTTCTGCGGTGGAAAAGCCAGCGTATTGTCGGATGGTCCAAGGCTGTTGGGTGTACATGGTGGGGTAGGGGCCGCGCAAAAATGGCGGAAGGCCGGGATAAGTCGAGAGATGACAAAGGCCATCGAGATCTCGGGCCGTATACAGGGGCTTGATCGCGATACCTTCAGGCGTTTCCCAGATCGCGGAGGCATGGGAGGAAGCCGCAAAAGAGGCGTGATCGCCTTGTGGGGTCTTGGCGGCGGTGGCGAGCGGTGTCGGATCGTGCAGCGGGATATCTGCGAATGAAGGGATCTTACGCATGGTTCGTCCTTATGCTGAGGGCTTGCTGCAAGGCTTCGAGTGTGGCGCAAGCATCGCATCCAAGAAAGACAAATTGATCCACGCCTGCGCTGCGCCAAGCGGCTTCGTTTTGTGCAGGTTTTCCAGCAAGAAAGAGGTGTTGAACGCCAGCAGCTTTGAGCATGGGTGCGATCTGCGGGATCATCGCGACGTAGGCTGCATCGGTGGAGCACAAGATCGCGGCGGGAGTGAGGTGGTTTTGGTAGGCTTGGACGGCCTCGTCAGGCGAAGAATACCCGTCGTTGTCGATGGGTTCGAAGCCACCGGCCTCAAAGAGTTGGCGGGCAAAGTCGGCGCGGGGCCGATGTTGGGGGAGTGGGCCGAGATTGACAAGAAAGATCTGCGGCCGTTGGCCGTGTTGTTGGAGGTAGGTATCGCTTGCATCGCGCAAGAGTTCGAAGCGTTCGGCATTGCGGTGTGGTTCGAATTGGAGGACTTCCGATCTTTGGCCGATGGCGAGGGCATTGGAGAGGGTTTCGAGGGTTGCGCCTTGGTGGGCTGCGTGAACAAGCGAGAGCAAGAGTGTTGTTGGATCTTGCGTATTGTCGGGGGCTTCGAAGGAGGAGCGAAGGGAGCGGAAGATGGCATCTTGCGGATAATCGAGGGTGTGTTGTTGGAGGGCGGAGGCAAGGCGCGATTGGAGGGCGTTGTGATCGATGGGATGCGGTTGGGGGGGGCGTTCTTTGAGGAAGGGGAATGCGCTGACGCCTGTGATCAAGTCCTTGCGTTGGGCGATTCGGGAGAGGCGCTTGTGGGCGGTCTCGGAGATGGCTTGTTGGGGAGAGCCTTGTTGGAGGGCTGTGGGCAATCCGCCCTGCGCTTCGATGGATTGGAATAGGCCCCAAGCAGCGTTTGCGATCTGCTCGGTGAGGTGTTCGATGGTATCGCTACCTCCCGCAGGATCGAGGACATGGCCGAGATGAGATTCTTCTTGGAGGATGACTTGGGTGTTGCGGGCGATGCGTTGGGAGAAAGCATCGGGTGTCTGGAGGGCGGTGTCAAAGGGGGCGCATTCGATGCTTTGTGCGCCGCCGATGCTGGCGGCAAAGGTGGCGGTGGTGGCGCGCAAGAGATTCACCCAGACATCGCGTTGCGTCAGGATGCGCGGCGAAGTGCGTGCGTGGATGTGTGGAGTGATCTCTGCCGATCTACCGAGAGAATAAGAAAGCACACGCGACCAAAGTAGGCGCATGGCGCGCAGCTTAGCGATCTCGACAAAAACATCGCAAGTGACGGGCAGATCAAACAGCATCTGTTGGGCGGCATCTTCGATAGAGATATCGGCCTCGCACAACCAGCGCAGGTAGGTTGTGGCTGTGGCGAGAGTCGCTGCGAGTTCCTGTGCAGCGGAGGCCCCGGCATGGTGGTAAGGCAGAGCAGAGACGCGCAACGTGCGCATCTGCGGTGTATGTTGTTGGCTCCATCGGACGAGTGCGAGGGTATGGTGTTTTGCCTCTTCAATCCCATCGCGGAAAGACCCTGTGGCTGCGGCTACACCGAGCGGATCGAGACACCACGAACCACGCAACGAAGAGAGAGCGATGGATGCGCGTTGTGCAGCAGCGATGCGTAGTGCAGAAAAGGCCAGCGCATCGGCCTTTGCATCGAGGTAGAGAGGGATGTCTTGCCCATCAAAAAGCGCACAAAGCGGTTGTAAGGCGGACGCGCAATGGACGGAGGAAAGCGCCGAGGCATCGATCCAAGCGGCATGGAGGCCATGTTGGATATCGTGTGAAAGATCGAGCAAAAGAGCCTGTGGATCGGGGTGGGTGTAGCGTTGAGCAATGGACCAACCGCCTTGGGAGATTCGAGCGCCTCGGCGAGCATCGAGGAGCGAAGAGGAGGTGTCTTGTGGGGGAGCATATTTGGGGGCGAGGGGAGGGCGAGAAAGGCCGTCGAGTGTGTGTTGGGTCAGGCGTTCAAGGGGAGTGTGTTTGAGGACTTGTTGAGCGGCCTCTTTCCATGCGTCAAGGCTGTGGGGTGGGAAGTCTTCCCAAGGATAGGGGCGGATGGCGTCTGTCATGTTTTTGCTCGTGGGGTGCGTTGTCTCGGGTCCGTCTGTTGGGGCTTTTGTGGCAGAGGTCATTTGCAGAGAGGCCGAAGAATCTAGGCGATCGCTGCGTTCCTCAGTATATTTGTGGGTACACTATAGCCCACAGAAACGGCGATTGCCAAGGGTGGTGGAGTGATCTGAGCGTGAGGAGAAGGCGGATGGAACGGAGTATGGGGTTGTTTTTGTTTTTTGTGTTGGGGTTGTTGGGTCAGGTGGGATTTTTTACGGATGTCTGGAAGGGTTGGGTGCCTTTTTGGGCGGGATTTGGCATACAGCTTTTTCCATTTGTGGCTGCGTATGTTGGGATGTCGATCTTAGAAGAGAGTACGAGTCGGCGTTGGGCTTGGTGGGGTGGGCGTTTGGCGGAGTGGGGATTGGTGGCTTATTTGGGTTTTTCGGGGATCGCTTTGTGTGTGGCATTGGGCGGGATCTGGCGTCCGAGCGGGTGGATGTTTTTTGGGGCGTTGATCGTGGTGGGGTTGTTGCCGGGGGTGGTGTTTTGGCGGGGCCTTGGTGGATGGCGGTTGGCGTTGTTGTCGAAAAGCGCGCAATCGCCGATGGGATGGGTACAACAGCAGGGAGAACGATCAGATCGTCTCGTCGAATCGAACGGGGTGGCACCGTTAGAATCGAGCGAGATGGCGTCGTTAGAATCGAGCGGGACGGCGTCGTTGGAAGATGAAGACGACGCTGTGTGGGAAGAGATCCGAGGGATGTTAGAAGAGGCGGATCTTGCGGGTGGGAATCGGTGGGCGCGTTTGCCAAAAGAATCGGTTGAAAGCCTCGATGTATCGGAGAGGATAAAGCGCATTGGGTGGGATCCCTTTTTGATGGGGGCGGTGTATGTGGTCTTTTTGGCGCTCACGGTGTGGATTCATTTGCACAAAGCTTGGCAGGCGCGGCCTTTGATGTTGTGGGCGAGTTATGCGATGTGGGGCGGTGGGTTAATGTATTGTGTGATCGATGCCGTACAACGGGGAAGACAGAGAGAGCGTGGAGTGGCCACGGCGGTGGTTGCGCAGGGATTGCGTTTATGGAAAGCGTGGATGCTGTCTTTCTTGAGCGTGTGCGGGTTTGCGATGTTGTGGATGGCGTGGAGAGAGGCACACGCGGAGTCGCTGGATCGATGGCTGTTGACGGGTGTTTCGGTCTTTTATCTGCTGATGATCATCCCAGCGTTGCGGTTGATCAGGCTCGCGCCATCGGTGTTTTATGCTTTGGTTGAAGAGGGCTTGTTGGAAAATCATCCCGAAGGGGCGTTGTTGTGGCCTTGGGCGGTGTTGTCTTGGTCGTCTTTGCAAGAAAGGGCGGAGGGAAAGGTGTTGTGCATCGGGATCACTGCGAAGCCGCTGGAAGGGGCCTTGGAGCGTGGAGTGTTTTCGTCGGCGCTGCGCGAAGTGTTAGCGGGACTACGGTGGGAGCCTCGAAAGCAGGGGGCGGAAGATGCGGATCGTCTGAGGGTATTAGAGCGGGTGCATCGTCGCTGTTTTTTGGCTGCGCGATCGGTGGATTGGGAAGGAGAGTTGTATTTTTCGTGTGAGTTTGTGGAGATCGGCGAAGAACAAGCCCAGCCCTCTTTGCCCGTATTGATGGAGTCTTTGGCGAACAACAAACTGTCCACGAACAACGACTCACGGGAGTTGCACGCTTCGTAAAACGACCAAAAGTTATCTCACGCTTCGGAAAACACGGAGGATGGCGGCGAGTTTTCCACGGAAAGGGCGGATGCGTCTGCTTTGGGGTGATGTTAGGGGCTGCGTTTTTTGGGGGGCATTTGGCGGAGGATGTGGCAAGTGATGATTAGCTTGTAGGGTTTGTCATTTTTGGTGGTGTAGATGCGGAGGGTGCGTATCTCTTTTTGTAGAAGGATGGCGTTGAGGCGTCCGCATTGTTGACGGAGGGTGTCGGGTTCCCAGAGGTGTTGGTAGAAAGGGTCGAGAGAGAAAGTGAGGTGGCGTCCGTTGAGGAAGGCTTGTTGGACAGGAATATAGCGTTTGTAGGAGACAGGATCGATAGCTTCACCGAGCTTGATCGGTCGAGAGAACCACCAGATGCCGAGCGAGAGGAAAGCGATGCCGAGAGTGATCCAAGAGACGACGGCGATGCGTTGCCAATTCCATTCGTAGGCTTTTTGTTTGAGTGCGCGAGCGTGTTCTTGAAGATCACTGAAGGAAGGGAGAGGAATAGAGGTGCGAGAGCGTCGAACAGAAGAAGGGTCATCAAAAACGATATCGGTGTCTTGGAGGCTCTGGAGTTGCGATGAGAGCGGGGAGATTTGCGTCGAACTAGCGCGTGCCTGTTTGCGTGGGGTAGGGAGTTTGTTTTGGGTGGAAGAGCTCGGCTTGTTCATCAGGTCATAAGAGTTTTGCGTATTTCCTTGGGCGGTTTGAACGACTTCGATGTCGTCGAGGTCGATGTCGCCGAGATCGCTTTCGAGTGCGCTGATCATGGAGTCGTACGAGGTTCCGTCGGCCCATGCGGGATTGGAGGGAGACGAGGGGGCGCTGTGAAGTGAGGCGGACGAGCGATTGTTAGGGGATTTTTGTTGAGTAGGTCGCGCTGAAAAGTCGGTGGATTGGAGTGTTTGAAGCGAAGCGGATGTGGCTTGTCGGCGTTTGATATTATCGAAGTCTTCGGGGGGTAGGACGGGGAAGGGGAATTCTTGGCGTAGGACTTCGTTAAAGAAAGCGATCAGGGCGCTGGTATCGATGGCGGGGATTTGTTCGAGGTGTTTCCAGATGGGCTGTGTTTCAAGAGAGCCATTGGCGGTGTATTCGGGTAGCCAACGTTGGAGGTAGCGCTGAAAGTTATCGGAGCGAAGAAAGACAGAAAGGGGGGAGGATTCCATCAGGCGAACGAGGATCTCGGTGGTTTGTTGGAGGGCGGCTTGTTGGTTGCGTTTCTGAGCGGCGCGGAGGTTGGTTTGGGCGGGTGAGGCTTGTTGGGGAGGGGATGGATTGGAGGTTGAGGAGGTGGAGGTGTGTGCGGGTGGGGTTTCGCGCAGAGGGGAAGGAACTTGGATAGGACGGAGGCTGGTGGACGTTTTGTAAGAGCTTGTGGGGGCGGAAGGAGCGGTGTCTTTGATGGGCCAAGGGAGCGAAAAACGGCGGAGGCGGCGGAGGTAGGCGTCGAGTGCTTCGGCTTCACAGTTGAGGCTTTTGCGCAGCGTGGTTTCGAGAGGTTGAAGATCGATGCCTTGAACGTCGATCATCTCGGGAAGACGGCGTTCGAGATAGCGTCGAAACTTATCAGGGGAGAGGCTTTGTTTGAGCGTGGAGGACTCCATCAAGGCGACCATCTGATCGATGCCGCGCTGGAGTTTGTCTTCGTCGATGGCAACGCGTGTTGCGCCGCCGAGCGCATGGGGAGAGCGAGTTGGCCAAGGAAGAGGTTGTCGGCTCAGTTCAGAGAAAAAAGTCTCCATCGCTTGTCGCTGGATGCCGGGTATGCGGGTGATACTTTGCCAGATCGGTTCGAGATCAAGGACACCGTCTTGCACATATTCAGGGAGGCGGCGTTCGAGATATTTCGAAAAACTCTCGGGGTTAACCCACATCGCTAGAGGAGAAGATCGAAGAAGTCCTAAGATTACATCGGCAGCATCGAAGTATGGCGACCGACCTCGTCGAGTGGTGGTTTGAGAGACCAATCTATCCTCCTCCGCAACGCAGGAGATGTGGTTCTGCGCTGTTGTTGTTTCTGTCGGCTGTTCTCGCAAGGAGAAGCAAGAGTCAAGTGTTTGTTTGAATCGGCGTCGGGTGGTTCGCGTTTGAGGTGGCCGATCCTTTTGGACGTTTGCCCCGAAAGTTTTGGTCTAATCTATCTAGCATTCCATGATATCCGATACCAAAAAGGGACGACAATTTTTCTAGGGCACGTTGCGGCTTATCCTAGCGCGGACTGTGATGAAGAGAAAGAATCGCGTTCAAAAAAAAAGAGGGAGAGCAGAACGAGAAAGCCGATCTATCGGCGGATTTAGCAGCAAAGAGAGTCTGTCATTATGGGGTGGAAGAGAGGTTGTCGTGGGGGTCGAAGGGATGTTTTGTGGGTAGCTGGAGCGTGTGTGGTCCGTGGAGTTGTAAGAGGGAGCAGAGAGATCAACGTTTTTCTGTGCGCATGCCCCAGAGGGTGTTTCCGATAAAGTAGCGTTCACGCGATTGGATATCGGGGGGGAGGAGATCGAAGCGAGCAAATAGCGGATCGTGTTGTTTGAGTCGTTCGATCAGGTCGTTGTCTTGGTCGTTTGGGTGGGATTCGAAGATGGAGAGCCAAGTGTGGAGTTGGCGTTCGGCATGTTCGAGCATGGGGAGGGGTTGTTTGTGTGCGCCAAAGTGGCCGTAGCAAAGGGTATGTGTGGCGGGAGCGAAGGAGCGAAGGGCTTGGATGGATTGGAAGAAGACATCGCGGCGAAAAGCGGGAGGTGTAGCAGGCCGAAGATAGGGGCCTTCGGGCGTGTCGAGCAGAACACCTGCGGCTTCTGCGATGAAGAGAAAGCCGTCCCAAGCGTAAGCGACTTGGTGGGGGGCATGTCCGGGAGTGGGTAAGATGGTGAGTGGGGAGCCAGCAAGAGTGCCGATTTCTTCGGTGGATACGAGTTTTTCGGAAGGAGTGGGAGTTAAGGGTCCGTACATCTCAGCGAGTTCGCGGAGGACTTTGACGCTACCTTCCCAGAGGCGGGCGGGGTCGATCAGGTGGGGGATGCCTTGGGGGTGACAGAATACGCGGTCAACAGGGAAAGATCGAAGGAGGGAGCCCGTTCCACCGCCGTGATCGAGGTGGATGTGGGTCAGGAGAACGGCGTCCAGTTTTTCGATGCCTAGCTGTTCGAGGTAGCGGATCAGGGTGGGGATGGTCGAAGTGGGGCCGGGGTCCACGACAAAGCAGACGCGCTCGTCACGGAATAGCCAAGCGCTAATAAAGTGGTGAAAGCCTTCACGTGGCTGATCAAGGGGAAGGAGAAGGAGATGGGGCGAGATGCGGAGCGGAGAAAGGGCGTGGGTAGACATAACGGGCCTCACAAAAAAAGCGCGGGGTCGGATCGACGGCGGTTGTTTGCTTCGAGGCGATGATTTGCTTCGGGGCGGTGATCTGCTTCGAGGCGGTGATCTGCTTCGAGGCGGTTATTTGCTTCGAGGCGGTTATTTGCTTCGATAAGTGATCCGCCCACGAGTGAGGTCGTAGGGGCTCAATTCGACGGTGACTTTGTCGCCGGGCAGGATGCGGATAAAAAATTTGCGCATCCGACCAGAGATGTGGGCAAGGACCATGTGATTATTTTCGAGTTTTACACGAAACATCGCGTTGGGAAGGGCTTCTTCGACAGTGCCTTCCATTTCGATAGCATCTTCTTTAGACAAAAAACACCTCTCTACAAAGCAAGCATACCAAGGTCGAGACAGGCCACAAAAAGTGTGGGCCGTTGGGTTCTCGCCGCCAAGTGGCAAGGAACAAGCAAGGGCAGAGAACACCTTGGGGAAAAAAGCGTGCATAGACATAGCACAAAGAGATCAAAAAGCCAACTGCTTTCTCATACGGAGTAACGCAGCTGCCAAAAAAGGGCCGTGTTCGCGGTGTTTCAAGCGACAGATTCGTGGGAGTGGAAAACTCGCGATCTGTTCGTCTACACGGGGTCTAAGGGGACGGCGTTAAGGAGGTGGGGGAAGGCGAAGCCCCACCAATACCATCGAGCGGCGTCGGCTTTATCAGGATAGGAGTT
>CAUJFU010000502.1 GCA_963169055.1 Myxococcota bacterium
GTAAATTCGACTCGTTGATTCGTGTGGTGGGGTTTCACTCCACACACCACACCACACCCAAGGGCGCGGATGCCTTGATCCCGTATTTGGCGAACCGATCACAGGCTTTTTAGACCAACGACTTTGTCGCTTCAAGCAGCGGGAACACAGGGGTTTTCGTCAACAGGTCACTGCTGCACAAATCACTCCGACAACTTTCACAAAACCCCCTCACAGAACTCACGCACCTATGGCATCGGTTTCATAGTTTCGTCATGGAGAGTTTGTAGATCCGTGAGCGCGTGGCTTCGAAGAACGTATCCGCGCACAGATTTCCTCTTTTCTTTTAGGAAGATGCAACTTTCTTGCTTTTCCCTGTCGCGCTATGGCACATCCGTTGCTTAGCGTTCGGCTGGATGGATTGCTTTACGAGGAGGATTGGCGATGATGTACATCATTTTGTCGATTGTTGTGTATTTGACGGCTTGCAAGTTGTTGGATCTTGACGACACGGACGACAGCAAGATCCAACAACCTGTTTTCTCCACCCACGCTGATCCTCCACAAGACTCACAAACACCACCTCAACACTAACCACCAATCCCCATCACCTCGCATGTACACTGTCATCGAAGAACGCACTTTCCAAGCCTATCACGCGATCCAATATACCGATGGAACATGGGAAGAACCCCACCCCCACGATTGGCTCTTGCGCGTCCATGTTTGCGCCTACGAACTGGATCGCGTTCATCTTGTGATTGACTTTCTTGTACTCCAAGCCATGATCAACCGCACCCTCGCACCTTTCGAGGGCAAGGATATCAACGAGATTCCGCCTTTTTCCGAGGGGATCAGCCCTTCGACAGAGTTTCTTGCGCGGCTGTTTTTTGATACATTGGCTGCACAACTCCATGAGCCGCGTGTTTGGTTGCACAAGGTCGAATTACGCGAAGCCCCGACCTCTTGGGCCATCTACGAGGCCGCTCATCCTCCCCGATATTCCGTCCCCTCCAACAAGGAGACTCCTGCATGAATACAACATGGCGGATCACCCGCCTCTTTGGGTCACTTGGTTTGGCGCTGTTGTTGGTTCTCAGCGTCGACACGTGGCTGGGCTGCCTCCCCGAAGCCAGCACCAAAGAACCTCCAACCTCTCGCCCCACGCCGATCACCCCGCAGGATGGGTGGTGGCGCGATGCTGTTTTCTACCAGATCTTTTTGCGTAGCTTCAAAGACTCGAATGGCGATGGCATCGGAGACTTTGAAGGGCTAATCCGTCAGATCGACTATCTCAACGACGGAAAGCCCGAAACCACCGACGATCTCGGTGTCACAGCAATCTGGCTTCTGCCTGTTTTTTCATCCCCGAGTTATCACGGCTACGACACCACCGATTACCGCCAGATCAACAAGCCTTACGGAAACAACGAGACCTTTGCGCGATTCGTCCAAGAAGCCCACAAGCGCGGGATCAAGGTCGTGTTGGATCTCGTCATCAATCACACCTCTTCGCAACATCCGTGGTTTCTCGCTTCTCAAGATCCCACGTCCGCGTATCGCCCTTGGTATGTTTGGCGCTCCGATAACCCGGGCTGGACGCAGCCTTGGGGATCGGGTTCCGTCTGGCACCCAAGCAGCGGGGCTTATTACTACGGGATCTTCTGGAAAGGCATGCCAGATCTCAACTTCCAACACGAACCTGTCCGAAAAGAGATCACCTCACTCGCCCAGCATTGGATCAAAGCGGGTGTGGATGGATACCGACTGGATGCCGCACGTTACATCATCGCCAACGGAGCCGGCCAACTCCAAAGCGATCAACCCGAAACCCTCGATTACTGGCGTAGTTTCCGAAATGACGTCAAACAAACCCGCAACGATGCCGTCTTGATCGGCGAAGTCTGGAGCGACACCGCTTCCATCGAAAAATATTGCAAAGGCGATCAACTCGACCTTGCCTTTCACTTCCCGATGGCAGAAGCGATCTATCTCGCAGTCACCGCCATGTCCAACGAAGCCCTGTGGAAAACCATCCAACAATCCCAACACTACCCGATCTCTTGTTGGGCTCCATTCCTCACCAACCACGACCAGATCCGCATCATGTCCCGCCTCCGCCAAGATCTGCCCATGATGCGCAACGCCGCCAAGATCCTGCTCACCCTCCCGGGAACTCCCTTTGTCTACTATGGCGAAGAAGTCGGTATGCTCAACGGAAACAACCGCAACGACGAAGCCAAACGCACCCCCTTCGCATGGAATGCCTCGCCAAACGGCGGCTTTACCACAGGCACACCGTGGGAACCCCTCACCCCCCACGACACCGCCAACGTCACCTCGCAATCCAAAGACCCCCTCTCCCTGCTTTCTCTCTACCGCAAACTCATCCACTTGCGAAACCAACAACCCGCTCTCCGACGCGGCGATATCCGCAAGATCGACATCGTCGGAACCCCACAAGAAGAGATCTTTGCCGCCCTCCGCTCCTACAACAACGAACGTATCGCCGTCATCCTCAACCTCTCCGACAAATCCATCGAAAAGCTCTCGCTTTCCCTCTCCACTACAACCCCCCAGATCCTTTTCTCCGAAGGCAATCCCGAGCTCCTCACGCCCTCCACCCAACCCACCACCCAACCTTCGACCTCTGCCCTCCTCTCGCTCAAACTACCCGCCAACGCTGCACTCATCCTCAAACTCTAACGCAAACGACGGTGGCTCCGACTTCAAGAGGCGCAGCCCCTTGTTTTGCGCTGGCTTTCGCCCTAGCCTTTGTCCGCACAAGCGGCCTCTTTTCGATATCGGGCTTTGGCGGCCCGCTTGGCCTTCTTTTCCAAAGAGGTGTTGATCTTTCCCGTCAATCGGAGGTTTGGATGAACAAGTGGCTGGAGTCCTCTCGCCAGTTCTTTTACATGAGCATGGCGATCTTCTTTCTCAGCAGCGGTGGTTTTATGATCCGCTTGATGTTCATCGAAGACCCCTTCCATTACCTCGGACGTCGCTTCCTCGAACAAGATGGAAAGATGGTGATCGATATCCTCAGCAACCCCCGCACCATCCAAGCGATTCGTGCTATCACAACTCCCTCTCCCAAAGATCAACTCCCCCTCGAACGCTACATCGTCGACCGCATCCTCCAACAAGACGGCGCATGGCTGCGCGGATTCACACAAAAACTACTCCAAGATCCCCACATCCAAAAACTCGCCTCCCAAGCCTTTCAATCCTCTCCAAGCAGCACACCGCCTCAACAACAAACCTCCTATCTTTTGGGGCGTTACGCCATCGACAAACTGCTCCAACACGACGCTTCCACCCTCCAAAAACTCCTGCTCCCTAGCACCCAACAACTCACCGCTTCCGTCGAACGCACCGCACAAAATACTCTCCACAAGATCACCGCTTCTGTCGAACTCACCGCACAAAACGCCATCCACAAGATCACCGCTTCTGCCGAACGCACCGCACAAAACGCCATCCACAAGCTTTTTGAGAAAGATGCCGCAGTCCTACGCGCCTTGCTCAAAGATGCTCTCCAACCCCCCGCTGCTTCGGCCCCCAAGACCACGGCCAAACTCACCCCCACCGTTCTGTCTGCCCTCGACAA
>CAUJFU010000503.1 GCA_963169055.1 Myxococcota bacterium
CGAGCCAAAGCCCGAACCTACGGTCGAAACCACCCTCGAGCCAAAGCCCGAACCCGCCGCTGAACTGACCCCCGAATCCAAGCCCGAACCCACCGCTGAAACCAGCCTCCCCGATGCTGAACACGTCCTCGAACCCCCTGCACCCGAGCTGATCCCCGAGATCATCGCCGAACAGATCCTTCCCCAACCCGGCTTTGGTCAGATCACTGGAGCCTGCGGTGAATTGGACGACTCCGAATGGAATTCTTCCAACTCCATTTTGTTTCGCAACACCATCGATCTCGGAACGACGGGCTTTGATGAAACCAAACTCACCGCAGGAGGTCAAAAACTGTGGAAAGATGGCAATCTCGGAGGAAGCTCTGTCCATTCAGAGATATTTGCTTACGAAGTCTTACAGCGTTGTGAACTCGCCAAACTGCTCAAAAGCGAAAGAGAGATCCAATACACCAGCAGCAGCGGAAAAAAGACCGATATCTTGGTCGAGATCGACACCCGAAAGATCGGCGTCAGCGTCACCCGCGCTTTTCATTACCCTCCCACCACTCCTTACACCGTTCAAGAAGCCGCTGATCTGCTCAAAAAGAAGTTGAGCGATATCCCGTTGAGCGCTTCCAACGCGACCCCCCAAGACGCATGGGTTCGATCGATTCTTTCTGTGATCGCATACGACAAACAATACGCCGACACCGTCGAACAAGCCTACAAACAACTCGATGCCCAAACCAAGGCCAACATCATCTTAATCGTCACAGTCACCGACGGCAAAGACGATTACGTCTATTGATAGGCATCGGATCTCGATCCATCCCAAGACAAGGGGCTTTTGCATGACACAGATCACCGTTCAATCCCGCTGGACAGCTCGCCATCCCGAGCGCATCCAGCTTTATTCATTCCCCACCCCCAACGGCATCAAAGTATCGCTCGCACTTGAAGAAATGGCACTTCCTTACGAAGCCCACACCATCCACATCGGCAAAGGCGACCAAGACTCCGAAGCCTACCGCACCATCAGCCCCAACGGAAAGATCCCCACGCTGCTCGATCCCAACGGCCCAAACGGCCAACCCATCGCCCTCATGGAATCTGGGGCGATCCTGTACTACCTTGCCGAAAAAACCGGGATGTTCATCCCTTCCGATCCGATCGCAAAAAGCGAAGCCCTGCAATGGCTATTCTTTCAAGTCGGTCACATCGGGCCGATGTTTGGGCAGTTCGGGCATTTTCATAAGTTTGCCCGTGGAAAGTGCGATCACCCCTACCCGCTCGAACGCTACACCCACGAAACACGGCGATTGCTCGGCGTTTTGGAAGAACGCTTGAAAAAGCATCCGTTTCTTTTGCCTTACGGATACAGCATCGTGGATATGGCGACTTTTCCTTGGGTCGAAGGCTTGATCGGATTTTATGATGCGGCCCGTGAACTCGGTTTTGATGATTTCCCCACCGTCAAGCGTTGGCTACAAACCTGCATCGAGCGCCCTGCTTTTGCCGTCGCCCGCAAAGTCGCATCCCCCGCCTAACCTTCTCTTTTGCTTGTCTTGCTCTGTGTTCAGCTTCCCTACGATCCGCGTTAGTGAACTGTCCGTTTTGTGGACAAATTCAGGCCGCTCTAACCCATCCAAACATCCTGATCCCTTTCTTTTCCATGACATCCCCACCTCTTCCACGATGGCACTCTGATTGCGTTGCGGGCCGAAAGCCGCGCATTCTGCGCCTTTTATCCACGCACATCTAAGGAGCCAACGATGACCCGCGCCATTCATTCCCAACAGACCCCAGCAAAACAAAGCTACCACACCCCAACGACGAACTCTTCCTCGACCACTTCGACCACTTCGACCACTTCGACCAAATCAACAGCTCCTACGCCATCCTCTTCTGCGTCCTCGTTCGAGTACGCCAGCCAGAGCAGCCTAAAACACACAAGCAACCACCACGAAAGCCATAAAGTCGGCCATCAAGGTGCAGCAAGCTCTTACCGCAACAACAAAGACGGTGGTGTGTTGGATGCGGCAGACGATCTCGCCAAAAAATCTGGATTCAATCCAAAAGTCTCAGGCGCTGTCTCAGGCCGAGTATCCGCCTCGGACAACCAATTTGAGGCCAATGCGATCGGAGAGTGGGGGCAAGCCAATGTCAAAGGCCGCGCTCATTTCATGGAAGCGTCAGGACAAGCAAAAGGCGAAGCAGGCATCAAAGGAGCAAATCTGTACGCTCATGGTGAGGTGTCGGGTGAAGTCAACCTTGCTCGGATCGAAGGCGAAGCCAAAGTGAAGATCAACGGCGTAGGCGAACTCGACGTCAAGGGGAATGTCAAAGTAGGAGCAAATGGCCGAGTGTATGGGAGCGTACAGATCGGCAAAGATGGTGTTTATGCGGAGGTGGGTGGAAAAGCATTCGCAGGGGTTGAGGCTTCTGTTTCTGGAACATGGAAGTCTGAAAATGGCGCAACGGTCAGCGCTGCTGCGGCATTACAAGTGGGGATCGGCATCGAAGGAAAAGCCCACGTCGGTTTCAAAGATGGGAAACTCGATCTCAAACTTGACTTCGGGATCGCCCTTGGCGTCGGCTTCCGCATCAGTATCAACATCTCGATCGACTTCAAGCAACTTGGGAAATCCATCATGGACTTCTTCTCAAAACTCTTTGGAGGCGGTGGCAACAAGACTCTCGATCTCAATGAGATGCTCAAAAAAGCAGCCGATACCAACCCAGATATCTTCAAAGAACTCATGAAGGTCATGGACGGTGCCGTCCAAAATGCAGGACAGTTCGGAAAGGACACGCCCCAAACAAATACAGCAGCTTCCCTTCCAGACAAAAAACAGGTCTCCCAAGAAAAAACACCGACAACCTCTTCAATTCAGTCTCAAACTTTAAACCCAACAGAAGCCGCTTAGACCAAACTCAGCGAGCAATACCAAATCCGCCGATTACGTGCGCCAACGGGTAGGAGCAGCCTCCTGTGGCCCAACAATAGGGCGTCTACAGCAGACCCCGCCTATCCTTCGATCACATTTTTCTCAGATATTATATGATATCTATTTCCGCAGAATCCCTACCGACCACCCCCACGCAGCCTTCTTTCTCGCAAGTACCTCACCCCCCCAAAGCTTGCTCTAGATCCGACCACAGATCCTCGACATCTTCGAGGCCCACAGAGAGCCGAACCATCCCGTCCACGATCCCGCGACGCAACCGCTCTGCGGGGTCGAGTCCGTGGTGCGTTGTGGTGATCGGTTGGGTCACAAGGCTCTCGACGCCCCCCAAACTCGGCGCGATCGAAAAAAGCCGCAACCGATCAACTGCCGCAGCGGTGGTCTGGGCGTCACCTTTGAACACAAAGCTCAACATCCCACCAAACCCGCGCATCTGACGCTTGGCGATCTCATGCTGTGGATGACTCGACAAGCCCGGATAATTCACATGATCAACTTGCGGATGCTTGGCCAACCGTTCTGCCAAAATCGCTGCACTTTGATTTTGCGCACGCACCCGCACCGCCAACGTCCGCAAACTGCGCGACAACAAAAAAGCCACTTCGGGAGCCATCACCTGCCCAAGATTTTTTCGCCACACGATCAGCGGCTGGAGCCGTTCAGCAGACCCGATCACCGCGCCGCCCGTCAGATCGCTGTGGCCGCCCATGTACTTGGTTGTGCTGTGGATCACGAGATCGGCCCCCAGCGCCAGCGGATGCTGATTCACTGGGGTGGCAAAGGTGCTATCCACCACCGTCAACACGCCCCGTCGTTTGGCGATCTCTGCAATCCACGCGATATCGAACACTTCCATATTGGGATTGGTGGGCGTTTCAAAAAACACCAGTCGCGTCTTGTCGTGCATCACTTCTTCTAAACGCCCCAACTCATCGCCCAAAAGAAATGTGGTCGTAATACCCAATTGTGGAAGATTGTAAGACAAAAGCTCGAATGTTCCTCCGTACACATCACCGATGCAGACGATGTGATCGCCTGTCTTGCAATGCGCAAGAAACGTCGCAGACTCCGCCGCCATCCCCGAACCAAAGACCAATGCCCCTTCGGCTCCTTCGATGCTTGCGAGCTTCTCTTCGACTGACACGATCGTTGGATTCATTCCGTAGCGCGTGTACAGACTCCCTTGCGTTCGCCCTTGCACAACGTCTAGCAATGCCTGTGTGCTTGGAAACCCAAAAGTCGAATGGTTGTATAGGGGTGTGTGGATGGCTCCCTTTGCATCCCGCTGATCTCCCGCATGAATGCACCGTGTTGATAGACCTGCTTCTTTTTTCATCAATGCGCCTTTTTCTTTCTATGGATTAGGTGTCA
>CAUJFU010000504.1 GCA_963169055.1 Myxococcota bacterium
TGGCTGTTTTCAATGACCGTGTCGGTTGCGCGGTTCGGGGTCCTGGGGCCCCCCGCCCCTTCTGGGGCGTGGGGTCAACCCCCACGAAAACGACCCAAATGCGTAAGTTCTAGGCAGCGGGGTGAGTGTTGTGGGAGTCGAGGTGCCACCAACGTTGGAACCATCGGCGGAGGGGGGGGAGGCGGAAGTTGTGGATGGGACGGAGAGTGTAGAGATCGGAGAAGCCGAATGGGAGTAGGCGTAGAGTTTGGAGGAGGTGGCTATCGAGGGGAGGGCAATGCGCGAGGAGAAGTTGTTGGAACTCGGTGTGATGGAGAGGATAGAGATGGAGGGCGGGGTGGATGGATTCGATGGCGAGGCCGTATTGGGCAAAACGTCGCCAGAAGCGTTGGGCTTTGCGTTCAAGCCAAGCGAGAGAGAGGGGGCAAAAAGCCATGTAGATGCGGGATTCTGGGGCGGGTCGGAGAGCGAGCAGGGCTTTGTGCAAGAAGCACCATGCGTGGTAGTCATCCCAAGGCGGATCGAGGACGATAGCGTCGAAGCAGTAGGCGAGATCGCGAGGGAGTGCGCCAAGAAACAGGTCGATGGCATGGGTGCGGATGTGTGGGGCGTGGGTGCGGATGTGGTCGAGTAGTCGGGGATCGAATTCGATCACGTCGATGGGGCCGTGGTGATGTAAGGCGAGAGCGAGGGAGGCGAGGTCGTCATCGCCAAGTAGGAGGATACGTGCATCTTTCGGAGTTTCGGAGAGGATGTGTCGGCATCGGCGTTCGGTGGAATCAGGGCTACAATAAAGCTGATCGTAATCGAGTTTGGCGTGGGGGCGAGTGCTGCAATAGGCAGCGAAAGATGCGGATACATCGAAGGTTTGGCGAGGTTGTTGGTGGGCGAGAGTGAGTAGGCGTAAGCTGGTTTCAAGGAGGACGTGGAGGGTTGCGCGCTGTTGGCGAGGGCTGGTGGGGATATCGATAGGTGCGGAGAAGTCGGAGATTTGGCGGGGTGTTGTGGAGAAGTCGGAGGTTTGGCGAGGTGGTGTAAAAGAGGCGGTAGATGGGAGATCGTGGAGCATACGTTCGAGGATGTTGCCTTGTTGTTGGAGTCGGTGGGTTGCGGCGAGCAGTTGGTGCGGGTTGGGCAGGAGGTGAGAGCGGTTTTCGGCGGGAGGTTCGAGGCCAAGGGCTTCAAAGAGTAGGTGGAGATAATTGCGCAGAGACTGTTCGGTCATGTGGGGGCCGTTGTGGGGCTGTGGGTGAGCCACCAAGTGAAGAGGGCTTTGCGGAGCGGGTTGATGCGGAAAGGCTCGATGCGACGGAGTTCGTAGAGATGAGCGAAGGTGTAGGGTACTTCGCGCAGGGCGTCAAGGAGGGGGGATTCGACGGTGGGGAGGTGGAGTCCAAAAGCGCGTTGATAGTCGGGAGTGCGCATGGGAGAGAGGTCGTAGAGGTGGCAAGCGGGATCGATGGATTCGCAAAACAGCCCGTAGCGGGAAAGGCGAGTCCAAAAGCGCCGCATCTGTGCGCCGAAGAGTTCCATTTGGATGGGGCAAAAGGCGAGCAAGATCCGAGCAGAGGGGGATTCGCGCAAGCAGTAGAGGGCGCGACTGAGAAAGGCCCAAGCTCCGCCGATATCCCAAGGCGGATCGAGGATGACTGTATCAAATTGGCCGAACATTGAGCGTGGGACACCGCCAAGGATCAGGTCGATCTTGTGGCGTTGGACACGGGGTGCTTGGTCAGCGATAAAGTCGAGCAATCGGGAGTCGAGGTCGATCACGTGGATCTCGCCTGCAAAGCGTTCAGACAACACAATGCTACCAAGGTCATCGTCTCCGACAAACAAGACGCGCCCGTTGGGATCGGTGGTGACTTCGAGGATCTTGTTGACGCGTCGCTCGGTGGAATCGGGGGTGCAGTAGAGTTGATCGTAGCGGACTTCGACAGGAGGGCGTTTGGCGAGGCGCTCGCAAGTGCTCGGATGTGCGCTTCTTGGGGCGTGTGCGCTGCGGTAGTCGAGGGAGAGCAAGGCGGCGGCGCTTTCGGCATAAAATCGTGCAAACAACCGTTGGATGCGGGTTTGTGTAGGGTCGCGGTCGAGAAACTCGTACAATTGGCTGAGGCGGCGGTGCAGTTGTCGTTCGTGGGAGGCAAACGCACGCGGTGAGAGGTGAGGCCAGTCGTCAGGCAGGGGATCTCCAAAGTGCGCAAACAAGTGGTGAAGAAATCGGCGGATCTGCGGGGTGGGAGAGGTCGCAAGAGAGAGCGCGGATGATGCGAGAGCAGAAGATAGGGATGATTCTGCATTGGCGGAATATCCGGTGGTTTCGGTAGGTATCGAAGAGTCAAGCGGTGTGTGGGCTTGTTGTGACGAAGAGTCAAGCGGTGTGTGGGCTTGTTGGGTCATGATCGCTCCAAGGCGCTGAACAACAGAGATGATATGAAATCCGAGAGAAGTGTGATCGAAGGGTCGATGCGATCCGCTGTAGATGCCCTGTGGTTGGGCAGCCACGGGGGGCTGCCCCTACGTTTTGGCGCACACAACGGGTGGATTTCGTATAAAAAAGCCGTGTTCGCGGACGTTCAAGCGGCAGGACTGTTTGTTTGAAACATCATCGATCACTCCGCCGACACGGGGTCAAGGGAGCCGTGCTCCCTTGTGGGGTGTGGGGTGAAACCCCACAACACCGAGATCAACAGAGATCACTTCCATAACAGGGGAAGGCTAAACAGCCAAGGGATCAAGCGCCATGATCCGCGCATATAGTCGCGGTATTCATCGCCAAAGCGGGATTGCAACAAGGCTTCTTCGCGGTGGATACGCCACGCAAAGAGCAGCGCGGCGCTGATGCCAAAGAGTCCCAAGGCAAGGGCATTGCGTCCGATCAGCAATAGGCCCGTCATTTCGAGCAGAGTTCCTGTATAAGACGGATGGCGGAGCAAGCGATAGACGCCTTGACGGACGATCTGGTGATCGGGTCGCAGGCAGAGTTGGTAGGTAAAATACCGATCCAACGTGCGGATCGCGATTCGGCGCAAAGCGATTCCACCCAACATGACACCCAAACCGACAGAGCGCACCAGCCAAGACGAGAGCCAAGGTGTTGGTGAGAGAAAAAACGGCAGGAACAAAGCGACCCACCACAGAAGAAAGATCGCTGTTGCGAAGGCCAAAAAGCGTTCTTCGTCGGGGGGGCGTTGATCTTCGGGATGGGGGGAGCGTTCGGGAGCGTGCCAAAAGTCCCAGATGTAGAGGCTGAGACAGAGGGCGTAGGGGAGATGTGCAAGGAGAGCGGAGAAAGAAGGCATGGAGGGGGGTTAGATTTTGCTGACGAGTTTGGCTGCGCCACCGAGGATCTTTTTGCCGACGTTTTTGACGCCATCGATGACTTTGCCAACGCCTTTGCCGATGGCGCCCGTGATCTTGTTGAGACCTTTGAAGAGTTGGGAGACACCGGGGATCTTTTCGAGGACTTTGCCGACGCCACCGAGGAGTTTGTCGACGATTTGGCCCACGCCCGGGATAGCAGAGAGCGCGCCAAGCACAGGGCCCACGCCCGGGATCAAGCTGAGGCCCATCTTGAGGGCTTTGGCGGGGGTGAATTCGCCGTTGAGCAAGCCGAGAGCGCCGCCGAGGATCTTGCCTGCGCCGCCGAGTTTGTCGAGGACTTTTCCGCCGAACTTATCGAGCAGACCTTTTCCGAGATCGCCGAGGTTTTTGCCTTTGCCGATCAGATCCATCACGGTATTGGCGGCTTTTCCGACCACACCGTTGCCGAGTTTGCCGAGGAGGTTTTGGCCGATTTGCGAGAGTTTGCCGTTGGGGCCGAGGAGTTGGTCTTTGAGGAAGCCACCGGCAGCACCGAGAAGGTTTTGTTTGATATCGCCGCCTTGACCGAGAGTGCCGAGGAGTTGGTTGGCGAGGTCACCTGCGGGAGTCTGGGCCAATCCCGGGATGTTGTTAAAGAGGTTTTGGCCGAGGTTTTGGAGGGCGGGCATCCCGACGTTTTGAAGGAGGGCTTCTCCGAGTCCTTGGGGGTTTTGCTGAAGCATCGGCAAGAGTTGTTCGCCGATCTGTTGCATCATGCCGGGTGGAAGGCCCTGAAGGAGGTTTTGGCCGAGTTGTTGGGGATCGATCATCTGTTGGAGTTGCTGGCCAAGTTGAAGGGGAGAGCCTTGTTGGGCGGCCCCCATCAATTGGTTGGCAAAGGAGGAGAGGCCGGCATCGGGCATGGCGGCAAGGCTGCGGGGATCGAAGTTGTTGAAGTATTGGGGGGCAAGAGAGCCGAGAGCTTCACGGCCCCAGTGGGTTGCGGGCATTTGGCCGAGGGTGGAAAGGAACTGTCCGCCCATGCCTTCGAGCTGTCCGCGATTGAGTCCGCTGGCGGCAAAAGAGCCGATGGCGTTGTCCATGCCGGGGATGGAGGGGAGGACGGATTGTGCAAAGGCCATGGCACCCATGCCTTGGGCTTGTTGGACCATCTGCTGCCCGAGTCCTTGAAGCATACCGAATTGTTGGGCTTGGGGGAGATGTCCAAGGCCCATCGCATTCATGGCTTGGAGCGCAAAGCCGCTCATGGCTTGGAGTTGCGCGCCAGCTTGTGCGCCGACTTGGGCTTGGGAAAACAAGGCTGCGGGGTTGCTAACGACGCCAAGCATGGAGCGTTGCGTGCCTTGGGAGCCGGGGAGTTGCCCTTGGAGTTGCATGGCTGCGCCCATCATGCCTTGGAAGGCTTGTTGAACGCCTTGTTGCAGTCCTTGGAGGGCTTGGGCGGCTTGTTGGATGGGGGCTTGGGCTTGTTGAATGGGGCCTTGTTGGGTGGTGTTGATTTGGGGGAGTTGGGGGTGGCCTTGGCCGCCGATCTTCGTCATCGCGCTCTCCGTGTGGGCAGGGCAAAAGGGGTGTTTTCCAAAGCGGTTGATATCTCAGCCGTTTTGTTGGACGGAAAATACTGTGTGATTTTCGTCATACCCTTCCCGAAAGTTGTTTGGTTTTTTTGTCTCAAGGGTTTTCGCAGAAGAGCGATGTTATTTGGGGAGAGAGAGGGCTTTCCAGCGCCAACGGCGGACTTTACCGCTTTGGTGGAGGGTGAGTAAGAGCTGCTGTTTTGGATCGAGATCGGCGTCGAGCAGGGGATCTGCGGAGAAGTCGATTTCTTGGAAAGGTAGGAGGGGCTGTGTGGAGGGTGTGTGGGTTTGAAATAGAGCGAGCTTTTGGGGAAAGAGCACAAGCAAAGCGGGCGCATGGGAGTGATGAAAAAGGCGATGACAGGGGGAAGGTGGCCGATCGTCTTGAGAACTGGGCGGAGTGATGGAGCGCGTGGCGGGGGCTTTGTGGGAGAGGATATGCCAAACGACGGTACCTTGGTGCGTACACCACGCCAATCGATCGGAGTGGTGGAGCAAAGCGAGCGCGTGGTGAGGCGGTGGAGGGAGAGGCGTTGGCAGAGAAGAAGAGGGCGTTGGGGAGGATATCTTGGGGGGCGGGTAGGGGTGAGAGCGGATCGGTTGATGCAAACCGCCCGACCATAGGGTTGTACAGTCAGGGGACCATGCGAGGCTGTCAGGTGCGCGAGGGAGTTTGAACGCTTTTGGGGCGGATGTGTAAGGGGGCGTGGAGGTGTAGATCTGTCCGTAAGCATCGCTCCATGCAAGGCGTTGTTGAGTCGGGCAGTAGGCGAGATTGTTGTCTGTTCCAAAGAACGGGCCAAGAGTGTTTGGAAGAGGCCGCAGAACAAGAGACAGGCGGGGCGGAGGGGTGGTGTGTGTGGAAGGCAGAGAAAGGCGTGATGTGGGCGGTGGGGTCGAGGCTTTGGCGGGAAAAGTAGCGGGCGTTTTAGGGATAGGTGATTTGGTTGGAGAGGATTTGGATGGAGAGGGTTTGGGCAAGAAGGCGTCGGGTAGGGGAAAGAGTTGGAGGGCGTGGGGGATGGTGAGTTCTTGGAGGTTCGGGAGGTGGAGTAAGCCGCCGATCAGCCCGATGGCGAGGGTGGGTGGATGCGAGAGCCAGAGCAGGTTAGAGGCATGGAGCGTTTGGGAGTGTTGTTGGTGGAGGAGTTGGTGATCTTGAAGGGAATACAAACGGAGGGCCGAAGGGAGGGCGAGGGCGACAGATGGGGTGTTGGGGAGGATGCGGATCTTGGCTTGGCTGTGGCGGTAACGCAAAAGCCCGTGGATGTGGAGTTTCGAGGGTTCTTCTTGGAGTTGAGGGAGCAGAGGCGGGGCAGTCGAGGGAAGGGTGGGAGTTGTGTGTGGGGTGGGGTGCCGCGAAAGCGGCGGTGTGTGGGGCGGGATGGTGTGATGTGGAAGCGGCGGTGTTGTGGGCGGGACGGGAGTGACAGAAGGGGTACGAGCGACCGGTGAAGAATGAAAAGGATGGGGATGTTTGCGTGGTCTGGGCGTTGCGTGTGTGGGAAGGGCGGGGCGGACGTCGAGGATGAATTCGATCACTTGGCCAAATCGGAGGTGGTTGCGTTTTTGAAGTTGAGACACGGGAATGTCGATCTGTCCGATTAGCTCGATGCGATGGACATCTTTGTCGTAAAGAGCGATGCGGAGGGTATGGTGTTTGAGCAAGGCAAAGATCTGTTTTTGTTGCCAGTAGGGGCGAAGCGTATTGCGTTGGACTTTGGTTTCGAGGCGTTGGTTGTTGCCTTCGATAACAACGAACACATCGGGCAGAGAGCTTTCTCCGAAGCCTAGATCCCATGCGTGGGCGTTGGCTTTGTGAGGGAGGATGCGTGCGCGTCGAGGGGCGATCTCCAAGAGGGCGGGCCGAGGGGAAGCATGGGCGAGGTGTGGAAACAAGAATAGGATGGAAAGAAGCCATCGCATAGGGAAGATCAAGCTCTCGGAGAGGATCGGCATCTGGGGGCTCCTGTGGGTCGATCGCGGGCGAGAAAAGCAGCAGGCAAGGCAACGTATCACCGCGATGAGAACTGAACAAGCAAACAAGGGGCGGATTGGGGGATGGATAGCTGTAGATGCGGTTGATGAAGCGGTGTTCTCGATGGTGTGGGGATGAAAGGGAGGGGGCGTTGTGTTTGTTGTGGGGTGTGTATAGAGAGGAGTGGCCTGCTGGGTTGGGTGGGGTTCCATTCCACGCCCCGCGAGGGAGATCGACTCCCTCGACCCCGTGTTGACGGAACTGTAGAGGATGTGTGCGGTATGGATGAGCGGCAAAAAGGCAAACGAAGGCTCCATCGAGCGCGTTGGATTGCGCTGTGGATCTTTTTGGGGATGTTGGGCGCGGGGGTGATGTGGGAAGTGATGGAGCGCCGCTTTGAGGCTTGGTTATCGCAAGCGATGAATGCGGATATTCGGGAACTTTCATTGTTATGGAAACAGCGCCCTGTGGGAACGCAGCGGTTGGATGGCGTGCTTCGGACGAAGTTTTTGGGGGCAAAGCAACCCGATCGATTGCGGATTGCGTGGTTGTTGGGGCGCAGCGGGCATTTGGAGCAGGCGTGGTTTGAGCGATATCTTCGGCACAAAGATTGGCGTGTGCGTGAAGCAGCGGTGTTTGCGCTGGGGCGGTTAGTGGAAAAGACCGAAGTGACGGGGCGATCTGCGGAAAAGACCGAAGTGACGGGGCGGTCTGTGGAAAAGACCGAAGTGACGGGACGATCTGTGGAAAAGGCTGAAGTAACAGTTCGTCTTGCGATGGAACTGCGTTGGTTGGGGGAGGCATTGCAAGATCAGAAGGCGTTTGTGCGTTATCGTGCGGTGCAAGGTCTGCGTCGTTTTGGGGCAGCGGGTCAAGCGTACCTGCCGCGCTTGTACAAAGAATTGCAAGAAGGTGCGCCGACAGAGGCCGATCTACACAGCCACGATCCGAACGATCCACACGGGCATAGCGCACACGAACATCACCGCGATCCGCGTAAGCAACAAGGTTTTTTCTGCGGCAAGCCGCCTGATCCGGGGTGGGAAGTGCGGTTTGCGATCTTGCAGCATCTGCCGTTTTTGCGGGTCGAGAAGAAACAGCAAGCGGCGTGGTATCGTTTGGGGTTGGCGGACAAAGATCCGCGTGTTCGGCAGGTTGCGGCGTGGGCGTTGGGGCGGGTGGGAAAACAAGCGCATGAGGCGTTGTTTTCGGGTCTTTCGATGGGTTCGTTGCGTGAGCGCGAACACACCGTCGAATACGTGTTGACCTTGCGAAGAGAAGAGCTTTTCCGCGAGATGTTGGGGCGTTTTGAGCATCCGATGGGGCCGATCTGGTATCCTGTGGCGGATCTTTTGGGGTTGTGGTTGGAACGTCACCACAAAGGCTTGAAAGCCACGGAAGAAGCGATGTTGTCAGCGAGCTTTTGCCGAGTCCTGTCGAGTGGGGATGTAAAGAAGTCGCGGTTTGTTTTACGGGCATTGCGCCATGTTTCGGGGCTTGGGTTGCCGTGTGTCGTTGCGTTGTTGGGGTCGAAGGGGCATGGGGGGGCGTTGGCTTTGCGGGTGGTGGGGCAGCAGTTGGCGCTCAAGGCGCAGTCTCAAACGATCCATGCCGAAGATGCCGAAGGATCTGTGTGGTTGGCAGCGGTTTGGGCGGCATTGCCCGAGCGGGGATTGGAGGCGTGGTGGGTGTTGGGGCAAGCGGGGCGATTGGCGAGGGCATGGTTGCCAAAGATGTTGGCGGCGCGTGAGATCCAGTCGCGTTATCCGCATGAATGGTTGGAGGGGATTGTTCGCGTGGGGGCGGATGTGTCGGATGTGGCGCGATTGTGGGATGAGCTACACCAGCGTGCGAAGGCGGAGGGAGAAGTCCGAGGCTTCGTGGGCAGCGAACGCATGAAGCGCGTGCAGATGTGGAGGATATTGCAGCAAGTCCCCAATCTTCCGCCGATTTGGGATGCTGTGCTTTCTGCGGGGGTGATGCGTGCAGGGCACGAAGAAGGCAAGGAGATCGTCGAGGTGTTTGTGCGCCATCCCATGCGTGTCTCGACGCTGTGGAAGCTATGGCACTCGTTGATCTTGTCGAAGGATAGGGCCTTGCGGATGTTGGCTGCGCGGGTGGTGGAGCGTAGCGGCGTAGCTCCGCATCCGTCTTTGCGGGAGTCTTTCATGGGGATGTTGACGGGGACATCAGACGAACAGCGCCTTGCCTTCGGCGTGATGGTGCGTGTTCAAAACGATCCCACACGGGCTACGCGGATCCTCGAAACCATCGAAAAAGCTTCGCCGCGTGTGCAAATCGCCTTCCTGCGGTCTTTATCGCGTGTGAGTTCTTTGGCGGGATGGGGGACGCTGCGCGAGCGCTTGGTGTCTTTTCTTCGGGGCTTGCTGGCGGCGCGTGATCATCACCTACGCAAGGGGGCTTTGGAAGTATTCGCAGCGTTGGGCAAAGAGGCTTATGCTATAAGAACCGATGTACGGGGTGTTTTGCGCGATCCCTCACCTGCAGTGCGCCAAGCCGCCTTGGTTGCGCTCAAAGCAATGGGGGCTTCGACTTCGAGCGTCCGATAGACGTAGGCGTCAGCGTCAAGCCTGTCCAGAACGGTGAACCGGGGCAAAGCCTCGACTTCGAGCGTCCAATAGACGTAGGCTTCAGGGCAAGAAGAAGAAACCTGCTGCGAGTATCGCATAGACGCCCAAGAGCATGGCACCTTCCAGCCAGTTGCTTTCTCCGTCATGGCTGATGTTGGCGACGATCATCACCGACAACAGGACGCCAGCGACTTCCATCAGACCGAAATCCAAGTTCATCCATTCGCCTTTGGCATTCGGCCCAAACCACAGCCCCAACAAGACAAGGACTGGGGCCACAAACAATGCGATCTGCTTGCTTGATTCAACGGCGATTGTGAACGAGAGATTCATCTTGTTTTTGAGAGCAACCACGACGGCAGTCGAGTGTTCTGCGGCGTTGCCGATCAACGCGACGATGATCACACCCACAAACGCGACGGATAGACCGAGATCTTTGACGGAGTGCTCCAAAGCGTGCAGCAGAAACTCAGCCATCACGCCGACAAAGGCCGTAGCGATCAGCAGGATCGCTACAGACTTTCCGACGCTCCATTCCAAGACTTCTTCGTGTGTATCACCTTCTTCTTCGCTGAAAAGGTGACTGTGTGTTTTGAGGCTAAAGACCAGACTGAGTACGTAGAGGCCCAACAAGATCAACGCGATCACCACACTCAAGGAACGTTCGACACTCGCCAGCTTTGCTGCTGGGATCACCGCATGAAACAACGCTGGGATCACCAGCGCAAAGGCACTAATCAGCAACAGACTTGTCGAAGCGCTCGCGGCTGTCAGGTTAAAGCTTTGCTTTTCGCGCCGTAATCCGCCCAAAAAAATCGAAAGACCCAGTACAAACAATAAGTTACCGATAATCGAACCTGCGATCGATGCTTTCACCAACAACAAGTTGCCTTTGCGCAGCGCCATGATCGCGATCAATAACTCCGCAGCGTTTCCAAACGCCGCGTTCATCAAGCCTCCTAGGCCGCTGCCCATGCGATGCGCCAGCATCTCGGTGGCTTTGCCCATGTAGCCAGCCAGCGGCACGATCGCCAAACAACAGACAACAAAAGTCAAGATATAGCGGCGGGTTGCAAAGTGCAGCCACGCCCCGATCGGGACAAAGATCAACATCCCTAACAACAGCCGCTCTCCCCATCGAACGGCAGAAGGTTGTTCTTGATCTGCACGCAAGTGGCTTCCGTCACGCAACAACACCGCGACCGCTTCCATCCCGCGAATCTCTGTTGCGCCACGCTCGATCGCTGCGGCTTGTGCGGTGGCATCCGCCTTATCGGGTTGATGTGAAGCGCTGTGCTTGGTCGAACCCGCCGCTTGCTCCGTTGTTTGTGGAGGAGCGTTGTGCTTGGAGGTTTGTGAGGGTTTTTTCTTACTCAATATCTCTTCTCCTTTTGTTTTTATTTGTTCCGCAGTATCCGAGGATTGGGTTGTTTTCTCTGATGAGATGGACGTGGCAGAATGGGTTTTGCGGGGTGTCATACGATATCCGAGAGGAGTGTACACGAAGGGTAGGTGCGATCCGCTGTAGACGCCCTGTGGTTGGGCAGCCACAGGGGGCTGCCCCTACATTTTGCGATCACACGATGGGCAGATTTCGTATCACCCTGCGCCCGACGAGAGGGCATCGCCCTTTTGACTCCGTATCCTCGGGGTGCTCAGAGGTTTGTCAAACAAACAGCTCAACCGCTTGAAAGGTACGTGAATACGGGATTTTTGTCCACAATCGACATCGATCCGATTTCACCCACAGCAGTTCCGTTTGAAAATTACGCGAACGCGCTTTTTTTGGGTAGAAGCTTTTGGGTTATTTGGAGGCGGTAAAGCCAAACAGCCCGAACAAAAGGGCAAGGGTTCCAAGGGCGGAAAGCAAGCCGACCCACAAGAAGTCGAGGGTTCGCCGCGTCTGGGAGCGTCTGTTGGGCGGATGGATTGGGCAGGGCGAGGGGCAGGGCGAGGGCGAGTAGTCTGGGATGGAGCGTGCAGCGGCTTGTTTGCTGTAGGCTTCTTCGAGGGCTGTGTTGTCGAGGGAATCAACCTCGGCGAAGGCAAAGGGCAGGGCGTGAGGGCGATGTTTTTGTCCGATGTGACCGAATAATTCTCGGAGCCAACGTTGGAGGTGTGCAGGCGTCCACAAAAGTTTGCGTTCACAGACCAGCGTTTCCCACAGGAGATGTCGTGCGGCTTGAGGGGTTTGTGGGCGTTGTTGGGGATCTTCTGCCAACAACGCCAAGATAGCGCGTGCTGCGCTATCGGGTAGAGCGGGGTTTCTTTCTTGGGGGCGGAGGTTTTTGGCGCGGTATCTTCCGATCCATTGGGCATGATGGGCAGGATCGAGGGTTCCCGAAAGCGTGCAGCGAGTGGTCAGCAGGTAGAGGATCGCTCCAAGAGAAAATAGGTCGGAAAGAACGGACGTTGGATGTTGCTGTGTGATCTGTTCTGGGGCGGCAAATACAGAACAGCGGCGAGAGGGACCATGTTGGGTGTGCAGGAGAGGATGTCTCTGATCGTACTTGGCGAGGCCGAGATCGAGGATCTTGACGATCCCATCGAAGGATATCATCAGGTTGGTAGGCTTGAGATCGCGGTGGACCAAGCTGGTAAAGGCCCCATGGCTGGTGTGTTGGAGAAACTGAGCGTCCTCCAAGCCTTGTAGAGCTTGGAGCAGGATCGAAAAGGCGATCTCCCACGGCAAGAACCCGTCACCACAGGATGTTGTTTGCGTGGATAGGTACGTATCAAAGAGTTCTTCGAGATCGAAGCCATGAATCAGTTCCATCACCGTCACTAGCAAACCCCCCTTGGCATCATGGAGATCGGGATCGAAAAAGACATCGTGGATCTTTGCGAAGTGTCGGGAGGGTTGCAGCCGTTTGCCGATCAAGGCTTCTTCCATTTGGCCAAGATGAGCGCGAGTTCGTTCTTCAGGCGTGGTGTAGGGGGGGATCTTGACCAGCTTGAGCGCGACGAGGGATTCGTCTTCGAGGCGTCTTGCTTGCCAGACAAAGCCTTGCTCCCCTTCTCCGATGGGTTGCTCAAGGCAGTAGAGTTGCCTGTCCGTGCCGCTTTGTAAGATGGTTCCAACTTTTGGGAAAAACACGAAAACCTCCTTGGTGCGCGATCGATGGCCTTGTCAAGGCCGCTGGTGGTAGGGTTGATCTTGCAATCTCTTTCCATCCGGCGCGCAGGAAAAACAAAAAACGTGCCGCACCTTGGAGGGGCGCTGGAGAGATGAGGTCGAAACTGCGAGAGTGTTTCTGTTATGTGCGGAGCCAGCGGGCATTTGTGTTCGGAGCAAGGGGAGGTGATCTGTGCGGGAAACAGGCGACCTGTGTGTGACATAGATCTGCGGCGCGATAAGTGAAAAGCCCTGTTCGCGGCACTCCAAGCGGTGCTGCTGTGGGTTTGAAAAACGTCTGATCACCCCGCTGATACGGAGTCAAGGGGGCGAAGCTCCCTTGTGGGGTGTGGGTTAAAACCCCACCCTTTCAAACTCAACAAGTCAGTCCTATGAAAAGAAAGGAGGAGGCGTCCAGATATTGGGCGGGAGGCGTTATGCGCCGAGCAGGTAGGTGCGGAGTTTGTTTTTGAGGCTCCCGAAAAGAGAGCGGCCTTTTTGGTTTTCGTCGTAGGCTTGGCTGTGGTCTTCGAGTTCCTCCAAGCGTTTTTCCATCAGAGAAGTAAAGGCTTCTAGGATCTGTGGTCGATTTTGTACGATGGGTCGTAAGTGATCGGAGTGGATCTCGATCACGATGGCTTTTTCGAGAGCGCGGACGGTGCTGCTGCGTTTGGCTCCTGTGAGAAAAGAGATCTCTCCAAAGACGGCTCCTTTTGGGAGTGATGCGATGTGCGTATCGTATCCGTCTTTTTGGCGAACGAGGACTTCGAGCGAACCTTCGGAGAGGATAAACAGCGAAGATCCGGGCTGTCCTTGGATGGTGATCCGTTCCATCGGGCCGAGTTCGATCAAGCGGGCTTTGGACGCCAAGGTTTCGCGTTCTTCGTGGGACAATGCCTCAAAAAGTCCCAGATGGTGGAGGCTTTCGGCGATCTGTTCGTTCGATTCGCGGTATTCTTCGGGGAGTGAGCGCAGAGCCTCCAGATCGGGGGCATAACCATCACGCCGTTGGAGCAACGAAACAAGGCCGCTTTGCTGGTTCATGTGAGCGCGAAGAAGACTGACCTCCGAAGGGACACATTCGCGGCCTGCATAGTCCATCAATCCGCGCTCTTTGGCCCATTGAGCGACTTCGTTCATGGAGTCTCGGTATTGGTTGCAAGCGGAGGCGTAGAGTCCGTCTTGATCCCCAAACAACCCGCTGATGGAAGAGGGGATACTTTTGAGCAAAACAAGGTCGAGTTTGCCTTTTTGGTGCCACATCACAAACTCGCGAACTTTGGCGGAGAGTCCGTTGAGTTCGGGAAAGGCATCAAGGCTCTTGCGCAACACAGCGCGTTCGGCATCGCGAAAGACCCGATGCCAAGTTTCTTGGGCGTTGTGTGGGTTGGGACCCGCCATATCGAGCGCCCATTTGAGGTCTTCGTGATGGGCTTTGAGGAAGCCGAGAGTCGCTTTTTTCTTGGCGAGAAGGTGCGTGATCTTGACGGGGAGTTCGTCAGGAGCGGCGTTCTTGGCAAAGCTGATCTTGCGCAGGTTCCAGACTTCTTTCCACGCTTTGGGATCGATGGCTTTTCGGATCTTCTCGAAGTGTGGGCTTTGGTGAACTACTCGGCTCTAAAGAGCCGAGCTTCGGATCAGAAGTGACCCTCTTTTTTGACGGCTCACAGGTCGCAGCAAACGTCGATGTCATCGAACGTGTGTCTAACACAACCTCCCC
>CAUJFU010000505.1 GCA_963169055.1 Myxococcota bacterium
TCCATCCGTCTTCGATGCAAGGCAAAGTTTGCGTAGGGGCGGGTCGCGAAACGCCCGTGAATAGGGACATCGAGCAGCGAACGCACATGGGGGGCCGACAAAAGAAAGAGCGATCATCCTCGACTCTACGAAGTTTCCACCTTAACCTAGCGCGTATGGGGCCGCGCCCCACGAAGAAAACAAACTCTCACACAAACAAGCCACTCCAGCAACCCACGCCCCACCAAACAAGCAGGAAGCCCAAGGCCGCAGAGGGAGGAGCGAACAGATCGCGATATTAGCCGATGGCTTTTGTGATGCGGTTGAATAAAGCGGCGATGACGCCATCGTGGGGAGGAGGAGGAAGCGGCTCGATCCAGACGCAGGGTCGGCCTTCGAGGTCGGCTTGGCGAAAGCGGTCGTAGAGTTCACGGGCCATCTGCACGAAATCACCCGCATAATCGACAACCGCGATATCCTCGGATGCAACCGTCGCCACGATATCCTTGGATGCAACCGTCGCCACAGAAGAATGCACCAACCAGAGTGTTCGAGATGGCGGATGGATCGATGGTTTCGCCCAACGAACTTCGGCGTTCGGGCTGTAATGCGTGTACTTCATGCCCGGGCTGCGGGGGGCGTGGCCGTCGAGAGCGCTGGTCATCGAGACGACAGGCTCTCCCAAAACAGCGGATAATTCTTGCGCGCCGAGGTGTCCGGGGCGGCACAAGATCGCGGGGGTGGTGGTGAGATCAAGGACGGTAGATTCGAGCCCATAAGTGCAAGGCGCGTCACCGATCACCATCACATCGGGGCCAAGATCGTGGCGAACATGGGCGGGATGGGTCGGGCTTGGGCGGCCCGAACGGTTGGCGCTTGGAGCCACCAATGGCCCTGAGGCTTCGATCAAAGCGAGCGCGACAGGGTGCGCAGGCATCCGCAAGGCCACGCTATCCAATCCCCCTGTTAAAAGATCCAAGACTTCGGGCTTTTTGGGCAAGATCAGCGTCAAGGGCCCCGGCCAAAACGCATGAATCAGGCGCACCGCCGATGCAGGGATCTCCAAAGCAAACGAAGATATCTCCGATGGATGGGAAAGATGCACGATCAACGGATTGTCTGCGGGGCGTCCCTTGCAAACGAAGACTTGGCGAATCGCCTCTGCGTTCCATGCACAAGCGCCAAGCCCATAAACGGTTTCGGTCGGAAAAGCCACCAATCCCCCCGATTTGAGGCGCGATGCAGCTTGTTCGATCTCAGCCCATTGTACGGCGCTATCTGCCCCCTCGGAAAGCGCCCGCATGATCTGTGCGCGTCGTTCTTCGACAACTTCCCACATATACACCCCACAAATTCGAGCAAATGGGCGTCGTTCGTTGATTTTGTGGGGCGCTGCCCCAAACCCCGCAAGGGAACTGCGTCCCCTTGACCCCGTATCGGCGGACGAAGCGAATGTTTTTCAAACAAACGGCTGTGCCGCTTGAGCGACCGCAAACACGGCTTTTTCAAACACGACGAAGCACCTCAACGATCAGAAAAAGCCCATCGCAAGGCGGATATCTTCTTCCATCATATCGGGCGACCAAGGCGGCTCCCACACCAGATCGACGTGTACCGTTTCGACGCCTTCCACCGCAAGGATCGCGGCTTGGACTTGTTCGGGCATCGACTCTGCAACGGGGCAATTGGGCGTGGTGAGCGTCATCTGAACATCCACACGGCCCGTTGTATCCATCTGAAGTTTGTAGATCAGGCCCAAGTCATAGATATTGACGGGTACTTCGGGATCATAGACTTGGCGCAAAGATTCGATTACGCGCTCTTGAAGGTCATCAAGAGCTAATTCGCTTTTTTCATCCTCACTCAAAGAAGAGGAAGAATCCGCGTCGCCTTCGGTGCGTGGGGGCGAGGTCTGCGGCTCGGTCTCGCCGCCTCGCACTTCTGCGTGCAAAGAAGTCTCGCCGCCTCGCGCCCCTGCTTGCGAAGAAAAGTGACACGTTGTTGCATCATGCGATCCAGAAGTCTCGGCTGCATCGGATGTTTCGCAGCCATCCGTCTCAGAGAGATCTTCGTCATCAGGGTACATCCCTAATACCTCGCCTGTTTCGGGATCATAAGCATCTTCGTGGTGGTGATGGCAGTCAGGGCCGTGTGTGTGGTGATGCCCGTGATGGTGTTCGTGATGGTGTTCGTGACCCTCATCATGCCCGTGATGGTGCTCGTGACCTGTGCTATGCTCGTTATGACCTGTGCTATGCTCGTTATGACCTGTGCTATGCTCGTCATGACCTGTCTTATGCTCGTCATGACCTGTCTTATGCTCGTGGTGATGTTCGTGGTGATGTTCGTCGTGATGATGATCATGGCCGCATTCGTGGGCATGGTCGTGGCTGTGTGTGTGGGGATTGGGAGGTACGGGGGTACGCATCAAAGCACTCCTTCGCGCAGGTGCTACGGATGAAAAGCAAAGGTTTGAGACAGACGGGGTGCTATTCGGTAGAGACCGTCTGTGGATCTTGTCGCAAAGCCGCAGCAAGGGCTTCCCAAGGAAGGGTCGCACACTTGATTCGCGTTGGAAACCCGCGAACTTCGGCAAAATGATTCAAGGGCCCGAGGATATCGGCGCAATCCTCCGACGAAGCTGTTTGCGATGTGGCCGCTGTTTGCGATGTGGCCGCTGTTTGCGATGTGGCCGCTGTTTGCGATGTGGCCGCTGTTTGCGATGTGGCCGCTGTTTGCGATGTGTTCGCTGTTTGCGATGTGTTCGCTGTTTGCGATGTGTTCGCTGTTTGCGATGGTGTAGAGAGAGAGCGGAGAGACATCATCTGCAAGAAGCAATGAAGCAGACGGAGGACATCGAAGCGAGAGCAACCTTGAAGACGTTCCATCATCATGGAGGCGGAGGCCATCATGATCGCGCAGCCTGCGCCTTGAAAGCTGGCGGCTAGGATATGTTCGGTGTCTGCTTGCAAAAAAACGTCGATTTTGTCGCCACAAACGCGATTGTGTCCAGCCGATCGGCAAGTGCAAGAGGCCAACGGGCCAAAGTGACGGGGCGATCGACCGTGATCGATCACCATCTGCCGATAGATCGAGGCAGCATCCACAACCATTGACGCACTCCTTTGGAACAAACCATCCACGCCACAAAAAACCCAACACAACTTTCAAGCGCCGTTTCCACCGACCTGACAAACAAACGGCTCGTTTCCACGAAGTTTTCAAACCCCGTCTACACCAACCGTTCAAGCGGCGCAACCGTTTGTTTGAAAAACGCCTGCTCGCTCCGCCGATACGGGGTCAAGGGGGCAAGACCCCTTGCGGGGTGTGGGGCAGCGCCCCAAAACAAACAAAACAAAACCCAAAACAAAACCCAAAACCCGAGACAACCGAAACGAAAAAGGATCCACTACAAAGAAAAGATGCGAACTGTTTTTTGCAAAGCGGCGACCAAGATATCGATTTCTTCGCGGGTGTTGTAGAAGGACAAGGAAGCGCGAGCAGTGGCGGGGAGTTGGTAGTGCTGCATGACGGGCTGAGCGCAATGGTGGCCGGCGCGGATGGCGACGCCTTCTTGATCCAAGATCGTGCCGATATCGTGGGGGTGGATATCTTGGATGCGAAAGGCAAGGATGCTGGCTTTATGGGGGGCAGTGCCGATGATGCGCAAGCCGGGGACTTCTTGGAGGCGCTGCGTTCCGTAATCAAGCAAGGATTGGGTGTAGGCATGGATCGCATGAAGGCCGATCTGCTCGACGTATTGGATGGCGGCAGCGAGGCCGATGACACCCGCGATGTGGGGAGTTCCAGCCTCAAAACGGCTTGGGATGGAGGCATAGGTGGTCTTTTCAAAGGTGACTTCTTCGATCATGTCACCGCCGCCTTGGTAAGGGGGCATCTGTTCGAGCAGAGCGGCCTTTCCGTAGAGGACACCGATTCCTGTGGGGCCATAAAGCTTATGGCCCGAAAAGGCGAAGAAGTCGCAATCAAGGGCTTGAACATCGACTTTCAGGTGAGGTGCGGACTGGGCTCCATCGAGTAATACGGGGATATCGCGTTGGTGGGCGAGTGCGATGATCTCTTGGACGGGGTTGAGTGTGCCGAGTGCGTTGGAGAGATGGACGACGGCAACGAGCTTGGTGCGGTGGTTGAGTAGGTCTCGATACGCCTGCATATCGAGGACGCCGCGATCGTCCATGGGGATCACGCGAAGCTTGGCCCCGACTTGTTCGCAAAGCATCTGCCAAGGGACGATGTTGGCGTGATGTTCCATCGCCGAGATCACGATCTCATCGCCCGCAGAGAGGTTTGCGCGGCCATACGTCGCAGCCACGAGATTGATCGCCTCGGTGGTTCCTCGAACAAAGATGATCTCGCGTTCTTCACGGGCATTTAAGAAGCGTTGCACGACCCCACGTGCAGCCTCATAAGCCCGCGTAGCCCGTTCACTCAGCGAGTGGACGCCGCGATGGATGTTGGCGTAGTCGTGTTGGTAAAAATGGATCAAGGTATCGAGGACAGCTTGCGGCTTTTGTGCGGAGGCTCCGTTGTCCAAGTACACCAGCGGCTTTCCGTTGACCTTTTGGTGGAGAGCGGGGAAGTCTTGGCGGATACGTTGGATATCCAACCCTCCCTCGCTACGGGAAGAAGAAGCGGTCGATACATGGGCGGCATGGAGAGACATCACACAAACTCCTGCGGATGAACGGCGTAAACAGACATCACCCAAGCTCCTGCTCGTCGAACAAGCCCGTCAGATCGTCCATTGCGGACAATTGAAAGCGCTGTGCCAGCCATGCGCTGAGTTCTTGTTGCAAGGCAGGCAATCGAACGCCCTCGATCAAGGCGTTTGCGAAGGCATACGTCAACAGGCCGCGTGCGGCTTCTTCGGGAACTCCGCGAGAGCGCGCATAAAACATCGACTTTTCATCCAAATAGCC
>CAUJFU010000506.1 GCA_963169055.1 Myxococcota bacterium
CGTTTTACCGTTTTACCGTTTGCGGCCCGAACAATCGGGGGTGAAAGAGGGGGGCGCTTCGTGAACGAATGTGTTGTCCCTCGACAGTGCAGTAGTGTATGCAGTATGTGCGGTGGGTTCTGATGGGCGTGGCGCTTCAGGACGCAAGGCAGCGAGCTTTGCCGCGCCGCGTCGTGAAGTGCCGCGCTTGGCTTGAGGAGCGAGGCGCAATTTCGGGGGGGAGGGTGAGGGGCGTCTGTGGCTGAAGTTGGCGATGATGGGAGAAAACACCCGTGTTCGTGGAGGTTCAAGCGACAGAGGCGTTGTTTTGAACAGCGATGTTCTTTTCGCCCTCGCGGGGTCAAGGGGCGACAGTCTATGGCGGGGGTTTGGGGGCAGGCCCCCAAAAATGGCAGAATCAAGGTGTAGGTTTGTAGAAAAGAAAGGAAAAGGCGGATGAAGGGAAACGTGGTGGCAGTTGGAATAACAACGCCAACAACGTGCGGGCGGCGTATCGCAACAACAACACGCCGACGAACCGCAAGAATATCGGTTTCCGTGTCGTCAATCCTCAGCGCATCCCAGAGAGGCGGTGGTTACGGCTGCCGCTTGTGTGGACAAGGCTCAGGCCATCTTCTCTTACCCGCGCCCCATTGTGGGACAAGCCCCGAAAGCCGCTTGCGTCCGTAGGTCTAGTGACTGAGCGCCCAAGGGGTTTTCTTTTTTGCGGATGGAGCAGCGAGGCGCAAGCGGTGAAAAGGCGTGTCTGCTGAGCGTTGAAGCGGGGGAAAGCGGGCGGTTGAAACACTGCGCATAGATCGGTATCTTTGGGACAGAGGAGAGCCGCAAAGGAGGTTCGAGAGATGGGAAGTTATTTGACAATGGGTTTGATTCTTCGGGCAGAAGAAGGAGGCGCAAGGAAAGGGAAAGGAGAAGGACAGGAAGGGCTGTATCGGTGGGAAGAAGAGGAAGGTCGGCGCGTGTGGCACCTGCGAGAAGACCTCTTCGCACGGTTTGTTGGTTGATTGTTTGAGGAGGAACGGATGGTTTATACGATATCCGAAAGCTGTGTACACGAAGGGTAGGTGCGATCCGCTGTAACTGCCCTGTTTTCGGGCAGCCACAGGGGGCTAACACTCGGACACATCGTCTGTAAAGCCCATCCAGCGGGGGGGGGCTGGCATGGGCAGATTTCGTATCAGCCCACGGGCATCGGGTGAAGAAAAGAGACTGAGATGTCATACCGATACGAAAAAGGCCGGTGTTCAGGCGCGGGCGGTTCCCGAACCGCCCCTACAACGGGTTGATTCTTCACGCTTTCCCTTTTCCACTGCGTCCTACCAAATCCGCAGGTTGCCTGCTCGTACACAGCGATCAAAATCCCCGTGAATGGCGCAACGGCGTATGCAATACGCCCCTACCTTTCATCACACCCTACACGGAGGTCGCATCCTCCGTCTTTTTATGTCTGTTTGCGTGTGCTTTGTCTACGATTCTTTCGTTCCCTCCGTCTTCGATGCAAGGCCATGTTTGCGTAGGGGCGGTTCGCGAACCGCCCGTGTATCGGGACATCGAGCAGCGAACGCACATGCTCACACAACAACAGCATTTTGTATGAGCAGTTGTTCGAGCAAGCAACCTCCGCTTTTTTGCGTTTTGTTTGCCTTTTTACGTACAAACGTGCTGTCGGAAAGACAGCACAGACGATGTGTCCGAGTGTTCGCCACAGGGGGCTGCTCCTACGTTTTGCCACACAACGGGCGGATGTTGTATGAGATCAGCGTGTGGGGCGTTGGGATTTGAGGGCTTGATCGGCGACTTCTTCGGCGATCTCGATGGCGGTGTCTTCGGCGGATGTATCGGTGTCTTGGGTGGTCGTATCGGTGTCTTCGACCGATGTATTCGTGTCTTCGGCGGTGGGGTGAGACGTTGCGATGGCGGTTTTTGCGTTATTGAGTCCCGTGAGGACGGTGGTTTCTTGGGCTTGGAGTGTAGCTTGTTGGGCGGTCGAGGCTTCGAGTGCGTTTGCGGTGGAGGATTGGGCTGCGAGTGTGGCTTGTTGGGCGGTCGAGGCTTCGAGTACGTTTGCGGTGGAGGATTGGGCTGCGAGCGTGCCTTCTGCAACCAAACTACCTTCTGCAACCAAGCCACCTGCGGGGGTTTCAGCAGGGATCTCGGGAACCTCGATACCAAGGTCGAATTTGAACAGGGGCATGACAAGGGCCAGCACCAAAAGGGGAAAGACGCCCATCACCGCAAGAGCGGTTTGGGTGTTGTAGTGATGGCGGTTCAACCAGTGAAGCAGGCGATGGAAGCAGAAAGCGCCGAAAGGGACGACAAACAAGGCCACACCAGCGCGGGTTCGGGCGGCATCCGCCACAAGAGAACTCGATGATGAATCGGTGACCACAGCGATCCCTTGCACAAAAATCACCGACGTATAGAGCAACATACCTGAGAGAACAGGTCGCCAATGTGTAAGAACCATCAGCAATCTGCGCATATAAAAAAGAACGAAAACGATGAGGAAAACGGGAGCGAGAGGTGGAAAGGTCGCAGAGACGGCAACGATCCCAAGGATCAAAAGAAGCATCTTCCAATTGCGCAAAAGCATCGGAACGGAGGTGATCAGCATAAAAAGCAGAAGCAGCAGAACTCCTGTGGCGTACTTTGTGTCGTGGATGGCTGCGTACAAGAGCGCCCCGTAGCCGACGACGCTAGAGCCATGAAGGAGAGGATGGCGTTTGGAGAGGATTGCTTCGGTGGAGTCAAGGGGAGAGGGCATCTTTCGATAACCCAACCATCGTTTGGCTTTTTGAAGAGCAGGGGCAGGCGTGGACATCTCGTTTCCTCGGTGTAGGGGGGGATTGGTGGGCTGCGTATCGGCGAGTCAAGCGCGGGTGTTGGGGTGTGTGCGGATGGGCCGTGTGCTTGTCTGCCGTGAGCGTCTTTGTGTGGACGGTGGAAGCGTGGGCATTGTTGCGCGAGCAAGCAAGCAGCTTGCGCTAAGTCCTTGTGGTTCTTAGTTTTGTGGGGGAAGCTACGCTGTGTAGCAAGAAGGGAGGCCGCGATGCGAAAGATTCCAAAACCGACTTGTACAGAAAAGGTACATACCCCTGCTTTTGTCGATGTGGTGCAAAGCCCCGTAGAAAGCGGGCAGAGGCAGCGCGATACGTCGGCAAGGAATACAGGGGTGAATCTTCAGATCGCGGAGGTTCCGCTGGAGAGAATGGATACGGATGGGGCGGAGAGACGGGCTTTTGTGCAGCTTCATCACAGTTGGGCAGCGGCAGGTGTGACGCGGTGGTTTTCGTTGTTGCGAACGGGGGGCGGATGGCCGATGTTTTTGTTGGTGGCACGCGAAGAAAAGGGGCAAACGGAGGCGGAGGACGGCGGTTTTGCTGAGGAGGCATCGGGAGGTGGGCGAGAGATGGATGAGCCGAAAGATCGGTCTGTTGGGGATTTGGGATGGTTGGGAGCGATCGTGGGGGTGTGGTCGGCGCGTCCTGTGGAGCGTTTTGATGACTTGTTGGAATCTTGTGCGGGAGGGGATAGGCGGGGGGCGTCGCGCCCGATGGGAGGGGCGTGGCACTTGATCGCGGCGACGGTGAGTGAGGCAGCGCGTGGGATGGATCTTGGGCGGCGGTTGGTGGGAGCGGCGTTGTCATGGGTACAGGCGCTTTCTTCGGATGCAAGGGTGTTTACGTTGTCGCCAGCAGAGGGTTTGCCTTGGTTGGTGGAACAGGCACAAAGTTTTTGGGAAGGAGGGGCAGCGGGAGCGGCGTTGTCATGGGCCGAACCCAGTTTTGTGGGGATGATCCCGTATGTGATCCATTCGGTGAGTCGGGAGGATGGGACGCCAGCGTTGGCGATCTTGCGCTTGCATCTGGGGGCGGGAGCGGCGTTGGATCGGGTGTTGTATCGAAGTCGTGCAGACGAGCATCGTGGGGGTGGAGTGAACCTGCGTTTTGCGTATGCGCTGGAGGCCACAGAACGGGAAGATCAGCGAGCGCATTATCGGCGGTGGTGCGCGGCGCGTGCGCAGGCGATCCGTGAGGGTCGTGCGATCCCGATGGGCGGAGAAGAACCGTTGTGGTGGGTGACAGGGTTTGAGGACATACGGATCTGGCGGGAGAGCGGGGCGCAAGAAAGCGGCAAGGGGGGAGAGACAAGAAATCAGATTTGAAAGAAGGCAAACAAAGCGGCGGAGAGAAGCAGTAAGGCGATCGTGATCAAGGCGATGGGAAGGAGCTTTCGGCGTTGTTGCGTCGAATGTTGGGCGTGACGGAGGGCGTCGAGTAATTCTTGCATGGAACCGAAGCGTTCGCGAGGGAGGGGATGTAGTCCACGTCGCAAGACGCGAAAGATCGCTTGGGGGACGCTGGAGCGGCGGGGCGTCTCAAGACGGCCTGATTCGGCGGCTTCCATGATCTGCTGGACGTTGTGACCGCCAAAAGGCAGCATCCCGTACAAGGCTTCGTAGAGCGCCACACAAAAAGAAAATTGATCGGAGCGTTTGCTTACACCGCGCCCGCGAAAATGTTCTGGAGACATATAAGCAGGTGTACCAAGGATGTCCCCGACGGCGGTCAATCGGTGTTCTTCGATGGTGGGGTATTTGGTGAGGAAGGCGCTGATCGAGTGATGGGTAGTTTGGGAGACGCGGGCGAGGCCGAAGTCCGTCAAGAACAGGCTACCGTTGCGAGACACGAGGATGTTGTCGGGTTTGATATCGCGGTGGATGATATCGGCGGCGTGGGCGGCGATCAAGGCTTCGCCGACGGCGTAAAACATACGTAAGACTTCGTGCCAAGGGGGATTGTGGTCGTCGAGCCATTGGCGGAGGTTGACGCCATCGACGTATTGGATCGCCAGAAAGATCTGTGTGTTCCACGTGCCGACTTCGTAGATGGTGAGGATGTGAGGGTGGGAGAGAGCGGCCAATAAGCGGGCTTCTTGGATCATTCTTGCTTTGTGGGCTTCGCGCATCTCGGGATCGGTGACGTCGGGGCGCAAGAGTTTGATCGCGACCTTGCGTTGGAGTTCTTGATCTTGTGCGGCATACACAACGCCCATTCCACCCGCCCCAAGCAGACCTTCGAGTTGATAGCGTCCGATCTGACGGGGGCGTTGTTCAGGTGTGGGAAGGGCTTCTTGGGGTCGCATGGTGTGTGCGATCTCGATCATCAGCTCGGAGCAGTAGACGCAACGATCCATCACATCTTCGAGTCGCTGGACTTCTTGGGGGCTGAGTTGTCCTTGGAGTAGAGCGACGAATTGATTTTCGTCTGGACAATCTATGAAAGAACATTCTGTATTTTTTTCTTGTGGATTGTGAAGGATAGGAGAAGCATAAGAAAAAGAATCAAGGGAAGGAGACGTATGGACTAAATCTGGTATAGCCGCAACATCTAAGAAAGAGAGCAGAGCGGATTGGTTTTCCTCTTGTTCGCGCAGGGTTTGTTCGCCCAAGGCTGCTGTCCAAAGGGAAGCAGAGACTTCTTGGTCTCGGGTGGTTCGGTCTGGATCTTGTTGGCGGGGGAGCAAGGCGGGCGCGGCTTCACCGTCGCGCATGGTCGAGTCGCCCCATGCGGTGGTTTCGAGCGTTGCGGGTGGATCTTGTTGTGTGATGGCGGTTTCGCTTGTGTTTTCGAGCCTGAGAGGCAGGAGCGAAGGTTTTTTGGGTGCGGACATAAAGACCTCCGTGCGTAGGTCTTGCGAAACGAGCGATTGGGCGTCGAGGGTGTGGAGTTTGGCGCTGCGATCTTTCGCTTCGACAAGGGCTGGGGTATCTTAACGCAACACCGCGCCCGACACATCTTTGGTGAGTGACTGTTTTGGTGTGGTTGTTTTGTATTGCGCGGATCTCTCGGAGTATTGGATGCAAGAAATCTTTCTTCAAGCTCTCGGCCCTGCCCTAGGCAAGCAAGCCCAAGCCGTCCTTGATCTCGAAGCGCGCCTGCAAGGGTATATGCAGCAAGCGCAGCAATGTTGGCCGACGATCCATGTCGATTCTTCGGCGTTTGTGACGCACATGGCGCAGCTTTATGTGAGCCATGCGTCCAATATGCCCTTGGATGCGTGGTTTTCTCGGTTGTATGCCTCGGATCTATATCTTGCGTTTGCTTGTATCCAACAAGATGCCGAAGCCATCGAGGCGTTGGAACGCCAACATGCTTCGATGGTGCGCCAGATCGCAAGGCGTTTTGCGAACCAAGCGCATCCCGAAGAAGATCTGCTCCAGATCTTGCGCGAAAAGCTATTTGTCGATACACCCCAACGGGATGCGCGGATCCGCCATTATGCGGGGCAAGGCCCGTTTCACAGTTGGTTGCGAGTGACCGCCACTCGGACTTTTTTGGATTGTGTGCGCAGCGGTGCGCAGCAAAAACGCGAACACGGGGCGGACGATGATCGGTTGATGAACGCTCCCGACTTGCAAACCGATGTCGAGCTGGACTTTTTGAAGCGTGAGTATCGAAACCAGTTCAAAGAAGCCTTTGAGGCGGCGATGCAATCGTTGAGCAGCGGCGAGCGAAATCTGCTGCGGCAAAATCTGATCGCAGGTCTTTCGATCGATCAGATCGGGGCGATCTATCACATTCATCGGGCGACAGCCGCACGTCGGATTGCTCGTGCGCGGGAGGTCTTGCTTGCACGCACACGCGATGCGTTGTTGGCGCGGCTGAAACTGCCGCAAGAAGACTTTGACAGCTTGATGGAGATGATCCGTAGCCGCTTGGATCTGAGTTTGCATCGTTTGTTAAAGACCGAAGATCCGGGAGATTCGGATACTTCTTTGCAGGATCAGGATGCACCTGACTGAAGCTTTGCGAGGCGGAGAGCGCGCTAATAGGGGAGTTGTCGGAGTTCGGAGAGTTTGTGGAAGAGGTTGGGGGCTTGTTGTTGGAGGAGTTGAAGTTCGCGGGTGCCAAGGTGAAAGACAAAGCCGCCTTCGGGCATGAGGATGGTGTAGGGAGAAGGGGTTTGCTGCCAAAAGGCGCGTGCGCCGCAGATATCGCCTTCGGGGAGTTCGGCCACCCAGACTTGCATTGCCCCGCCTTGGGAGGTAAAGACAAGAGCTTCGCCGTAGGCGGGGATGAAGAGGCCGGGAGAGGGGGAGCCTTGTTGGAGGATGGTTCCGTTGGGTTCGATCGATTGGAGCAGAAAGGTTTGTAATAACAGGTCTCGTTCGGGTTCAGACAAAGACATGAGCTGTGGGTAAAAGCGAAGAAGAAGTGTTTGGAGATATTCGCGGACAAAGCTGCGAAGCTTATGAACAAGGACTTGGTGTCGTTGTGCGAGGGAGGTGAATAAAGGGAGGTCGATGCGCCATGCGATCGAAGGTTCATCGGCGGAGAGGGTGATGCGGTGGGGAGAAGTGGTGAGGAGGGAGGTGGCTCCAAGCAAAGCGGGTGCGCGAAGGCGAGAGAGAGGGATTTCTTGGCCGTTGTTTCGGCGCTGAAAGAGGCGAACCCGCCCGTGAGTGAGGAGGTAGCAGGCTTGTTCGTTTTGGCCCTGTTGAAGGAGGAGATCGCCTTCGAGGAGGGGTACAGCTTCCATTTTTCGGAGGAGATGGAGCAGGAGTTTTTCGGGGAGGTCGCTAAAGATCGTCAAGGCAGGTTTGGGGAGTGCAGCGGTGAGCTTGACGCCTTTGAGGTCGCGGATCAGTTGAAAGGCAAGAGCGAGTTGAGCGGAGGGAGAGGGAGGGATTTGGAGAGAGAGGGGGGGGAGTTGAGGGTTCCAAGGGGCGGTATGGTCGGAAGGAGGGGCCAGAAAGTAAGGGAGGATGGTTTGGAGGACGCGGCGTTGTTGCTCGTCGTCGAGGTGTAGGCGGGTGAGCAGAAGGCTGTGAAAGAACTCGCCGCGAGCAGCGGCAAGAAAAGCGACAGCTTCCCAAGCCGCGTTGGCTTGGGGATGGGCTTTGGATTGGAGGAGCGCGGCAAGGGCAGTGCGTTCATCGAGAGAGGCGGGGTCTTTGGCGACGGCATGGATGGCTTCGGAGAGAGAGGCGGGGAGTGCTTCGAGATCAGAAGATGGCATGGTGTCGCTCGCAAGGTGGTTAGGTGAAACAACGCAAGAGAAGAGTGATGCTAGTGCGGGAGGGGATAGAGTGACAAGGGGGAGAGAAAGGAAACCTTGCTTTGGTGATTGAACTGTGGTTTGCTTGGAGGATCTGGATGTGGAGAGGATGCCGCGCCGCAGCGAAGCAAGGGCTACGTTTCGATGTGCCGAGGCATACGAGAGAGAGAAGGCGATGTGGCCCATCTTCACGGGACGTTCGGGATGAGTGTATTGCAACAGGGTTCTTTTTCTCAGGAGAAAGGACGGGAAGGGCGGGCCGTCGGCGAAGACGAGGCCCAACGTGGCGTCCATGCGGGGCGTTTGTTCGAGGGGCGATTTTATTTAGAGAAGTGGATCGCTGAAGAGGCGTTGGGGTTGGTGTACGGGGCGGTGGATCGTGCGCGTCATCAGCGGGTGTGGGTGCGTTTGTATCCTTATCAAGTCAGCACCGATGGCGAAGTGGAAGAGCGTTTCGAGCGTGAGATTCGGGTTGCTGCGACGTTGCAACATCCGCACATCTTGTCGGTGCTGCACGTTGGGAAAGAAGAGGGATTTGGTTCTTTTGTGGTGTCTGAGGCGTGTTTGGGGCATAGTTTGCGGGCGATGATGGGGAGTTGGGGGGCGTTGTCGCGGGAGCAGATCGCGAAGCTGTGGCCGTCTTTTTGTGAGGCATTGCATTTTTCGCATCGCAAGGGGCTTGCGCATGGTTATTTGAGTCCGTCTGCGCTGTGGTGGCCGTCGGGTCGGGGTTGGTCTGAAGTGCGGGTGGGTTGGTTTGGTGTGCCGCGTTGGATCGGACGTGCGACGGCGGAGATGATCGCTTGTTGCAGCAGTTCGTTTGGCTTGAAGTATCGGTCTCCAGAACAAGTGCGTGGTTTGGAACCATCCGATCATCGAAGCGATATCTACACGTCAGGGCTGTTGTTGTTTGAGATGTTGACAGGCCAACATCCTTTGGATGTGCCGATGATGGGGGGAGAACGGGAGAGGGAGCGGTTGCCGCATTTGGATTGGCGTGAGCGTCATGAGGGGATGAAGCCCCCGCGTTTGTCGCAGATCGCGCCACAAATTGCGTTTCCTGAGGCGTTGGAAACGTTGGTCGAGCAGATGTTGCAAAAAGACCCGATCCATCGGCCAGCGTCGATGCAAGAGGTGTTGGAACGTTGGCAAGAGGCGGTTGCGTTGTGGACGCCGCCTCTTGCTGCGGAGATCCCTGCGGAGATCCCGCGTGAGTTGCCTCCAGACAAGGCGTGTGCTGTCGGGGGGCGTTTGGGGTTGTCAGGGATTGCGGATCATATCGAAGCGTGGCAGTTGGTTTTGCCCTATGTTCCGGCATCTTTGCGTGCGCAGTTGGATGGTTGGATCGAACGGGGTGCGTTAGGCACTTTTGGGGAGGGAGCGATCTCGGAGGCGAGTCAGAAAAAACTACGAGAAGAAGGGGCATGGGCGGATTTGTTGTCGTTTCACATGCAGCGTAGCGGATCATCGGCGTTGTCGCGTGGGTTGGTCGAGCAGATCCCCGATGCGCAGCGTGCGCGGCAGGCGATGGCGCGTCTTGGGCGGTTGGGCGAGGCTTCAGGCGCACAGCGTACGGGTCGTTTCCGCGCTTTAACGCAAGAGATGACAGAGAAAGGGGCGGGCAACAAGAGCCAGAGTGTGCAGGCGTTGGCAGCCAAGGATATCTTGTCTCTTTCCGAATTAGAGGCTCGACTGCCCGGTCTTGCGCAGATCCAACAAGGCCCCGAAGAAAAGGGGCGCAAGCTCTCTCCTCCCGATGCTGCTTTGCAGCATACTTCGCCGACGTCGCGAGATCTCGATGATTCCGAGAGGAACGCAATTTCTGAGAAGAGAGCTTCTTCAAAAAGAAAAACATGGTTGGCCGTCTTTGGCCTTTTGGTGGTGTTGCTTGGGCTGACGGCTTTGATCGGCTTGTATCTGCGCACAGGCGCGACAGATGAATCCGTTCCTGTGCCACGTCGGCGTTTGATTTCACCCGATATGCGGACGAATAAAGCGGTTGTACCTTCGACGGCTCGTCCTTTGCCCTCGGGCGAAGTGCCGACCCGACGGGATGAACCTACGGAGAGTCGGGCCTTGCCAAACGAGGCGGGTTCTTCTGTCAAAGAGACCGAAGATTCGGCCTCTGAAAACGAAAAAAAGCCCAAAAAGCCGGTGCGCCGTCGATTCAAACGCCGTTCATTCGCCCCCCGTTTGCGGGCTAAAAAACGCCGCCCAAAAAGCCGAAAGCGTCCGAAGAAAAGTCGCCGCAAAAAAGGCAAGTCGAGCCAAAAGAAGGAGGGGCGATGAGTACGCAACAGGGCCTACTCCAAGTCGACGCACAGGTCATCCATCTTCAAGACCTCGCAAAGCCCCGTATCGCCGAATCGATCGAGCTTGTACGTTTGTTGCGCGCCGTGATCAACGCGTTTCGGATGTACCCGCCCGGGAACCAGATGATCCAGCGCAGCGTTGAACGTTTTGCCCGTGGAATGGGGGCTTTGTGCGACTCGCTTGGGCAATTGGTCTTGAACTTTGCGTCGGACAACATCGAATTCAATGGCGAGCCTGTACCGCGCAACGTCGCAGAGTCTCGGCTTGCGCAAGAACTCGCCAAGATCTTTGTTGCGCGTGGCGTCAAGACGGTGGTGTACGATCGAACGACCCAAGTCCAAGAATTTGCCGAGTGGTTGCGTTTTATCAGTCGCCAAGATGTCGAAGATGACGACGCTTCATTTCGTGTTGATCTGCAACAGTCGCATTTTCCGCACCTTCAGTTGAATCGGCAAGTTGTCACTCGACATGCCAGCGAGCAGGTGCGCGATAAGTTGTCTGTGCGCGAGATCATGGCGTCGATGGATCGCGATTCGCTGTTGAAAGAACTGGGACTCGAAGACGAGCAACTGGCTCCCGAATTTTTAGAAGCACTCGAACAGCCGAATGCACAACCGCCCGAAGCCCCGTCAGGAGCGATGCAAGGACTGGCTGATCCAAACGTCGCTAAACAAGAACAGCATCTCGAAGAGGTCGTTCATTCGGGACTTTTCGCTCTTACTTTGATCAAGCGCGACACGCGCTATCGCCGAGAGCGGACTTTGCGCCAAGCCAAAGCTGGAACCTCTCATGCTGCGGGGACTTCTGCGCGCCTCTCGACGGTGCCGAGTCATGCCCCTCTTTCCGCAAGCCAAGGGCAGGCAGCAGCCCTTTCCGCAAGCCAAGGGCAGATGTCGGGTCTTTCTACAAGTCAAGGGCAGGCAGCAGCCCTCTCCGCAAGCCAAGGGCAGATGTCGGGCCTTTCGACAAGTCAAGGGCAGATGTCGGGCCTCTCGACAAGTCAAGGGCAGATGCCGGGTCTTTCGACAAGTCAAGGGCAAGCTCCGAGCGCAAGGCCGTTCTCAAGTGGAAGCGGAACGCAGGCCCCTCCGAAGGGGCTAGAAGTTCTCGACGGGATGCCTGTTTCGGAGGATGTTTCTTTGCCGCGCTCTGGATCACGCGGATTGTTGGAAGTGCTTTCGGAGGGGATCGCAGGGCAGCACAGCAAGCGCACTGCGGAAAAAGCGACGGCGGCTCCTGCGTCGCTTCAGCCCTTTTTTGAAGACTCGGGCGCACCTCTGCCTTGGCAGGGTGAGATCCCTGCCAGAGCAGGCGGGGTGTTGCATACACAAGGCGCGACCAGCGTTCCTATGCCCCTCGATCCATCGCAGTTTTTGCCCAACGAATTGTTCGCCGATATCCCAACCGCCCAAGCCGAAGCGGGGTTCGGAGCAGAAGAGTCCGCCGCTGCGGATCCCTTGTTGGATGCGTTGTCAAACGCGATGGCGCAACGCCAAGATCTTTTTTCCGCAAAAGGCCCGCAAGGTATCGGGGGAGTTGGGGAACCGCTACAGCTTCCGTCTCTTTCGGAGCTTTTGGCGGCTGCGGAACGAGACACTCGCGCTGCTCAAGAACAAGAGATGAGCGTCGAAGCCGCCGAAGCACTCGCGCATCTGTTGACATGGCAAGAGCAGTTGGCACAAGCGTTGCGCACTGCGCAGCCTCCGCCCGTACAGCGCGGCCAACAGAGCAGCTCTTTGAACAACACAGGGAGCGTTCCATCGGGTGTTCTGGCTTCGGATTCCTCGGGTGTTGCGGGGCGCGTAGGATCTACGGGAACCGTAGATCCGTTGCAGATCACGGGGCATCGGGTGGATGCCTCGACGCATTCGGTGGAGATGTTCGATGTCACCCGGCAGGGCGAAGAAAGTCTATCGATCGCAGGTGTTGACGTCAGCGGAGCGCAACAAGACTTCGGCGGATTTGTCGATGTGACGGCTTCGTTGGATCACCTCAGCGCGAGCGATGCGCGCTCGGTGGTGGAGTCGCGTGGGGCGGCCTCGACAGGGCAAAGCCTTGTGGTGGAAGCCCATGCTTCGGGCTACGCTGCGCCGTTGCCTTCGTTTGACGATATCGACTGGAACCAAGCCGCGAACGTCCCGCTCGATCGGTGGCCCAAGTCTTTGCGTATCGAAGAGTTGGTTCGTTCTCAGCGTTTCGGCGAATTGATGCAGCAGCCGAACTTTCCGCGTTATGTGCAAGCCTCCTTGCGTGGTTTGCAGACCTACGCAGCGTCGCAACACGATCCCAAACATCTTGTCGCACCTGTTACTCAACAGACCATCCAAGAAGATCTCTCGCGTTTTGGCGAAGCGGTCGGCCAGATCCAAGAAGATGCTCTGCGCAAGCAATTTGTCTTGGGCGTCCTCCAACAGATCTCTGCGTTGGATGAGTCCTTGATTGCGCAGTATTGGTTGCAAGCCTCGTCTTCCGATGCGTTTGGAAAGGCCGTTCGGCGCGGTTTGTTGCGTGTGTTGTCTCCCGATACGATCCAACACGTCCAGCGCGATCTGATCACCAAGATCCAAGACAGCCCCAACCGCGAACTTTTAGAAAGCGCCCTTTCTCTTTCCAAAGACATCGTCGACGCACAGCTTCAGACAACGGATTGGAGATCCGTTCGCCAAATGGTTTCTTTTTTAGAGAAGATTGCACAAGAAAATCCCTCGCGTCGTATCCAATTCAGCCTGCGCGAGATGCTTGGTCACCTGAAAACCCGCCACCGCATGACACACATCTTGCGCGAAGGGATGCACCCACACGGAGAAGAGGCGCGGGCCTTGTTGGCGGAGTTGGCCCCCGAGTCGTTGCCGTTGTGTGCGCGCTTTTTGATCAAGAGTCCAGAAGGCCCTCTGCGTGAACAACAAGCCGAGATCTTCGCGCAAGTCGCGTTGCGTGCAGACAAAGCCCGCGTTGCTTCGGCGTTTCACATCATCTTTGAGTATTTTGACCACCATCCGCCTTCTTTGGAGATGTGGCAGATCTTTTGCGATCTTGCGCGGACCTGTGCGCCCGATATCCTTGAGTCGATGATCCTCGATCACCTCCAATACGAGCAATCTCCGCGCAGTTTTCATTTGTGGGTGACACAAGCGTTGTTGCATCCTTCACCGCGTTTGCAATGGTGGCTGGATCAGTGCTTGCGGCAGCGCGCTCTTGCTTTTATTCCTTTCATCGAAGAGATGGTCTTTTCCGCATGGGCACGAACGCAAGGGTTCGATGCAGCGGGGTTCTTGCGTTCGGAGATCTTCCACGCCAATCGACCCGCTGCCCAACGCCACCACGCTGCTTGGATGATCGGCTGTTTGCCTCCCGAAGAAGGGCGTGCGCTGTTTGAGGAAGCTCTGTTTTCGCCCGCTGCTTCGATACTTGGCGAAAAGCTGCGCTTTCAATTGATGTACACCTTGTGGCAACGCGGGCATGGTGCTTGGCGGCGCACCATGATGCAGAAGCTACTGGCGGATGAAAACCCGATGATTCGGTTTGTTGCACAAGCATTGCTGCAACAACACGCCCCACAGCACAAACCGGCAAGTGGTGGGATCTTGCCGCCTGATGAGATCTTGCTTGCGCCTGTCGAAGTCTTGTCCAAGATCCCGCTGTTTCAGCCGATGCCGCCCGGTGCTTATACGCAAGAAGCGCAAAAGATCGCTGCCCGTTCGCCCGGTCAGGCTTCGCCTGTTGCTGTCGCAGGCCGTTCCGCCACATCAGCAGGGGCGCGTTCGCCTGCTGCGGTCGGTACGCCGCCCCCGCCATCTGCGTCTTCGGCGGCTCCTTCGCGGCCAAGCGCAGGCCATCCCACGATGCCAAGTAAATCAGGCGAAAAACGCAGCATCGCTCCTGAAAAACCCCGATCCCCTGCGGCTTCAGGGTCTGAGATCGGTGGCGGAATCAAAGCGTTGGGGTTGGGTGCGGTGTTTTTGCTGTTGATCTTTTTGGCGTACGTTTATCTTTCTGGGCCGTGAGAGCGGGAAGATCGATGGCTTTGGAGTGCGCGGTTTTTGGTTTTGGGGTGAGGGGCGTGGTAGGGGACTTGGCGGGAGGTCGTGGAGGGGCGATCTTTGGGCGGCGTTGTTGGGTGTGGTTGTTGGGCGCGGTGGGGGCGGGATGTCGCGGAAGCGGAGGGTGCGAGAGCGGCGGGGGTGGGTTCGTCAAGCAGCTTTTTGGCGAGACTTTCCATCTTGATCTCTTGGAGGGCTTGGCGAATCCATGAGTGATTTTCTTTGTCGTGCCAAAAGAAAAAGCGGCGTTGAAGCGTTTTTTGTTGGTGTGTGCGTGCCGTACTGATCTCCTTGAGCGTGTAAGGATGATAGCCAGAGTAATAGATCTCTGTGGCGACGGTCATAGGGGTGGGCGTAAAGTCTTGGACTTGTTCGAGTTGGAAGCCGAGAGCTTTGGTTTCAGCGGCAAGGTGGGCCATATCCTCAAGCCCGCATCCGGGGTGGCTGGAGATGAAATAGGGGATGAGTTGCTGGTTGATCTGTTCGCGCTCGCAGATAGCGTCGAATTGGGCTTTGAACTTGTGGAAAAGCTTGAATGAAGGTTTTCTCATCATCTTGAGGACGTTATCGGATGTATGTTCGGGGGCGACCTTGAGGCGGCCTGAGACGTGTTGGGTGACGAGCTGTTCGAGGTAGGCGGTATAGCCGTTTTGGGCGTCTTCTTCGGGGTCTTTGTCGATGAACAGATCGTATCGGATACCGCTCGATACGATGGCTTTTTTGACATCGGGGTGTTGAGCGACTTCGCGATACACTTCGAGCATGGGTCGGTGGTTGGTGTCGAGGTTGTGGCAGATGACAGGGAAGATACAAGAAGGGCTGACGCAGCGGTCGCAGATCTCTTGGACTTTTCCTTTCATCTTGTACATATTGGCCGAAGGTCCGCCGAGATCGCTGATGTATCCGCGAAAGTCCTCCATCTTGGTGATGGCATCGACTTCTTTGAGGATCGATTCTTTCGAGCGGCTGGCGATAAACTTTCCTTGGTGGGCGGAGATGGTGCAAAAGCTACAGCCACCGAAGCATCCACGGTGCATATTGACGGAAAACTTGATCATCTCGTAGGCAGGGATCGGCCCGCGTTTGGCGTACTTGGGGTGAGGAAGGCGCGTGTAAGGGAGATCGAAAGAGGTATCGATCTCTTTTTCGGTCATGGTTTGAAAGGGTGGGTTGATCACGACAGTCGATTCACCGCAATCTTGTGTCAGACGCCGAGCAAATTGTTTATTGGATTCTTGCTCGACATATTTAAAATTACGGGCGTACACTTTTTTGTTGTTGAGGCAATCTTCGTGGCTTGCGAGGGCGAAGCTTTGCCATTGTTTGTGTTTGGGGAGGGGTTCTTGGCGAGGTTGAGCAAAAGCGGTTTGGGGGATGGTTTTGAGGCTGTCAAAGGGGACGCCTTTTTGAAGGAGGCGGACGATCTCGCGGAGGGGTTGTTCGCCCATGCCGTAGACAAGGAGATCTGCGTTGCTGTCGATCAAGATGGAGGGTTTGACTTGATCGGACCAATAGTCGTAGTGGGTGACGCGCCGAAGAGAGGCTTCGATTCCGCCGATCAATACGGGGGTTTCGGGGTAGAGTTGTTTGAGGATGCGGGAGTAGGCGGTGGCTGCGTAGTCAGGGCGAAAGCCTGATTCACCGCCCGGTGTATAGGCGTCGTTGGAGCGAAGGCGTTTGCCTGCGGTGTATTTGTTGACCATGGAGTCCATGCAACCAGCGGTGACACCGAAGAAAAGGCGAGGCGGTCCAAATTTTTTGAAGTCGCGCAGATCGTCTTTCCAGTTGGGCTGGCAGACGAGGGCGATGCGTAGGCCCATACTTTCGATGAGGCGACCGATCACAGCGGTTCCAAACGCGGGATGATCGATATACGCATCACCAGAAACCAAGATCACATCGAGTTCATCCCAACCGCGAAGTTGTGCTTCTTTGGGGGTGGTGGGGAGCCAGTCGGTCAAGGAACGTGTGCGTGGGGCGGGCATGTTTTTTTCTCGTTTGCAAAAGCCGCGCAGGGGCGCGTCGCTGTGAAGAGGACGGGCCTTGTTTGCGGGCATGGGTGGTGTGCAGAGGGTCTGGTCTTGTGGTTTTTGGTCTTGTGGGGGGCGTGTGCGGTGTTGCACAGACCTTTTCTGCGGGCAGGAGTGTGCGATCGCGCCTGTTTTTTGTAAAGCCTTGTGAAGAGGTGTTTTTTGGGGGATGCTTGGTGTGTGGCGGCTTGGCTTGGCTTGTTTGTGAGTGTGGAGTGAGGCGATGCGGGTGCGCGGTGTTGTGCGGGTTGGGTGTGTGGTGTTGTGGTGCGTCTCGTTGCTGTGGGGCGGGTGCATCGGGAAAGTGAAGAGAGCTTGTGAAACAGCCGAAGACTGTAAGGGGAGCGCACCTGCGGTGCATTGTTTGAGCTTGCCAAACGCAGCGTACAAGACCTGCGAGGTGGCGGAGTGCGTTGCGGGTGATACCGAGCCGTGTAGTAGCTCTCCACAAACCGCCGATACATCGCCTTGCCGGTGGGGAGAGCGGTTTTGTGGGAGAGACGGGGTGTGGTCGGTTTGCAAGGGCGAAGTCACGCCAACAGCCGAGATATGCGATCGGATCGACAACGATTGCGACGGAAAGATCGACAACGTCGGAAACAATGCCTGTACATGCCTAGCGTTGGGGGCGCAGCGGCCTTGTTATGCGGGGCCTTTGTTGGCGGGGCAGATCGAGCCTGTCGGATCGTGTCGTGCAGGGATTCAGCTTTGCGAAGTGGCCGAAAATGGGGTGTTTCGGTGGGGAAACTGTTTGGGGCAGGTATTGCCAAGTCCCGAAAAATGCGATGGCTTGGACACGGATTGCGACGGCAAGATCGACAACCCCAAAGACAACAATTGCGATTGCAAGGCAGGAGAAGAGCGCCCTTGCTACTCGGGAGATCCGCGATTCGCGGGGGTGGGGATCTGTCAACAAGGCAAACAGCGTTGTAAGGAAAACAACGAATGGTCCGATGTTTGCGAAGGCGAAGTTTTGCCGTTGCCGAGCGAAAAATGCAACGGATTGGACGACGATTGCGATGGGGTGGTGGACGAAGATTGCGGTTGTGACACGGTGGTTTGCGATGGGCGTTGCTTGACAGCGTGGGGGCAAAAGCATTGCGGATCGTGCGGGAATCTTTGTGCGAATGAAGAAGTCTGTTTGCCGATCGATTCGGTATGTCAAGGGGCTTTTTGCCCGAGCGAGTGCCGTTGTGCGGTGGGGCGGACGTTGTGTGGAGTGCGCTGTGCGGATCTCTCGTTGGATCCGTCGAATTGCGGTCGTTGTGGTGTAACATGTGGGGTCGAACAAAGCTGTCAAGAAGGGAAGTGTGTGCTTTCTTGTTCGGAGGGCAGGTCTTCGTGTGACGGGCGATGCGTCGATTTGAAAAGCGATCCGCAGCATTGCGGGGACTGCACGACGAAGTGCGCAGAGAATCAGATCTGTGATCAGGGGGCTTGTCGATGTAGGGACGGGTATGTGTCGTGTGGCGGTGCGTGCCGCGATCTACAAAAAGATCCCGAACATTGCGGTGCGTGCGATAAAGTCTGCTCGAAACTGGAAGTCTGTGGGGCAGGGCAGTGTGCCTGCCGAGCGGGGCTCACACGTTGCGGAGAGGCTTGTGTGAATCTGCGCGATGACACGCGGCATTGCGGAAGGTGCGGGGCGGCTTGTCACAGCGACCAATCGTGCGAGAACGGCACGTGCAAATGTCCGCTTCTTCGGCCTCGTGATTGCGGTGGTAAATGTGTGACGTTTCTTACGGATCCGAACAACTGTGGCCGTTGTGGAAACAAGTGTTCGGGCTTTTTCAAAGTCTGTGTTGTGGGGATCTGCTCGTTGTTGTGAGAGAGGATGGGGGTTGTTTGTGGTGAGGCGCGATATTTTACGATATCCGAGAGAAGTGTACACGAAGGGTAGGTGTGATCCGCTGTAGACGCCCTATGGTCGGGCAGCTACAGCGGGCGAACACTCGGACACATCGTCTGTGCTGTCGGAAAGACCGTAGGTTTGCACGTAAAAAGGCAAACAAAACGCAAAAAAGCGGAGGTTCGTTGCTCGAACAACTGCTCATACAAAATGCTGTGGTTGTGTGAGCCTGTGCGTTCGCTGCTCGATGTCCCGATACACGGGCGGTTCGCGAACACTTGGTCCAACTAAATCGATTCGATTCGATTCTCTTCGCTGGCGACATGACTATTTTTTTCCTGCGTAGCGAGGCTTCCTCTCCAAACTTTTCACTTTTATGTCAAGGTTGTATTTGGAGAGAGGGATGTCTGGTGCT
>CAUJFU010000507.1 GCA_963169055.1 Myxococcota bacterium
CGCTTTCGTGACAAGGTCATCCAACATACCGACACCCTCGCCAACCAACTCTCCGCCGAGATGGGCAAACCCCGCAAACAATCCCTCAACGAGATCCGCGCTCTCCCCGATCGCATCGACTTTTTCCTCCAACACACCGAAGCCACACTCCGCCCCCAAGACGTCTCCTTCCGCACCGACCCCAACACCCCGCCCGCCACACAAGAGATGATCTCTTACGAACCGCTCGGTGTGATCGCCAACATCTCAGCTTGGAACTACCCTTACTTTGTCGGAAGCAACGTCTTCGTTCCCGCCCTTCTGACCGGCAACGCTGTTTTGTACAAACCTTCCGAATACACCCCATTGACGGGCCTTTCGATCGCGCAGCTCCTCCACGAATCGGGCGTCCCATCCGATATCTTTGTGACCATCATCGGCACAGGGGCCGCAGGATCCGCATTAACCGCACTCCCGATACATGGGGTTTTCTTTACAGGCTCCCACGCCACAGGCGTCAAAATCGCCCAGTCTGTCGCCTCCCGTCTGATCAAAGTCCAACTCGAACTCGGCGGCAAAGATCCCACCTACGTTTGCGACGATGCCGACGCCAAAAGCGCTGCTATCGGACTTGCGGATGGTGCCTTCTATAACGCCGGACAATCGTGCTGTTCCGTCGAACGCATCTATGTCCACCAAGACAACTACGATGCTTTCGTTGCCGCTTTTGTCGAAGAAGTCCAAAGTTTCAAAGTCGGCGACCCCATGAAAGAAGACACCTATATCGGGCCCCTCGCTCGTAAAGAACAGCTCGATGTCCTCGACGCTCAAGTCCAAGACGCCCTCCAAAAAGGCGCACGTCTCCTGCTTGGTGGGCATCGCATCGAAGGAACAGGCTATTACTACGCTCCCACCGTGCTTGTCGACGTCGATCACAGCATGGAAGTCATGCGCGAAGAAAGCTTTGGCCCGATCATCGGCATCCAAAAAGTCAACGGTGACCAAGAAGCCATCGCCAACATGAACGATACCGCCTACGGCCTCACCGCTGGTGTATACACCCCCGACGCCCAACGCGCCAAATCCATCCTCTCCCATCTCAACGCTGGCTCCGCCTATTGGAACTGTTGTGATCGCGTCAGTCCCCGCCTCCCTTGGACTGGACGACAACACTCCGGCATCGGCTCCACCCTCTCCCACCTCGGCATCCTCGCCTTCGTTCAACCCAAAGCATGGCACCTCCGCTCCCCCGCCTGACCCGTCCCCTCCCCTTTACAGAACAGACTTGTGCGATGGTTTTTTTGGGGCGTTGCCCCACACCCCACAAGGGAACTTCGTCCCCTTGACCCCCTTATTGGCGGAACGAACGGATGTTTTTCAAACCAACGCCGACTCCGCTTGAACTTCCGCGAACACGGGAGTTTTCACAAACGGTGCCTTGCGAGATCTAACGCGCCCTTTGGCCGCCTGTCGGGGGCGGCTTTTTTCTGTGAACTTGTTTGCGCTGCGTTGCGAAAATGCCTATACACAAGCGAGAACACAAACCCGAAGAGGCAAACGGGATGTACCAAGAGCAGAAGCCCGATGCCTGTTGGAGAAAAGACGTATGCAGCGATCCCAAAAGCAAAGAAGTCCTTGTCCAGCGCAGACGGCAGACCCGCGAAGCAAACCAACGAAGAAGCTGTCATGGCTGATATGGCTTGTTTTTCTCGGAGGATGGGGTGGATTCGGAGGATGCACCAACACCAAGGTGATCAAAAGTGAGCGCTCACCGGTGTTTTCATTGGTGAGACAGCTTCGTGCGGATGAGACCGAAAAACGCATCGAAGCAGCACAAAAACTCGGTGAGATCGGACCGCAAGCGCACCAAGCCATCCCCAAGCTTCGGATGTCTCTCGAAGATCAATCTGTAGAGGTTCGAAAAGCCGTTGTACTCGCCTTGATGAAGATGGGAGAGCGCGGCACGCCGTCTTGGTTACGGGGCTTGGATGACAAGTCTCCCGAGGTGCGCAAGGTCGTGGAAGACAAGCTCGACGAAGGAGGCGACGAGGTGATCGAGGATGTCACGAAGGTCATGCAGTCACCGATCGGAGAAGAGCGACGGCTTGCGGTGCGTGCGTTGGGCTACATGAGCAAGCGCACAAACAAGGCGATCCCTTCGCTAGGAAAAGCTGTGTTGGATAGCGAAGTCGATGTTCGCCAAGAAGCGGCTGCAACGCTCGGAAGATTGGGATCCAAAGCGGCTCCTGCCGTTCCTCAGCTCGCCAAAGGGCTGCAACAAAACCGCGACTGGTGGAATGTTCGCAAAGCCATCATTGAAGCCCTCGGAGATATCGGCCCTGCTGCTGCCGACGCCATCCCGAACCTTGTCGAGATGATGCAAGACAAAGACGACGATGTCCGTAAAGCCGCCCTCAACGCCATCCGAAAGATCGGCCCCAGCGCCGTCCAAGCTCTTAGCGAAGCGCTCCCTGCCTCGACGTGGTGGGCTAAAGCAGAGATCCTCAAGATGCTAGAAACCTTCGGTTCCAAGGCCAAAGCCGCGCTTCCCGCGTTGATCGCGCTGCTCAACGACAACGATCAAGACGTCCGACGACGTGCCGCGATGATCATCGGAAAGTTCGCAACAGAGGGTTCTTCAGCAGCCCCCACCCTTCAAAAGATCCTCTTCGATCAAAAAGCTCCCCATGTCTTGTGGAGCGTCGTGATGGACACCTTAATGAAGATCGGTCCAGACGGGCACGCAGTCTTGCGCAAAGCACTTGATCACCATGACTGGTGGTTGCCCAAAACCATCTCCGAAGCCTTCGGCCAATCCGGCCCAGATACCCCCGCCGAAGCCATCCCCACGCTCGAATACGCACTCCAACACTCGCGTTGGGAGGTCCGTTGGACGGTAGCCTTGGTCGCAGGTCGCATGAAAGCCAAAGCCGCTCCACTTCTTTCTGCCCTACTCAAGGCGCTCAACGACAAAGAAAGCCGTGTTCAAGTCCAATCAGCCCTCAGCATCGGCGAGATGGGCGACGCCGCAAAAAGCGCCATCTCCCCACTCAAAAGCCTTCGCAACGTTGGAAGCCTTGAACGCCAAGCCGCCATAAAAAAAACCCTCGAAAAACTCGGTGACTCCGAATAGCCTCGGATTTAAGGGGACGCAGTTCTATGATGGGGCATGGGGCAAAGCACCACATTTCTGGGGATCGTATCATTCACCGAGTGGGATACCTGCGAGGGGAGGAAATGCGGGGATGTTTTCTTCTCGAAAAGGCCCGTATGACTGGGCATTTGCGATCTCTTTTTGTGCGGCATCGGCTTCGCGTTGGGCAAACTCACCAAAAGCCCGATCGAGCGCAGGATGTCGGAACAAATGAGCGCTGTGGATCACCACAGGCAAAAACCCACGCTTGAGCTTGTGCCCTCCCTGTGCGCCTGCTTCCACAAGCGTACAGCCCGAGCGGATCGCTCGTTCGATCAGTTGGTAATAACACAGCTCAAAATGCAGGTTGTCGATCGACTCGAAACACCCCCAATAACGGCCATAGACGTGCTTTCCCTTGGCAAAAGACAACGTACCCGCCAATATCTGCCCATCACGCCGAACCAATCCCACCACAGCGCGCTTTCCGACAGCCTCGCGAGCATCCAGAAAAAAACGCCGCGTCAGGTAAGGACTCCCCCACTTGCGATCGCTCGTCGACGTGTACAGCCGAAACAATGTCATCCACTCGTCCAGACCGATCTGATCGCCTGTTTGCAAAGAAGCCGTCAATCCGCCTTCTTCGATACATCGGCGCTCTTTGCGGATCTGCTTGCGGTTTTGCGAACGCAAAGCAGACAAAAAATCCTCAAAGTCCGAATACCCGGGATTTCGCCAATGAAACTGATGTGTCGCACGCCGCGAAAAACCACACGCCTCAAAAAAGGCAGCTTCCTCATCGTTGCAAAACAAGACGTGAATGCTCGAAGCCTCCGAAGCTATCATCAACTCCCGCAGCCCTTGGACCAACAAGCGGCGGATCGGCTCTCGATCTTCGTTTGGATGAACCAACAAACGAGGCCCCGTTGCAGGGGTGAACGGAACCCCCACCACCAACTTCGGGTAATAGTCCACTCCGACGCGCTGTGCGATGTTCGCCCACTCCCAATCGAAGATAAATTCCCCATAGCTGTCTGTTTTGATATAGGTCGGTGTAGCTCCCAATAGCTCCTGACCTGACCACACCGTGACGTGGGCAGGAAGCCAACCCGTGTTGGGGCCGACGCTGCCCGAATCTTCGAGCAAGCGCAAAAAGCTGTAGTCCAAAAAAGGATTGTGCGGATCTTCGAGCGCAGACCAAGCCGCCTCCCCGATACGCCCCAAAGAAGGCAAGATCTCAATACGCCATGCGCGCTGTGTTCGGCCCTTGTCCATCCAAAAAGCCTCCGTCAAGGTGTCGTTTCAAAGACTCCATTTGGAGATCGGACACGCAGAGTCGATTCGCAAGACCTCAACCCAAACCAAAGGAGTTCCGAAAAGATGCAAAAATGGAAATGGAAGCTGTTGCGTGCGGGTGCATTTCGCCTCGACGGGGGAGCCATGTTTGGGTTGATCCCCAAAGCCCTCTGGTCTCGATCCTTTCCTGCCGACGAAGACAACCGCATCACTCTGCAAACCAACTGTGTGCTGCTCGAATCCCCCCATCGTCTGGTCCTGATCGAAACCGGCTGTGGTAACAAGTTCGCAGCCAAAGAGCGCCAGTTTTACGAACTGGAATCCCGTTGGGTCGGTGATGCTCTGCGCGAAGAAGGCGTCGAACGAGCCGATATTACCGACGTGATCATCACACACCTTCATTTCGACCACGCAGGCGGATTGACCTACCTCCCCGCACCCGATGCCCCGATCCAAGCCAGCTTTCCAAACGCCCGCATCCACACCCAACGCACCGAATGGCAAGACGCCCTCGCCAACCGCTCCACCATGACCCGCACTTATCTGCGCGATCATCTCGAACCCATCGCCGAACAAATCATCCGCCTCGATGGAAACAGCGAGATCCTCCCCGGCATCCACACCCTCCCTGTCCCCGGCCATACTTGGGGACAACAAGCCATCCTCTTCCAAGACGATCTCGGCACACTTTGTTTTCCCGGCGACATGATGCCCACCATCCACCATGCCGGTGATGCCTTCAATATGGCCTACGATATGCTCCCCTACCAAAACACCCAAACCAAACGCTCCCTCTTACACCGCGCCCTGCGCGAAGGTTGGCGATTGATCCTTGACCACGAACCCGGACCCGCCGTCGTCTCCGTTATCCACGACGATCGCGGACGCTTCGCCCTTCAACCCACACCTGCCTTGTAACACACGCCGCCACCCCAACGACCTTTCCAACGCAACCACTACGAAAGGTCCACCATGTCCTCACACAAACCACGAACAACCTAGCGCTCTTCAACCGTTCCTGTTATACCTAGACCGTCACCGCCCACAAAAGGCCGCGCGCTCTCGTCTTGGGTACGCGATCCGAGTTGTTCCCTACGACTGGCGGCTTAACTCCACACATTAGGCAAACAAGGATGTACAGACTCTTTGTTTTTGAGGGTGATCCGCACACCACGCAAGCCCTACAAGCCCAACTTGCGCAACGCATGATCACCACCCAAGCGTCCGCCTCTGTACAACAAGCACAGATCTTCCTCACCCAACATCCCCCTCACATCGTGCTTTTCGACCTCACCCACCCACTCCACGAAGTCGAAAGCCTCTACCGATGGATCACGACACACCCCCAACTCCACACCATCCCCCGCGTCTTTCTCAGCCTACCCCACCAAGAGCCTCTCCTCGCTCAACTCCGACAAGAAGGCGAACAGCACATCTTTGAACGACCACTCCGACCTTCCCTCTTTTTTGATGCGCTCCAACAACTACTCTCTCCCCATCTTGCGCCTCCCCCTGCTGCTTTTACGTCCATGCCCCACAAGAAAAAACTCGAAGATGCGATATCCGCCATGATTGGCCGAAGAATCGGCTCTTTTGTGCTCGAAAAAGAGATTGGACGCGGTGGCATGGGCGCAGTCTTTCGCGCTCACCAAGAAGCCCTCCAACGCAAAGTCGCCCTCAAGATCATGCTCCCCAACGCACAACAAGACGAAACCTCGATCCGACGCTTCCAACGCGAAGCCCTTGCCATCGCACAATTAAAGAGCCCTCACATCGTACAGATCTTTGACGCAGGAACCACCGAAGACGGCATCTTTTACATCGCCATGGAATTCCTCGAAGGCGAAAACATCGATCAATTCTTGCGCTCCCACAAACGCCTCCCCGAGATCCAAGCCCTCTCTGTGATCGAACAAGTCGCCCTAGGTCTCAAAGTCGCCCATGATGCCGGACTTATCCACCGCGATATCAAACCCTCGAACCTGATCATCGACACACGCGGACAAGTCACCCTTACCGACTTCGGACTCGTTCGCGGCAACCAAGATCTATCTTACACCCAACCCGGGATCGTCGTCGGCAGCCCCCACTATCTCTCCCCCGAACAAGCCTCCGGCAAACCTCTCGATCACCGCTCCGATATCTACGCCCTTGGCATCGTCTTCTTTGAGATCCTCACCGGCACCGTCCCTTTTCGCGGTCCCCACGTCTCCAACGTAATGCTCCAGCACATCCAAGAACCACTCCCCGACCCCCGCCAAACCCACCCCGATATCTCCCCCGCCACCGTACACATCCTCCAAAAAATGACCCAAAAAGAACCCGCCGCCCGTTACCAAGATTGCAACGCCCTACTCGAAAGCATCCTTCTCCTCAGACACACGCTCCATCCCCCCACCTCTTCCGCAGGGAGCTGGCCCGGCCTTGCTCCCCACTCCTTTGTCCCAAACACCCCTTCTCCCTATGCTCAAACCTTTTCCCCCTCCCCACAACATCCCCCCTCCTATCACACACCCAGCCAACCACACTCCCCCCTCTCTGCTCCTCTCTCATTCCCCGCTCACTCCCTCGCTCCTCCCTTCCTTGGACACGCAAACCCCTCACACAGCTCTCTCCAAGAACACCTCTCCCCACCCCAGGCGATCCCTTCTTCCGCAATGCCCGCACTCTCCAACACCAACCTCTCCCCTGCGCATTCTTCTCCTGCACAACAAACCACCCTCCTCTCCGAAGCCGAGATCGAAGCGCTCCAGAACGAACTTACCCGTATCATCGGACCCATGGCACAGATCGCACTCAAACAAGCCATCAAAAAACTCGGACACACACGACAACAATTCCCCCGACACGACGGCTCGAAACTCCTTGAAGCGCTCACACAGCGCCTCGATCCGCACAAACAAGAAGCCTTCTTGCGGGCTGCAACACCCCACATCTCTTCCAAAAGGAGCCCCTAACCATGCGCATCGGCTTAGGCTTTCGCATCATCTTCTTGACCTCCTCGATCGTGCTGCTCACTTCGGCCACACTGATCTTTCTCGCCTACAACCGCGCTTACAACGACCTCCAGTCCAGCATCGCTCGCCGCCTCGAAGGCATCGCCAACACCACCGCCCTCCAAATCGATGGCGACAACCACGAAACCATCGCCCCCAACAAAAAACTCAACCTCAAAGGCTCTCCCTCCGACGAAAACCGCGACCAAGCCATCCAAACCCACCTCGCCGCTCTCCCCCCCGCTGACCAAACCCAATACAAATACTTCCTCAAGATCCGAAACTTCCTCGCACAAGTCCACCGCGTCAACAAGCTCAACACCGATATCTACACCCTCCGCCCCGAAGACAGCACCATGTCCTTTATCGTCATGGCGGGTGGCGGCCAGTACATCGGGCACACCCACCAATTCACCCCTCAAACCCGCGATGTCCTCAAAACGGGCAAAAGCACCACCAGCAAGATCTACTACGATCAAAACGGGGCATGGCTCTCTGCCTTTGCCCCCATCCGAAACTCCCAAGGAAAAGTCGTCGCCGTTCTCGAAGTCGACGAAAAACTCGCAACCTTTCAAAATGAACTGGCCATGCAGCTTTTCTGGCCCGCCGTCGTCGCTGCTCTCGTACTCATCCTTGCCTTGATGCTCTCCATCCTCTTCTCCAAGCGCCTTGTCGCCCGCCTCGCCTACTTGCGCGATGTCACCGAAAAGATCTCCCTTGGACAGATGGATCACCCCATCCAGATCCGCTCCAACGATGAGATCGGCGATCTCGCCCAAGCCCTCGAACGTATGCGCGAATCCCTCAAAATGGCCATGCAGATGCTCGAAGACGAAGACGAAGGCTAAACCCCTCCCATCGCCCCCTCACAATTCCGCATCCGATCCGTTCTCGCTCTTGACCACCGCCACCCTGTGGATTATATCTCTCCGCACGATAACCTACCTCATCACTAGGTGATCGAGGTCGCGGCTTTTTCTGCCCGCACACAAGCGGCTTTTTCTGCCCGCATACAACGACAAGGAGTCCCCATGCGGATCGTGAATCTTGAACCCACACCCAACCCCAACGCCTACAAATTCAACGTCGCGGAACTCCTGTCCAACGACGCACGTTCTTTCCCCAACCCCGATGCGGGCGCTCGCGATCCGCTGGCTCGCAAGCTGTTTGCTGCAAACGGCGTTGAATCGGTCTTCTATCTCGGCCACTTTATCACCATCAGCAAACGCGAAAGCGTCGACTGGGGCGACGTGATGAAGCACGTTAGCCAATCTCTCCTCGAATTTGACGCCAGCGGACTCAAAGACCTCGGCCAAGACACCCAAGCCGACAACAGCCAAGACAGCCCTGTACTCGCCCAGATCAAAGAGATCATCGAAGAGATGGTCTTGCCAGCCCTCGCCAACGATGGCGGTGGACTCGAAGTCCTCGGCATGGAAGACCACACCGTCTTTATCCGCTACCAAGGCGCTTGTGGAAGCTGCCCAAGCGCCACAAGCGGCACTCTCATGGCGATCGAACGCTTGCTCCAAAGCCAAATCGACGGATCTTTGCGCGTCCTCCCCGCCTGAGCTCCCCGAACCTACCTACCAAACAAACCCCACCGATCCCCCAACAAACCGCCTTCTTCCGGATCATACGAAATCCGCCCATTGCGTGATCGTAAAACGTAGGGGCAGCCCCCTGTGGCTGCCCAACCACAGGGCAGTTACAGCGAACTGCACCTACCCTTCGATCACACATCTTTCGGATTTCGAATCAATCTTCGTTGTAGTTGTAGAGGTTGTCCCAAATGTGATCCAACACGCGCAAGGCTTCATCCAGCGGCTTGGCTTTGTAACGTTCGATGCCATCGGCTCCTTGGATCACTTGGACGATCGGTAGATCGTGCTCTTCTTTCTCAGCTTTCTCGATCACCTTGTTGAGCGCGTCATCGACTTCAAAGTCCACTTCCAAACCTTCGAACTTCTCCTTCAAGAACATCTCTGCACGTTCGTCGATCTCTTCGGCTGTCAGGGCAGTTCCTTCGGCGTACAGGATGTAATAGCACAAGATCGCCTCTTTGAACTCTTGTTCTTCGAGCGTATCCATCAGGTACTGCAACACACCGATGTTGTTATCAAGGTTTTTGTTGTAAAGGTCTTGCGTGATCTTGGCTTGGTAGGTCGCCTTCGTGCGGCGGTAGCCCAACACCAACTTGACCGAATACGCAGCCAACACCGAAACCACGATCAATGCGGCACTTCCGCTGCCACCTTTCAGACTTTTGTAAAGTGCGAAAAAGCCCAAGAGTACGGTGATCACCAACATTGTCACGTCGAAGGACTTCATCCGCATGTTTTTTTCGGGGAAGATGATCTCGCTGTCTGCAAGCGGGATATGCTTGAACATCTTGATGTGCATCGTCCAATCCCGCGCACCTTCGGGGGGCTTCTTTGCCGCGATGATCTTGCCTAGCACAGGGATCTTTTCCATCCAACTCGGAGGGGTCGGAGGCCGCAAACGAAACAAGCTAATCACACGTTGCATCGCGGGTTCTTGAAGCTTGATCGGTTTGAACAATTGGGTGGCTGCTTTGGGTTGTGTCGCAAGGTTTTGACGGCGCACCCATCGGCGTTCAAACACGGTGGTTCGTTCTTCATCGTTTCCAGACACCGCTTCGGGCTTGGACTTATCTTCGCCAAAAAACTCCACCAAGACGTTTCCAGATTTTTTGTCACCGCGCAGTTTTTCGATCAGGATTTGGATCAGTACCAGCACCACCCCCAACGCTCGCGACAACAAAAAGTCGATCTTTTCCATCAAAAACAGACCTTCGGTCTTGTCGCGCTCGATCCCTCGGTGAAACACCAAGATGTTGTTGTCGAATTCCTTCGGCAAAGACAGCGCTTGTTCCACAGGTTCATCAAGCCCCAAGCTCTCTTCTTGCTTTTGGCCCTCGGGGGTCTTCAGATGCTCAAAGTATTGCGTCAACATCCGAGGATCGAACACATTCCAGTTGATATCCACGGGCAGATCGAACAAATAGCTGTGTTCACAGGCCCGCACATAGTCCTCTTCGGTCATCGGGTTGAAGTTGCCTCGGAACATCGTCTTGAGGAAATTCGTCAAAAACCGACGCTCCCGCCACAACAACTCTTCTTCCGAAACACCTTCGCGCATCTGTTCGCCTGTATCGGGCGCAAAGTACTCGTAATCTTCTTTCAACTCATTGAGGACACGATGGTAAAAGAAGTGGTACAACCCTTCGGAAAGCTCCATCAAGTGGCGAAAGCCTTCTTCGTTGGCCGCCACTTGGGGATGTTGGTTGATGGCGCGCACGAAACGCGCCTTGCTGACGGGGATATAGTGTTCGTGGGGGATCTCTACCCAGTCCCCGGGCTTCCATTCTCCGCTGACAGGCGGCGCTTCGCCTTGGAAAAACAAGCCCTGTTCGATCCATTCACCTTGTTGCACCACAGCGGCCTGTGAGGCACCGCCTTGTCCTTGTTCGCTCATTCAAACCTCCTTCGTTGGTTTCATCTACTGCGCCACCCCGATGTTCTCGACACAACTTCCCTTCTATCCGCGATTTGCAACGGCTTCAAGGGCGGCCCTTTATCCTAAAAAACACATCTGTCGGATGTTGACAGAGGAACCCAACCCCGTCAAGAGATCGCTCCGCTCTCGCATACCGCAGGCACTTGTTTGTGCGTCGTTCTACACAGCATTCCGCAAGCACTCGCTTGTGCGTCGTTCTACACAGCATCCCGCAAGTACTCGCTTGTGCGCCGATAAACATCGTGTTTCGCAAGTGCTCGCTTGTGCGCTGATAAACATCGCGTTTCGCAAGCCCTGTATGGTGGGGCGTAGGGCAATGCCCCACAAAACCCCATCCCCAACGTGACTTTTCTAAACCGCTGTTGAAACCCCATCCCCAACGTGACTTTTCTGAACCGCTGTTGGTGTGGTTCCCCCTTGACGCATCCGCAGCGTTGCGCTACTCCGACGCAACCATTCCGACGCGCAAAACAGCCACCTGCTTCGTTGCCTGAGCGTGGCCTATCGACAAGCGCGTCCTTCTTCGTCGCCCTGTGGAGGCTTGATCGATGCAAGCGCACTCTCGTTTCCGAGTCCTCAAGTTTGGCGGAACCTCCCTTCACCAGCCTCATCTGCTCCATCGTGTGATCCGCATCATCGCACACACACACACCGAAGGCCCTACTGCTGTCGTGGTTTCCGCGATCGGCGACACCACCGAGATGTTGCTCCAAGCTGCACACACCGCTGCACAGGGCAAAATCACCGAAGCAGAGGCCCTCGTCGATCACATCCACGATCTCGCCCTGCACAACGCGCTCGCTTGCATGCGGCAGATGCGCACAGATCGCGATCCACGCGGCGACCTAGACGATGCCTTGAAGATGACACCGCAGGCCCGCGAACTTCTTACGCCGCTTCGTCAGATCTTGCTTGGGATCAGCCTCCTTCGCCAGAAAACCCTACAATCTCTCGATCTTGTGATGTCCTTTGGCGAACGCCTCAGCGCCCGCCTACTCGCTCTCTTGCTTCGAGCTGAAGGCTTTGACGCCACCGATGTCGACGCTCGCACATGGCTTGTCACCGACGATAACTTCGGTGCTGCCGAGGTCAACAATGCGATCAGCCGCGAGCGATTGCGCGATCTCTCGCAACAGTGGGGAAACAAGATCACCGTTCACACAGGATTCATCGGCCAAACCGAAGACGGATGCGTCACGACGCTTGGGCGCAATGGCTCCGATTACACCGCCACCTTGCTTGCCAACTTCCTCGAAGCCGAACGTGTCGAGCGTTGGACCAGCCTCCCGGGCGTCATGACTGCCGATCCCGCCATCGTCCCCGACGCTTATCCTGTCCAACAACTCAGCTATCTCGAAGCCCTCGAACTGGCGCATTATGGCTCTCGCGTTCTCCACCCACGCACCATGCTCCCGCTGCTTGAAGCCGATATCCCGATGCGTATCCGAAATGTCGAATCTCCCGAAGATCACGGCACTTGGATCCACCGCGAACGCAAAGACCTCGACAACCGACCCACCTGCGTCACTTCGCTCGAAAACCTCGCATTGATCGATATCCGATGGCGCAAACTCTCCAAACAAGCCCACATGAGCGAGCGTGTCCTCCAAGCTCTCCGCCAAGCTGATATCCCCCTCTGGATGGCCACACAACCCGCCCACGGCCAAGCCGTCGCTGTCGTCCTCCCACACGAACGCCTCGCCGATGCCGTCCGTGTCCTCGAAGCCGAACTCAGCGCCGAACGCCTCCGCCAAGAAGCCGAACCCTTCGAGATCGTGGCCCCTGTCACTTTGCTCTCTCTTGTCGGCGAAGGCATGTCTCCCGAAGAAGACGTCACAGGAAGATTCTTCCGAACCCTCGGAACGGTCGGTGTTTCTGTCCTCGCCATCGCCCAAGGCAAAAGCTCTCGTTCGATCTCCTGCGTCATCGACGCCCAAGATACCCACGTCGCCGTTCGCACCGTCCATGCGGCCTTTAACTTCGCTCACCAAGATGTCAGCGTCTTTCTCCTCGGCCAAGGCGTTGTCGGCAGCCAGCTTCAACAGCAACTTCAAACCCAACATCAAAAGCTACGCGAACAACACGACGTCCACTTGCGTCTCGTTGGACTTGCCAACAGCCGCGAGATCGCCTTTCACCCCGAAGGCATCGCCCCCACCAGCCAGATCCACGATCTCCCCAAGTCCATCCGTTCGCCTCACGATACCCCTCACTTGCTTGCTGCACTCGATCGCTTGCGCCGTTTGCCTGTTCCGATCCTTGTTGATTGTACCGCCGCTTCCGAAATGCAACTGCTCTACAAAGAAGCCTTTGCTCGCGGAATCCACGTCGTCGCCGCCAACAAAAAACCCCTCACCATCCCTTGGCCCGAACGACAAGAACTTCTCCAATCCGCACGCACCCACCATCGCGCCTATCGCTACGAAACCACCGTCGGTGCAAGCCTCCCTGTGATCGACACCCTCCAATCCCTCGTCCGTACAGGCGATCGCGTCCTCCGCATCGAAGGCTCCTTCTCGGGAACCCTCGGCTACCTCAGCGACAAAGTCATGTCGGGGACTCCCCTCTCTCAAGCCGTCCGAACCGCCCGTGAACTCGGCTATACCGAACCTCAACCCCAAGATGATCTCTCCGGCCTCGATGTCGCCCGAAAAGCCCTGATCCTGATCCGCGAACTCGGCCTTCCCATCGAACTCGAACAGATCACCGTCGAACCCCTCGTCCCCGAAGATATCCTCGCCAAACGCGATCTCAACGACTTCTTCGCCGCCCTCGAACAACACGACCGCGCTTTCCAACAACACATCGACGCCCTCCAATCCGACAACAAGACCTTCCGTTATCTCGCCATCCTCGTCCCTCCCACCGCACCCAACGAACCCTTCGAAGCCCGCGTCGGTCCCGTCGGCATCCCCAACCATCATCCCGCCACACGCCTCCGTGGTTCCGAGTCTTTCGTCGCCTTCACCACCGAACGTTACCAAGAATACCCCATGATCGTCCAAGGTGCTGGCGCTGGCGGAGCCGTCACCGCCGCCGGTGTCCTCGCCGATATCTTCCGTATCGCACAGCATCTGCGCGGTCGCTAATCCCCCCCCTCTCTTCGATCTTTCCCGTCTGTTCGGCCCTTCCCCGTTCTTCGGCTTTTGTGGGGTTTCACCCCACACCCCACAAGGGACTGTCGCCCCTTGACCCCGTGTTGGCGGGGTGATCACTGTTTTTCAAACCAACGACGGCACCGCTTGAAATAGCGCGAACACGGGAGTTTTTCTCTGCCAACCTCCCGAGCGGTAGCCTTCGCTCTATCCTTGCGCCGATGGAGACCGTCAAGAGCCTCCGAGCGGAAACCAGATCCGAAGTTGTTCGAGAGGTGTGGGATGTGAAGGTTCCACAACGTATCGCCCCGACCTCAAACAACAAGCTCGGCCATCACACAAGACCGACGATACGCTCCGCAAACAACGTGCTTGATCACGCACGAAGGTCAAGCTATGGTAGCAACCCACAAAGATTCACTCCCGCCCTGTGCTACAGAGGGGCATCGCTGTAGGATATCGTCCATGGCCGAAAAAGAAATCGAAAAAAGCTTCATCCAAAAGCTGACAGAACTCAAGTATACCTATCGCCCAGATATCAACAACCGCGCAACTTTGGAGCACAACTTCCGCGAAAAGTTCGAGGCTCTAAACCGCGTCAACCTTACAGATGGCGAGTTTGCCCGATTGCTCGATGATATCGTTACCCCCGACGTGTTTAAAGCAGCTCACACCTTGCGTCATCGCAATGACTTTGCCCGCGACGACGGAACACCGTTGAATTACACCCTTGTCAACATCAAAGACTGGTGCAAAAACACCTTCGAGGTCATCCACCAACTCCGCATCAACACAGATTACAGCTACCACCGCTATGACGTTCTGCTCCTTATCAACGGTGTTCCCTGTGTTCAGATCGAGCTAAAAGACCTCGGTATCCATCCCCGCCGTGCCATGGAACAGATCGTCGAATACAAAAATCACCCCGGCAACGGCTACACCAAAACCCTTCTTTGCTTTCTCCAACTGTTTATTGTGAGCAACCGCACTGATACATGGTATTTCGCAAACAACAATGCTCGCCACTTTTCCTTCGACGCCGACGAACGTTTCCTCCCCGTCTACCAATTCGCAGACGAGGCCAACAGAAAGATCGTCCATCTCGACAGCTTCGCCGAAACCTTCCTTGCCAAATGCACACTCGGCCAAACCATCAGCCGCTACATGGTGCTTATCGCCAGCGAACAAAAGCTTATGATGATGCGACCTTATCAGGTGTACGCAGTAAAGCGGATTGTTGACTGTATCCACCAAAACAACGGCAACGGTTACATCTGGCACACGACAGGCAGCGGCAAGACGCTTACTTCTTTCAAAGCGTCGACTCTGCTCAAAGACAACCCTGACATTGAAAAATGCCTTTTTGTCGTGGATCGCAAAGATCTCGACCGACAAACACGCGAGGAGTTCAACAGGTTCCAAGAGGGTTGCGTCGAGGAAAACACCAACACCAACGCCCTTGTTCGTCGCCTACTCTCCGACGACTACGCCGACAAGGTCATTGTCACCACCATCCAGAAACTCGGCCTCGCTTTGGACGAAAGCAGCAAGTACAACAAACAACGGAAAAAGAACGACCAGCCCACCTACAAACAGCAACTAGAGCCACTGCGAGACAAACGCATCGTCTTCATTTTCGATGAGTGTCACCGCTCTCAGTTTGGCGAGAACCACAAGGCGATCAAAGAATTTTTCCCCAAGGCCCAACTATTCGGCTTTACCGGCACACCCATCTTTGAGGAGAATGCTTCCCGCGTAAAAGTGGAGGAGCAGCAAGCTTCGTATAAAACCACCCTCGAACTCTTCCAAAAACAGCTTCACGCTTACACCATCACCCACGCCATCGAAGATGGAAACGTCCTGCGCTTTCATATCGACTATTTCAAGCCTGAAGGAAAGAACATCCCCGAACCCGGAGAAGCCCTTCCCAAGAGGGCTATCATCGAGGCCATACTCTCGAAGCATGACGCCGCGACCAACCAACGCCGATTCAATGCGTTGCTTGCCACTGCCTCCATCAACGATGCCATCGAATACCACGAATTGTTCAAGACCATACAAGCAGAGAAAAAAGACGCCGATACTGCGTTCAAACCGCTGAACATCGCTTGTGTCTTCTCGCCACCCGCCGATGGGAATGCCGATGTCAGGCAAATTCAAGAAGATCTGCTTCAAGAAAAAGAGGACAACCAACAAGAACCCGAAAAGAAAAAAGAAGCCCTCAAAGCCATCCTCGCTGACTACAACGCCCGCTACGGCACAAACCACAGAATCGGCGAGTTTGATCTTTACTATCAGGATGTACAGAAACGCATCAAAGACCAGCAGTGGCCGAAAGCCGACTATCCCCACGCACAAAAAATCGACATCACCATCGTCGTGGACATGCTGCTCACGGGCTTCGATTCCAAATACTTGAATACGCTGTATGTGGACAAAAACCTCACATACCACAGCTTGATCCAAGCCTTTTCCCGAACCAATCGCGTGCTCAACGGAACGAAGCCTTACGGTAACATCCTCGACTTTCGACAACAACAAGAGGCTGTAGATGCCGCGATTGCCCGCTTTTCGGGTGAAAACGCCAGCCAACAAGACCGCGAAGTCTGGCTCGTGGACAAAGCTCCTGTCGTCATCCAAAAACTCGAAGCTGCCGTGCAGAAGCTCGACAACTTTATGAAGACGCAGGGCCTTGCTTGCGCCCCAGAGGATGTGCCCAATCTCAAGGGCGACGAAGCTCGCGCTGCCTTCATCGGCTATTTCAAAGAAGTTCAGCGACTCAAAACCCAACTTGACCAATACACCGATCTCACCGAGGACAACACCGCAACCATTGAGCGAATCCTACCCAAAGACGAACTTCTCGGCTTCCGCAGTGCGTACCTGCAAACCGCCCAACGCCAGAAAGCGCAACAGGGTAAAGGCATCGAAGCAGTTATCCCAGAGGTGGAACAACTTGATTTTGAGCTTGTGCTTTTTGCCTCTGCTCTTATTGATTACGACTACATCATGGACCTGATCACTCGATTCTCCCAGCAAAGTCCGGGCAAACAGAAGATGAGCCGCGAGCAACTTGTCAGCCTCGTTCAGTCCGATGCCAAGCTTATGGGCGAGCGCGAGGATATCGCCGCCTACATCGACACCCTGAAGGTCGGCGAAGGATTGAGCGAAACCGCGATCCGCGAGGGCTACACCCGCT
>CAUJFU010000508.1 GCA_963169055.1 Myxococcota bacterium
CACACCAAACATTGCTCGATTATTCCACCCGCCTCCAAGAAGCCCTCTACAGCTAAGCCCCCCCGTGTTCGCGGAGCCTCAAGCGGCGCAGGTGTTCGTTTGAAAAACGCCTGTGTGCCCCGCCAATACGGGGTCAAGGGGGCTGCGACAAGGACGCGGGGCGTGGGGTGGAACCCCATAAACCAACAAATCGATCAGCCCACAAACAGACAAACAAAAAGCGGCAGGGGACTAGGCCATTTTGCGTTTGCGGCGTTTGCGGTTGGAGGGATGGAGGAGCGGATGCTTGGGCTTATCGGCCTTTTTCTTGGAGGGAGGAGGGGAGGTAGATGTGGAAGAGGCGGAAGGAGCGGAGGAATCGAGTTCGAGGGCGAACCATAGGCTGACAGCACGCAAGCGGATCTCGGCCAAGAGTTCGCCAAATTGGAGTCCAGCGGCTTTGCGAAAGATCACGATCGGGTCTTGTTCGGCGTAGCCGTAGAGACTGACGTTGTCTTCGAGGCGTTCGATGGCGTTAAGGTGATCGATCCAAGCGTCGTCGATGCTTTCGAGAAGAAGGGTGTTTTGGAGATCGATGGTAGCGCGCTGTTGAGCATCCTTGCCTGTCAAACGCTGTTCAAAGGCTTCTTGGACGGCGGGGAGTAGGGCTTGTGCGACGGAGGACGGAAGGTCGCGGCCTTCGGGGAGTCGAGGGACCGTGAGGGGCGTGCGGAAGATATCGCGCAAGATATCTTCGAGTTCGGCATAGATGGCTTGGAGATTTTCGTCGGGCTGGAGATCGTGGAGAGCGAGATGGACTTGATCGGCGAGGACTTCGGCGAGGATGGAGTGAGCCTGCGTGCGGTGTTCGTCGAGAGTCGGAGCGCCGAGCAGGATGGATTGACGCCAGTGGTAGATCTGTTCGCGCTGTTGGTGAACAACGGTGTCGTATTTGAGGGTTTCGGCGCGTTCGGAGCGGTGTTCAAAGGCGACTTTGTCGCGCAAGGCATAGAGGATAGCGCGGACATTGCGGTCTTCAATCTCTTCGCCTTCGGGGTGCTCTCGTTCTTCGAGATCGAGATGGATAGCGGATATCTCGGTCTCTCCGTACTTTTCGAAGATCTCGTCTTCGAGAGAGACAAAGAATTGCGAGGCCCCGGGATCACCTTGGCGGCCTGCACGACCGCGAAGCTGGTTGTCTAGGCGCGGAGATTCGTGAAGCGCTGTTCCGATCACAAAGAGACCCCCTGCTTGGACCACCGCTGCCCGCTCTTCTTCGATCTTTCGGGCGTTGGCATCGGTGGATTCGGCGCTACGTGGGTGGGGCTTCTTTTTGTCTGCGCTGGCTTGTTTGGTGGTCTTAAAGGTTTTGCTCGCATGGATCGAGTCGGTGGGTTCGTGCTTTTCGGGGTTTCCGCCGAGCAAGATATCGGTTCCACGCCCCGCCATGTTGGTGGAGATAGTGATCGCGCCGCGCCGTCCGGCCTGTGCGATGATCTCGGCTTCGCGGTCGTGATCTTTGGCGTTGAGGATCTCGCAAGAAAGGCCGCTTTTTCGCAAAAGCCGCGCAAGCTGCTCGGATTCTTCGACCGAAGTCGTCCCCACCAAGATCGGCTGTCCGTCTTTGTGGATCTCTTCGATGCTTGTGACGACCGCTTCGTGTTTTTCCCGCTTGGTCGCGTAGATCGCGTCCATAAAATCCTTGCGCTGGACGGGCTGGTTGGTGGGAACCGTCACGACTTGCAAGCCGTAGGTCTGTTGAAACTCTTGTTTTTCCGAAGCTGCCGTCCCCGTCATCCCACAAAGGCGCGGATACAACCGAAAGTACTGTTGATAACTCATCCGCGCAAAGGTCCGATCTTCGGCCTGTACGCGCAAGCGTTCTTTGGCTTCGAGGGCTTGGTGCAAGCCATCTGAAAATCGCTTGTCAGGAGAGACGCGACCTGTATGCTCATCGATCAGTTGGACTTCTCCGCCTTTGACGATGTAATCGACGTCTCGCTTGTAGGCCCCGTGTGCTTGGACCGATTGGTGGATCGCATGAAACCACGGAAGCTGGCTCGGTTCGCTGAGATTGCGCCCCAACATCGACTCGACCTTTTCTTGTCCGACCTCTGTCAAAGTGGCCGTCTTGGTGCGTGCATGAAAGCGGATATCAGGGCCCATCTGTAGCTTGCGCACGACCTTATCGACTTCCGCAAACAAGGACACATCTTCGTGCGCAGGACCGCTGATAATCAAGGGCGTACGGACCTCATCGATCAACAACAGATCGACTTCGTCCACGATCGCAAAATGCGGTGGGCGTTGAACCAATTCATCGGGGCTTGTCGCAAGATGATCGCGCAAATAATCAAAAACCACTTCGTGGTTGGTGACGTATGTGATATCGGCACGGTACGCCGCTTGTCTGCGTTCTGTCTCCGCCGAACCTTCGCCCATATCCTCCAAGACCACCCCCACCTCAAGGCCCAAAAAGCGATAGATCTTTCCCATCCATTCGGCATCTCGCGCTGCAAGGTAATCGTTGACCGTGATCACATGCACGCCTTTTCCTTGCAAAGCATACAGGTACGCAGGCAACGTCGCCACCAACGTCTTTCCTTCACCCGTTTTCATCTCTGCGATGCTACCGTGTGCCAACGCCACACCACCCAAGATCTGCACATCAAAGTGACGCATCCCCAACTCGCGCCGCGCCACTTCACGCACTGCCGCAAATGCCTCAGGAATCAAAGACAACAGCGGCGCACCTTGTTCTAGCCGCCCACGAAACACCGCTGTTTGTGCCGCAAGATCCGATGCCGACATCCCCTGCATCTTCGCCTCTAGCGCGTTGACATGGTGCAAGATCGGTCGGTACGCCAACGCACTCCCCGGATGCAAAAAACGACTCCACCACGCTCGCAAACCTTCTAACACAGTCTCACCCTTTTCCTCTCTACGCACATCGCTTCGCTTTTGTTGTATCCGATGGGACTTACACGTTCGGATGGTGTTTGTGGGGTTTCACCTGTACTTTACCAACCAGACGGGCAAGCCCCCGCCTTTTACATTTGGATGGTGTTTGTGGGGTTTCACCCCACACCCCACAAGGGACGTTCGCCCCTTGACCCCGTGTTGGCGGAGTGTACCTACGTTTTTCAATCCAACGTCTGCACCGCTTGAAGTAGCGCAAACACGGGGTTTCAAACAAACAGCGCCAAAGCTAAGCCACCCACCCCAAGAGTCAACAGGCTTTCACCAACGCCCCACAGAAGAGACTTGCGACGAGTCCTGCGTTGGTGTACCACAAGGCTAGACGCAGCGCTTTAACGGAGTCCAAACGCCCCCAAGCGTTTATGTACGACAACAAGCCCACACAGTACGGGCCTTTCGCACAAGCTCCCACGCACCAAGACACACCACCCCAAGGCCACCGAAGAAAGGGACGATCATGAGCTTAGGAGAAAAGATCCGCGCCGTTGCACAACAACCTGACGCTGTCAAAGCACGGGTATTTCTTGCAAATGACCTCGCCAGCCGTGGGGAGGCCGATCTGGCCGCTGCGATGCTGACTTCTGCGGTGCGTGTAGCCTCCTTGCGAGGCGAATTCTTTAGCGCACTCGCCTTGGTGCGAATGCACTTACCCGAAGCTGCACAACCCCCTCTTGTGCGCGAACTTGCGGAGCGCTTTGCGATCGATCGACGCATCCCCGGCCTCCCCCAAAGCCCCCATCCAGCGGCCCCACACAATCTCACACTCCCTCCCGACGAAGACGGACAGATCCAAGAAGCCTACTCCTTAGCACTCAATCTCGAAGGCATCGGACTCCCGCCCCATTCGCCGCTTCCCTCTCCCGCGCTGTTTGGCGATCTCAACGCAAACGACCTCTACGAACTGGCCTTGATGGTGCAGCCTGTCCAGCTTTTTCCCGGAAAGATCCTGATCGAACAAGGCAACACCGACCGCACCTTTTACTTGCTCTCTCATGGCAGCGTCGAGATCCAACAACGCCGTCCCAACAAGGAAGTCGTCAAGCTCGCTACCCTCCAAGCTCCCACGTTCATCGGCGAGATGTCGCTCTTGACCACGGTGGCCCGCCGCGCTTCGGTGGTCTCCCAAGGAGCGGGCGTCGCTTGGTGCGTCGATGCCGCCCTGATGTCCGCCCTCGCCCACAGACACCCTCAACTCATCCACTCCCTCCAACAACTCATCAAACGCCGCAATCTCGAAAACCTATTCAAACTCAGCGATGTCTTTTCCCAAGTCGAAACCAAAGACAGCTTGTTGCGTGCTTTTCGCTTGCGCGTGATCGAGGTGGACGAAAAAGTCTTTGAACAAGGTGTCGAACCCCCCGGGCTTTTCGTGATCTTACACGGCGAAGCTGTCGTGATGGCGCAAACCCCCGATGGTCGGAGGATTCACCTCGCTACGTTGTCCGAAGGCGATACCTTCGGCGAATTCTCTCTGCTCAACAACGAACCCACCACAGCCTCCGTCTGGATGCCCGATGGCGGCATCTTGCTTCATCTGCCCATCGAATCTTATCGCTTGATCCGACGCTTTGAACCCAATCTCGAACGCGCTCTCCGTCAACTCATGGATCTGCGCAGCCAAGCCATGCACAACCTCTTCCAATCCGTCCCCCAACAATTCGAAGATCTCGAAGCCCCCGCTTGGCTGCTCTTTGGCGAAAGCAACGAAAAAAGCCCTTCCAACCCCAACGATAGCGAGGACGGAAAAGGTATCCCCATCGGAGAGTAGCCCCCTTCCACAAATACTACCGCGCACCGAACACACGAGCGCACCCCAACACCGCGCACCGAACACACACCAACACACACCAACACCAACGCACACGAGCGCACCTAAACACAGATGTCCTCCACAACACCCCCATCCCAAACACAGATGTCCTCCACAACACACCCATCCCAAACACAGATGTCCTCCACAACACCTGCTTTTTTGCCCGTCGACCGAGAACACAACCCGCTGCCTTTGTTGGGACCACGTCTTGATGCGCTTCGTCGGTGGGTTCGCCCTGAATGGCGCATCGCAGATATCGGCACAGACCACGGCTTGCTTCCGCTGCATCTGCTCGCCCAAGGACACCCGCAAACCGTGATCGCTTGCGACAAAAACCCCGGTCCCATCGCCTTGGCGCAAGCTAACCACCAACTTTATCTCCCCGAAGCCCCTTTGCAGATACGCCGTGGCGATGGTCTGTCTACGCTCCAAGACGGCGAAGTCGATGCTGTTATCCTCGCAGGGATGGGACGAAACACCATCGAACGGCTTTTGAGTTCTCGCGATCTCCACAAGATGGGCCTGCGCTACGCTCTACTCCAAAGCAACACCCAAGAAGAACTGTTGCGCCGCACACTCCTACAGTGGGGATGGCGTTTGCTAGACGAATCCTTGGTCGAAGATCAACACCTCTTCTATCTCTGCCATCTCGTCGAGATCACCGACGCCTCCCCGCTCTCCTACCCGCTCCCGCCCGAACGATGGCTGTTTAGCGATGCTCTCCTACAACATCCACCCGCTCTGCTCAAACGCTTCTTTGCCCACAAATGCTCTTGGCTTGAAAAACAATGCGCCCTGAAACCCCACGATCCGCCCCTTGAAAAAGGATGGCTCCCTCCCCATGCCTACCAACACGCTCTCCTCGAACACATCGAACACATCGAACAATCCCAACACATCGAACAATCCCAACACATCGATTTCAAGAAGATTTAGATCTTGACAACGCCGCTCCCCTCTCACATGTTGTGGCTCCTTTTGGGTGGATCAAAGGAAAAAGCCTTTGTTTTCAGCCCAATCACTCGACAAGTCATTGTGGTAAAGAGCGAAGACATGACGCGGCATCCAAATAAAGAAAGAATTTGTCGATGACAGTAGCAAACCTTTTGGAGCAAGGCGGATGGGCGATGTGGCCGATCTACCTGTGTTCGGTGCTTGCGCTCACGATCTTTGGACAGCGCCTTTGGCTGTATCGAAAGATACGCGCAAACCACCTGCCTTGGGTCGATTCGATCTTGCAACGTATCGGAGCGATGCACTACAACGAAGCCGCTGAAGCGGCAGACAAGATCGACCATCCTGTTGCGCGGATGATCTCGGCCTCTGCGCGCCTTGCGAGAACGCGCCCAGATCGAGTGGCTGCGGAAGCCCAACGTGTCGGGATGTTAGAGCTAAGCCAACACGATCACAACCTTCCGCTGCTCGCGCTGATATCACAAATCGCCCCATTGTTGGGCCTTTTGGGGACGGTGGTTGGGATGGTGCAGTTGTTCTTTGGTCTTCAAGGCGCAGGGATGTCCAACGTCAACGCAGCCGCCCTATCTTCGGGGATCTGGCAAGCGCTGTTGACGACTGCAGCAGGTCTTGTCGTCGCTGCCCCTACGCTCGCAGGGCATCACTACCTCACAAGCCGCCTCGAAAACCTCCGCCTTCAAATGCGCGATACGGTCGAACGGATGCTTCACGTCTTGCCGCCACTCGAAGAGCCTTGGCCCGAAGAGGCCACCCACTCAAACAAGCCAACCACCGCGCAAACCCTCGAAAACCACGCAGGGCGTTCTCCCCAACCACCGAGCGAGTCCAGCCATGTTTGATGCCCCAAGGCGTTCAATCCAACGCACCGCGTCCGAGACTCCCCAATCACCGAGCGAGTCCAGCCATGTTTGATGCCCCCAAACGACCGACTCCAGAAGTCGGACTCACTCCCCTGATCGATATCGTGTTCATCTTGCTGATCTTCGTTGTTCTCGCTTCCAACTTTGAACGCATCCGTGGCCTCAAAGTTGAACTCCCCACCGCTGAAAGTACACAAACGAGTCCCCAAAAACCCCTTCTCCTTACCGTCGGAAAACGCGGCGAATACCAAGTCGACGGCCAAGACATCACCAAAAAAGCCCTCCCTTCGGCCCTTCAAAAACTCCGCAAACAGCACAAAGACCTCGTCATCCGCGCCGATAGCAAAGTCGCGCTCCAACACGCTGTCTTCGTGCTCGACCTCGCCGCCAAACTCCAGTTCCAATCGGTTTCGCTCGCCGCCTCCGATATCAAACCCACACCATCGCCCTAGACCTCCTTTTGGAAAGAAGCCATGCCCTCATCCACACACATCCCCTCCACACCACCCCGCAAACGCGCCCACTCATGGGCGACTTCGTTGATCTTTGCCTTGCTTGTTCACGGGCTTCTCGGCTGGCTCCCTCTCTCGATGCACACGCCGCCTCCGCCGCCTCCGCCGCTGCGCATCCAGATCGTTGCACGCCCTGTCCCTCCGCCTCCTCCGCCACCTCCGCCACGCCCTCGCACTCTTCCACGCCCCATCACACCCCCCAAACCAACCCCCAAGCGCAAGAGCCGCCGCCCACAACGCCCACCCAAGCGCCAGATCCGACAAATCCCCGCACGCCCGCCTGTCCCTTCACCACCGCTCCCTCGCCCCATCACCACATCCGCCCCTCGCCCTCAAACCGTCCCCGTCCCCCTCACCCAACCCCTTCAAGCCCTGCGTGCCACACCTCCGACACCTCCCACACCTCCGACTCCGCCCTCACCTCCTGCACCACCCTCACCTCCCGTCGATCTCGGCCCTTACCGACGCCTACTTGGACACGCCATCGAGCGCCACAAACGCTATCCCCCTATGGCTCAGCGCATGGGCCTCGAAGGACTCGTCGTTTTGCGATTGCGCATTACTTCCCAAGGGAGCCTCGCAACACCCCCATCCATCGAACGTTCCAGCGGTTATGGTGTCCTTGATCAAGAAGCCGTTCGCATGGTCAGCGCTGCCCTCCCTCTGCCCATCCTCCCCACAGGCTTTCGCCGCCCTTGGGCCGAATTCCGCATCCCCGTCCGCTTCGCCCTCGAAAATTAACCCAACCCACAAAACAAGCCCAACCGCGTCAGCCCTCTCTTGATTCGATGCGATGTACTCGGCTCACGGCGGTCTGTTCTCTTCATCCGATGCGATGTACTCGGCTCGCGGCGGTCTGTTCTCTTGACAGAAAACCGCGCATCAGTACCCTGTCAAAGAACATGCGGCCCAGACCAACGCCACCCCCGACCATCACCAATCCATGCCGCTTGTTGCTTGATTCTGCCATCACTTCGCAAGAGTCTCCTTGCTGTAGCCAAAAAGAAGCAACGCCATGATCGTCAAAGAAGGCACATCCATCGCAGGCGGAAAATACATCGTCGAAGCGCGCCTTGGAAAAGGTGGACAGGCCGAGGTCTGGAAGGCACAGCAGCTTGGGGTCGGTGGGTTCTCCAAAGACGTCGTGATCAAGATCGTCCACGCCAAAGCCCTCGAAACCCCCAAACTCCACGAGATCTTCCTCAACGAAGCTCACCTCGCCGCACAACTCCAACACCCCAACGTCGTCGAAATCTACGACATCGGCCAGCACAACGAACTCGACTACATCGTCATGGAACTCATCCGAGGCCAAGACCTCGGGCGCATCCTCGAAGATCACGTCCAAAAAACGGGACAGCCTCTGCCTTGGACACTTGTCGCACAGATGATGATTGGCGTCTGCAAGGGCCTGTTCTACGCACACACCAGCGTCGGGCGCGATGGCAAACCTCTCGACCTGATCCACCGCGACCTCAAACCCGAAAATATGCTCCTCACCGTCGATGGCTTCATCAAGATCATCGATTTCGGTATGGCCAAAGCCTCAAGCGTCCAACACAAAACTCAAACGGGCGTTATCAAAGGCACCCCTTCCTATATGTCCCCCGAACAGATCACCGCACGCCCCCAAGACCTCCGCTCCGACCTCTTCGCCCTTGGCATCATTATGTACGAACTCTGCACCGGACAACGCCCTTTTCTCGGTGATATGCTCCCCACACTAATCTACGCCATCCTCGAAAATCAGCCCGAACCCCTCCGAAAACGCTCTCCCCGTATCCCCGCATCCTTCGACCAATTGGTCCTCAAACTCCTCGAAAAAAAACCTGACGACCGCTTTCAAGACGCCCGCCAAGTTCAGCGCGCCCTCGAACAGATCATCCGACAAGACGCCCCCTCCGGCTTCCACCGCGATAGCCTCCTCCAATTCGCTCAGCGCTACGCACAACCCAACCCCCTCCCCGCCCCTCCCGCCGAAACTTCCCAGAGCGAACCCCTGATCGCCACCGATGCCACACGACCCACCTACACACCCTCCCCCGCACCCATGCGCATGTTCGACTCCCACACTCCAAACCCCATGCGCCAACCACCCGCCTCCCTCGATACCCTCTTCCCCGAAGATGACGCCGCCATCGAACCCACCATGGCCGCACCACTCGAAGAACTCCGCAAAGCCGCCCAAAAACGACCTTCTTCCGAAGAACATCGCACCACCCCCTCCAAAGAAGCCAAGATCAACCTCCCTTCCCATCTCCCCCCCGGCGCGGTCATCGGCATCCCCACCGATCAAACCCTTCGCGATTCCGTCCTTCCTTCCGCTGAAAAAGACCAGTTGCGACACTCCTTGCGCAACTACGCAAAAGAAATCAACCCACCCACGCCGACCTCCGCATCCATACCCTCACCATCCACCCGACCCACCGCCGAATCCGAATCCTCTTCCCCGATCATCTCCAAGATCATCGCTGTCTCGACACTTCCACCTCATCTGCTCCCCACATACGAACACTCCCGCCCCACCGACCCCAACGCCCACCTACCCAACTTCACCTCCGAAGACACCGAATACATCACCGACGCACAATCTTCCGACGCACAACTCCCTCTCCCACCCTCTCCGCTCGCATCGCCCCTCACTTCGGCACCCCTCACTTCGGCACTCCCGCCTACAGCCCCTGCATTCTCGCCTACAGCCCCCACACTCCCGCCTACAGCCTCGACTCGCTCGTCCTCTTCGCTGTTTGACGCCCCTCCCCCCAAAACCGCTTCGCCTTCCTCTTCCCTGCTTGACGCCCTCTCCATGAACGTCAAACCCTCCAACGATCCCCTCTCGTTTCTTGATGACTTTTCCGACCCCTTCTTACAACCACCCGAACAACCCGACGCCCTCGGCTTCAATCTCTCCCTCGCTTCTCCAAACGCCGCACCCACGTTGCTATCCTCCATCCCCTCCTCGGACCTCCCAATCAATCCCATCAATCCCATCGGCCCCATCGCCCCACTCTCACAAGCGGCGCAAGATCCGCAAGCATCAACCCCAAACGACCCCACCCTCACCTCTGTTCTCGCAGCACCCGACACCGATGCGCCAATCCTTGCACCCTCCGCAAAAGCGCCCGACCCCCTCGCCGATACGTCCGATGTTCCGCGTTATTCCGCACCATCTCTCCAGACTCCCCTCACACAAAGCCATTCCCACCTCCTTGCTTCCACCCTCACCCAATCTCCGCTCCACAAACTCGGCTCCGCTGAACTTCCTTCGCTCCTTCCACCGCTCGGCCCTGCTCCGCTTCCCGCATCCCTTCCTTTTCTCGGCTCCGCTGAGCTTCCCACGCCACCCCACAAACTCGGCTCCGCTGAGCTTCCTACGCCCCTCCCTTCACCCGTGAACCCCGAACCACGCCCGAATATCGCCACCGAACTTGCCTTCCAAAGCACCGCACCGCTCATCGAAGGCATCTCTCCCGAAGTCGCGGCAGCCCTCCTCGCACCCAACACCTCCCCTCCCTCTCATGGCATCGATATCTCCGCAGCTTACCACATCACGCACGTCCGTCCCACCCAAAATGCCGCCCACACTTCTTCAAAAAGCCCTTCGCCCTCCGTTTTCTCTAGCCTCTTTGAGAACAAAGACTACGACGCAGAGGACGAAGAACACGACCTCGCAGGCGAATCCACCAGCATCCAACACGCTCCACAAGCCGACACCCCACAACAAAACGCCGAAGACGACGATCCCGACGAAGCCCCCACCAACATCTCCCTCTCCCCCAAACGCCCCTCTCCCTACGAAGATCCCCAAGACGAGGTGATCTTTAGCGATATCGCTTTCATGTCCCAAGGCGAACTCCCTGCACTGTCTTTCCATTTTGGAGACTCGCCCTCTCCCTCCCGCGTGGACGAAGAAGCCGCCACCATCCGACAAGGGGTTTCCCCGCTCGCAGGGGCCGCTTACGATCCCAACCAACCCCCTCCCGAATACTACCGTTTGGCGCAAGCCGCCCCGCCCCGCGTCGTCCCCCAAAACCTCCCCATCCCCAAACCACGCGATCCCGATGATCTCCGCGATAGCGGCGGAGAACACACCGTGTTGGATGTTCGGCTTATCGAGACGATCCAACGAAGAAAACAACGCATCAAAATGCTCTGGATCGGCGGAAACATCCTTGTGATCTTGATTCTTGTGGGTATCATTCTTTTTCTGACATTGCGGTGAGGATATGACCCTAAAAGCTGGAGATGCCCTTGCGGACGGCAGCCTGATCTTGGGAAAGCCCCTCGCTCCCAAAAATCAAATCCAATTGTGGGTTGCCCAATACTTCCAACCTGACGCCCCTCCTGTCGAGGTCTTGCTTCGTTTGATCTTGCGCGAGCATCTCCAAGACGCCAAACTCCACAACGCCCTCCACAACGAACTCGAACGCCTCGCAACGCTCCACCATCCCACCCTTTATCTTCCCATTCTTCACGGTGTCTCCGACGATTTTTTCTACCTCGTCACGCCCTTCTTTTCGGGACACACCCTCCGCCAGATCATGTTCTCTCACCTCGCCCAGTACGATCTCCCCATCCCTTGGCACCACGCAGCGCGCATCCTCCTTGGGCTCTGTGACGCCCTCCAATACGCCTACGGCAAAAACGAAAAACGCTCCGCGTATGCCGATCCCACCGAGATCTTCTTACACGGAAACCTTACCCCCGAACATATCGGCATCGACAAAGACGGCACCACCTGCCTACTCGACTTTGGGGTCGCCAAGATCTTCCGCCCTCGCTACGAAACCGAAAATGGCTTGCTCGAAGGACATCCCACCTACCTCTCCCCCGAACAAGTGACGACCCACGAACGCAGTCCTGCTTCCGAGATGTTCGCCCTCGGTACCATCCTCTTCGAGATGTGTGTCGGACAACCCCCTTATCCCCGCGTCTCCCTTGTCGAAACCCTTCGCGCCATCCAGATCGAACCTCCCCCCCCCATGATCTCCGAAAAACAAGCCATCCCCGTCCTCCTCCAAGAGATCGCCCTCTGCTTGCTCGAAAAACACCCCGACGATCGCTTCGCCTCGCCTGCGGCCCTACAACGCGCCCTACAGCGCGTCCTCGAAGAAGAAGCCCCCCAACACAACGACCAAACCCTCGCCCAATGGGTTCAACGCGTCAAAATCTCCGACGACCCCTTCCACAAAGACAACGAACTCGATCTCGATGAAGCCTCCCAATTCTTCGACGATCAAGTCCCCAACTCCCACGGCGTCCTCAAGATCAAGATCGAAGGACTCGCCGACGATCAAACCCGCCCCTTTAATCCCGCACTCGACGCCTACGCCTCCGCTGGAGCCAGTCTGCTCTCTCCTTCCCAACTGCCTAACGCCTTCGATGATGACGCAACCATCGCCAAAAACGCCCCCAAAGACGACATCACCGCTGTTCATCTCCCCGATCTACCCGTCGCTTTTGACGAAGATGATGGCGCACAAATGAACGTCGTCTTCCTCGACGAAGTGACTTCCCGCTTCTCTCCGCTGTTCACACCTGAACCCGGCACCCTCCCCCAAGTCCTCTCCTCCAACAGCACACCCGCCCCCCCCAGCCACGAAACCAACGCCCCCATCACTCCCGCCATCAGCGAAGCCACCTCCGCCGAAATCGATATCTTCCTCTCTCAAACACCCCCTCCTTCCGCCCCCAAAACAATCCCCAAACCCGAAACTCTTCACCGCACACACGCCCCACACACACCCCCTCCCCTCGATCCGCCCGATGCCCAAACACAGCCCGGCGTCCCTCATCCTTCGCCACCTCCCCATCTCCTCGCTGAATCCGACGTCTCCACCGATGCCGAGATCAGCACCGTCAAACCCCTCCCTCGCTCCGCACCCCCCAAAGATACGCTCTCCGCACCCTCTTCTTCACCGAGCCTCGACGACACCTTCTCCTCTCCCCCCTCCCGCTCTCCGTCCCCCCTCGTTCTCTCCCTTGCCATCGGCCTCTCTCTCTCTGCCTTGGCTGCCATCGCTTGGTGGCTCGGATGGTTCCACCGCTAATACCTCACCTTTCCTTGCCCCCTTTCCTTGCTTTCTGTGGACTGTTCTCGGCTCTGCTTGCTCTCTTCTGTGGACTGTTCTCGGCTCTACTTGCTCTCTTCTGTGGACTCTTCTTTGCGGCCACCCAAATACTTTTCAAGCAAGATATCGACAACTTCTTGAGCCGAACACAACGCCCCTTCCATCGTCGACTCGAACTCGCTCGCAAGGTGTTCTCCTGCCAAGAAACAACGCCCATGCTCGGTCAGTAGCCCATCGAAGACCGTCTCTTCCGAACCCACGGGATACACCGCCCACCCTCCGCCGCTCCAGCGATCGCCTGTCCAATCATCCACTTCGATCCCCAAGATCTGCTCACCATCGGCCTTTAGCGTCGGCTCGACCAACGACAAAAGATGCGCACACAACGCATCTTTTTCCATGCTGCGGGCTGTTTCGACGAGTGCTCCTGTCACATAAAAGGTCAAGATCCCGACATCTCCCTTTTGTTGTTCTGTCGCGTGCCACACACACAGCGGATGATCCGAGATCAACCCGCCATTCCAGCCTGCGACCTCCCAAAAACGGCGGGCAAATTGCACATTCAGCTTCAACACTTTTCCATACGCCACCCGATCGATCGCCTTTTGCAACGTATCAGGCCACGCTGGGGTACTTTGAATCGTGCGCAAGGACAGCGCGGGAACCGCCAAAATCACCGCTTTTCCCGAGATCGTGCGCGTCTCGCCATCGCACAGGTACGACACCGAAACGCCCTCCTGATCTTGCGCAATCTCCCGAACCTCCGCCCCCAAGATTACTTGATCCCCCAAGCTTTCTGCAAAGGCTTCGGGCAATCGCTGATTCCCCCCTTCGATCCGATACAATTCCTCGTGGTAATCACTCGGCCATCCTTCTTGCCCCAGATCCAGCGCATTGATCGCATCCAACTCCACTCCCTCAAACGGGATCAGCCGCATCCGCACATACTGCACCTGCTCGGGATACGCCTCGATCAAACGCAAGGCCGTCTCCACATTCAACAACCCACCGCGCTCCGCTGCGTCTTCTTCGCTCTGCGCGCCGATCGCCCCAAACAACGGCATCAAACACGATTCTTCCAAATCCACACTGAAGAAATTCCCCGACAACAATTGACTCACGGACTTTGGAAGATCCCCTCGCTTCGGACGAAGAAACGATGTCGTCTTCCCCAAAAACTGCACGCGATCATACGGACGCCCCACAGGGACACGCGAGATGCCGAATACATCGAGATAATGCGCCATCGCCTCATGCTCGGTGCTGACGTACTCCGCCCCTGCCTCGGCGTATTGGCCACCCTGCCACCCATACGAAGTCTTCACCCTCCCTCCCACCCGATCTCGCGCCTCCAACACACAGACCGACAAACCTTGTTGCATCAGTTCCCAAGCAGCGCAAAGACCCGCCATCCCGGCCCCCACAACCACCACATCCACAACCGCAACTTCTGATGACTCTTGTTTTTCTCGCAACATCCCTGCACTCTCCGCTCTCTGCGCTTCGATCGATATTCTTATGCCGCAGGATGAACCCGATCACCCGATCCTCCGTAAGGCAACCCACGCGATTTTGTCACCCCCTTCTTTCCCCTTGTCAAGGGAAAAGTCGTCACCTCAAAAGGAGATCTTGATGCGTACCGAAGTCCTCATCCAAGAAAACGAACGCGGGCTGCTCTACAAAGACGCCAAACTCACCCGCTGGCTCGACACTGGCCGCCACACATGGTGGAATTTCGGCGCCACCTTCGATGTCCGCAAACTCAATCTGGATGAAGGCTATACCGCCCTAACACCCGAACTCGAACGCATCCTCCCCAAAGAAGCCGGCGACTGCATCGAACTCCAAAGTCACGAGATCGGGATCTTGATCCTCAACCACCGCAGCCACGCGCTTTTGCGACCGGGACGCTATATCCTCTGGAAAGGTCGCCTTCCTGTCGATATCCGTCGCTACGACCTCAACACCTTGTTCCAAGACGTCCCCGAAGATCATCGGCGTTTGATCCCCGCCGATCTGCTCTTCAACCAAAACGTCATCGCCTACCAACACGGCCTACTCTACGTCAACGGAAAGTTCGAGCAACGTCTCGAAGGCGGAAACTACTCCCTCAGCGTCTGGCGGCGCAAACTCGACATCCGACTGATCGACCTGCGCGAACAAGAGATCCAAATCGTCGGCCAAGAAGTCATGACCCGCGACAAAGTCTCTCTTCGACTCAACTTGATCATCAAGTACAAGATCCAAGACGCCCAACGCAGCGTCGAAAGCGTCGATAACCTCACCAACGCCCTCTACAGCGAAACCCAAATGATCGCTCGCGCTTTTATCGCTGGACACACCGTCGACGAGCTACTCGAAAACCGCACCGAGATCGCCATCTCCATGCGCAACGAACTCAGCCCCCGCGCCCTCGAATGGGGCGTACAGATCATGCGCACCGATATCAAAGATGTCGTTCTTCCCGGCGAAATGAAACAGCTTCTCAACCGCGTCATCGAAGCCGAAAAAGAGGCCACCGCCAACAACATCCTCCGCCGCGAAGAAACCGCTGCCACACGCTCTCTCGCAAACACCGCCAAGATGTTGGAACGCAACCCCACCCTCTTGCGCCTCAAAGAACTCGAAACTTGGAAAGAGATCGCTGGCAAAGTCCAAAAACTTACGCTCATCGCCAACACCAACGAACTCTCCAACCTGCTCTCCCTCTCCCCCAACAACGAATCCAACGACGAATAACACCCCAACCTTGCTGCGATTGGGTCGCTCTGTGGGGTGTGACGCCACACCCCACACCCTTAGCCCGGCTCCCTTAACCCCGTGAGGGGCGAACAGATCACTGGTCTTTCAACACAACGACTCTGTCGCTTGGACGCTCGCGAACACGGGTTTTTTTGAGCAACTGCATCGTTCCTATAAACAACTACGTCGCCCGAACCTCCGCGAACACGGGGTTTTTTGTATCATGCGTGATTCCAATGAGCCAAAATAAAAAAATCATCCGCTCGATCTTTCGAGAAAGCGTCTTCCAACGCGACGGCCACCAATGCGCGATGTGCGGTGTCCCCGCAAGCAGCGCACAAATGTTGGACGCACACCACATCACCGATCGCAACGAACTCCCCGCAGGCGGATATGTCGCAGAAAATGGTATCTCTCTGTGCGCGATCTGCCACGAAAAAGCCGAAGAATGGCACTCTTCCAACCACACGCGCTGCGTCGAAGGCTTCCATCCTGACGATCTTTACCGCAAAGTCGGCTCTTCCCACGAAAAAGCCTTGCAAGCAAGCCTCGCCCTCCATCGCCGCTTGGATCGTTGAAATTTGAGAGATTGTTCTTCTGGCTAGACAGATACCGACAGCACCGTACATCGGGCTGGAGAGAGACCTCAATTGTTGCAAAAGGAGCGACCATGAGAAAGAGATTGTGTGCGATAGGGGGCTTTGTTGTCGTCTTTGGCTTGTTTTTTCCCGGGTGCATCATCGTGGATGACTACCGCGACGACGCAGCAAAAACAAAAGCCTGCGAAAAGCGGACGAGCACCACGTTCGACTGCAAAAAATGTTGCGTGACAGAACAAAAAGCGGATTCTCACATTTGGTACATCGACAAGTGTACTTGCCAAATGTTCGGTCGGTAGTTACGTGATCGAGCAAACAGTGCGCTTGCAAAAAAAGGGGCGGTACGATATCCGAGAGAAGAAGTGTGGGCGTGCTCCGCTGTAAACGCCCTGTGTTTAGGCAGCCACACCTTGTTGCCCTACCTTTTGCGATCGCACTGTGGGCGGATCTCGTGTGATCCAAAGAACCAGCGGAGACGCGAACGTTGCAAAGAGAGACCGAATTCACGAGCGATGGAGTGATCGTCGCTCAAGGTGACGCCGTAGAAATCCTAGATGTCCTAGTCGAGAATAGCTCGGTGAAACTCATCTTTGCGGACCCTCCATACAACATCGGCAAGAGCTTTGGTGAGTTTCGGGACAAATGGCCTTCCGATACGGATTACGCCGAATGGTGCTACAAGTGGCTTGAGATCTGCTTACGAAAACTGTCTGACGACGGCAGTTTATACGTCATGACTAGCACCCAAGCGATGCCCTACATCGATCTCTGGCTGCGCGACCGCTGCTCGGTGCAGTCTCGGATTGTATGGCACTATGACAGCTCTGGCGTTCAGGCCAAGCGGTACTTTGGGTCCATGTACGAGCCGATCCTGTTCTGTGTAAAAAACCCAAAACGCTACACGTTCAATGCGGAGGCTATCGCAGTAGAAGCCCGTACGGGCGCGGTTCGTAAACTGATCGACTACCGAAAGCCTGAGCCTACCTTATACAATGCGTCGAAAGTTCCGGGAAATGTGTGGTACTTCCCTCGTGTTCGCTACAGGATGGATGAGTACGAGGAACATCCTTCGCAAAAACCAGAAGCACTTCTCGACCGTATCATCCGCGCAAGTAGCAACCCGGGCGATCTTGTTCTTGACCCATTCGCAGGAACTTTTACCACGGGGGCGGTTGCAAAACGCCTTAATCGCCGATTTATCGGGATCGAACGCGAGCGCGAGTACATCAAGATCGGAGTCCGACGCCTCCAGCTTCGGCAGGAACTCGACGGAGAACACCTTGCAGCACCGAAGAAATCTTATACGAGAAAAAACGGCAAAGGCACGCACAACGAGCAAACCAACGCAACAGGCGACCTTTTCGAGGCAACCAAGTGAAGCATCACCCGTTCACGAATACCATCCTTGCCGTTCTCGAACATCGATTTGGAGACGCCGCACAGGACTTGATCGAAAAAAGCCCCCTCCTGCAATATCTGAACATCAAGACCCAATCGGCAAATCGCGGAGCAAAAGCACGAGGCGCATTCGCCAACCACTACGCGCTGTACGTCCTCATCGAAGACTATATCGACAAGGGCTATCTCGGAGCCAAAGCGGGCCAGTACAAGCAATACGAAGGAGCCCGATACGCCGACCTCTTTCGCCGCCAAAGAGAACTCCCGTTCGGAGCCAAACTCCAGAACCACGCTCTGAATTCGCGCCTCAACGACGAATTCGCCAAGTACTTCCCCACCAGTGGTATGCGTCCGATACTGCGTGACCAGACCGAGCAGAAATACTGGATCAACGAGGGATTGCTTCTTGTGCAAGTCGGTACTGGCACAGAAAGACGCGAGCAAAACATCGCCGAGGCTGTGCTCGACATCATCGACCACTACGTCAAAGCCAAGCGCTCCGCCTTCGAGCGCTTCATCGAAGCGTGCAGAAAGATCTCCACCCTCTCCTCCGAAGATCCGAGCGGTGCAATCGCTTTTATCGAAAGCCAACTCCAACCAAACGTGGACGCACGAATCTTTGAGATCGTCAGTTTCGCGATCCTCAAAGCGCATTACGGAGAACAGTCTATTTTCTGGGGATGGAGCGCCAACGAACTACAGCAGGACTTCCTCACGCTGTACAAGACGGGAAGAACGAACGCCAACGACGGGGGTATCGATTTTGTGATGAAACCGCTCGGTCGCTTCTTTCAAGTCACCGAAACCATCGACGTCAACAAGTACTTTCTTGATATCGATAAAATCCACCGTTTTCCTCTGACCTTTGTTGTGAAAACGACCGAATCCGAGGATGCTGTTCGACTACAGCTTCGGGCAGAAGCGCAAAGAAAATACGGCGTCGATCTGATCGTCCAGCAGTACATGGAGGCTGTCGAAGAGGTGATTCATATCCCTCGGCTGATGCGAGCATTTGAAGAGAGCGTTCGGATGGGTAAGCTTGCGCAGATCATGGATGAAATCGTGCGACAAAGCCACGTGGAATTCAATGTGGACGAAGACAACGAAGCGTCCGACGATACATGAATGCCCCTTTTCGTGGGTTCGTCTGCCTCTTGTCTGCCGCTCCAGCTTTGATCTTCACCATCGTCTTTGAAGCGCCCATCAATCGGGGGTGAGCGGCGCGCCCAGATGCGTTTTGAAACCTGCTCGGTGCAGAAACGGGCTTTCTGTTTCGTAGGAGTGTTCGATGGTTCCGGGTATCTGATCAAAGCGCGGGTGATTTGGAGACCAAAAGTTGGTTCCCTTCAAAAGATCCCCGAAGTATCGGTATTTGTAAACGGACAGGACGCGCTGAGACAGCCACCACGTCGACGGCGTGAAGTGATAATTCCAATGGATACATTGATACACGCCCAGCGCCGTCAAGAAGGCCGCTTTGTACCACTTGGGGACTTGTGAAAGAAGCTGCTCGTTGGCCATCCCTCGCCGCACATGCCCGAGCGATCGGCGCGGTGAATAGAATCCCTTCACCACTTTGCGGATACCTTGCTGAAGTTCTTCGACGCTCATCTGCTTGGGTTGAAAGACGACGTGATCTTTGCCGAGGTAATCGTCGTAATTGTAGCTGACCAAACGCCCTTCACGATGGAATTTCTTCCAACTGGCTGTCCCGGGGTACGGGATCTCCGACGTAAACGATGCGTGCATCAGTTCGAGATCATCGAGCGCTTGCAAGGTTCGATCGAAGATATCTGGCGTGTCCCAATCGAAGCCAAACATCCAATTGCCCGAAGAGATGATCCCTGCTTGGTGGATATTTTTCGTCGCTTCTTTTTGCGTGTCGAGCGTGATGCGCTTGTTGGTTCCTTTGAGACTGTCTGGAGCGACCGATTCGTAGCCCGACGAATACAACACACATCCCGCTTCTCGCGCCTTATGCAAAGCATCGATATCGAGCGCATACTCCAAACGCGCTTGCATCCCAAACAAGACATTCAACTTGCGTAGTTCGCGAAACAATTCCCGCGCATACTCGGGATCTCCCGGCAGGTTGTCGTCCACAAAGTAGATCCCTCGGATCAACTGAGGCCGTCGCCTGATCTGCTCGATCACGTGCGATATCGGGTAAGTCCGAAAGCCCTTGGTCATCCGCTTGGCAAAGCAAAACGAACATCCCGCAGGGCATCCACGACTCGCAATCACGGGATAAAACACGCTCCCATACCGATCGATCTTGATCAGATCCATCCGAGGCTGCGGCAGTGTCGACAAATCGGGCGGCAAGTCTCGGTAGATCCCCGATACGCGATTGGGATCGGTCAAAAACTCGTCGCAGATCCGCACCCACGAAGATTCACCTTCGCCCACCACGACAGCATCCGCATGTTCGAGCGCTTCTTCGGGCATCACCGTCACATGATGACCACCCAACACGACTTTCACCCCGCGAGCCCGATACATCCGCGCAAGCGCATACGCCGCATTGATCCGCGCCGTCGATGCCGTAATCCCCACCAGATCGACTTCTTCATCAAAAAACAGTTTCTCTCGCACCAGATCGACAATCGAGATATCAAAACAACTCGGTGTCACCGCAGCCAACGCAGCCAACGATAACGCCGGGTACGAAAGTTCCCACGGCAGCGTAATCAACTTTAATCGTGGCCGACGTCCCCGAAAATGCGGCCTCGCCGACGCTTCGATCTGCTTGAGCGCGTGGGCCACATCCATCGTCATCTCCCCCCGACGACTGGCCTTGTCCTCTTCTTTGACTTGCGCATCCTCTCGCACCGCAGGCGGTTCACAATCGCACACCACCCTACGGCCTCCCGCCGCTCCTTCTTTCTTCGATGCCATGAATCCCTGTGCCTTTCTTTTGGCGTCGCCTCACCAACCCAACGCTCCGCAAAGGATCATGCGTTCCACACACTCCTCGAATCGCAGGCGATCGCTAGAAATCCAATTCGTTCTGATGGATCCTTCCGAGCCGAAATCGGGCCTCATCATGCGCTATCTCGGCCTCCATTGTCCACATCAAAAACAGCGATCTCTTAGAGAACAAGGGCTTACACAGTCCGTGTGCTTCGTTAGATGGGGAGGGCTTTACGTATTGGGCTGTTTTTGTGGGGTTTAACCCCCCAACCCCCAAAGGAGGGGTTGCCCCAATGACCCCGAAAGGCGGGACAAAAAAAAGGTTTTTA
>CAUJFU010000509.1 GCA_963169055.1 Myxococcota bacterium
TCCGACATCCTCTCGACGGGATAAAGAGCCTTCGCATTGTGGTTGACTTCCGCTTACCCAAGCAGATGTTTACAGCGCCACGAGAGGGCCCCGAACTGAGGCGGCATCCGAGGGTCTCTACATGCTCTCTATCGTTCACAACAACTTGGCTTGCGCCACTTCCTCTGTTGTCGTCTGGTCAACCGGGCTTGCTTTCACAAGCCCGCCCCTTTAGGGGTGGGTCGTTGACTGCAGCTACAGCCGCCCGCAAAAAACATGATCCCCCACAACACCACATAAACCACACGCACGAGGCCTTGTTTCCATCGTATTCTTTCGGACATGAAACTTTCCCTACTTGTTGAATCCCTCCGACACGCGAACGACAACGCGCATCTTTGCGCCCTTTTAGGTGGGATCACGAAAAGAGTCAAGGACTTCGCTGCATTTGAGAGGGGACTGCCCCTCTTGCACAAACAAGAGGACTCCGCTATATCTCCCCCCCATCCCTTTTGATTGTGTGCGTTGGTTGCCTGTATCAGGCTGAGCAAAACGTATCGAAAACGTGCCGATAAGCCGAACGACCCGTACACAAAGGAACCATCCATGCAAAAGACCGTCGAACGCTGGCAAGGTATTTTGTGGCTGTGCAGCCTCCCATCGCTGTTCGAGACCATGCGCAGCCCTAATCCGCCTTGGTGGTTGGTTGGCCTTTCCTTGTCTCTTGTTTTCGTTTCTTATGCACTCGCAGTCATCGTGCTTTTGCGTTTGTTTGAGCGAAACTACCAAACCTTCGCGTGGTTTCGACGCCACACCATCGAGATCGCTCTGTTCTTGCTCGGGCCACCTCTATTGCTCCAAAGTTTCGCTTTTATCGGCTTGTTGCTTTGCTTTGGCGCGATCGTTTTTGGCGAGAGCATCTATCACGACAAGTATTTTCGGCGTTTATGGGATGGGCTCTTGCAACGGCCTGCGCTGCTGCTGGTTCTGAGCTTTGCTTGCTTGATCTTGCTTGGCACATTTCTGTTGATGCTGCCGCCCGCAAGTCCAAACAAGCCCCATACCTTCCTTACAGCCCTATTCACCGCAACTTCCGCGACCTGCGTGACGGGTCTTGCGGTCAAAGATACGGGCGCTGATTTCACCTTTTTTGGTCAGTGTGTGATCTTGGTGATGATCCAGATCGGCGGCCTCGGGATCATCACGTTTTCCAGCTTTCTTCTGTGGTTTATGGGCCAACGCCTTGGGCTGCGATCTCGCAATGCGATCTCGGCGATCCTTGATGAACAACAAAGCAACAAGCTTCTTGGGCTGCTGCGCTTTATCGTCTTCTCGACCGTGATCATCGAAGGTATCGGCGCGCTTCTGCTTTTTGTCGCGTGGTACAAACCCACTGTCGATCCGTGGCAAACGGCCTACCAAGCTATCTTTCATGCGATCTCTGCGTTCTGCAACGCTGGATTCGCCCTACACTCCCAAAGTCTCGTCCCCTACCAAAAAGACGTCCTCGTCAACTTTACCGTCATGGGCTTGATCTTGCTCGGTGGGATGGGCTTTCCTGTACTTGCCAGCCTTTTTGAAAAAGAACGCCTGCAACAGCTTGGCAGACGCGCCAAACAACAAGGCTATCGCTGGGCGCTCCGACTCTTTGTCCGCACTCTGCCCCTCAACACCAAGATCGTTTTTCTGCTCCAAGCTTTCTTTGTCGTCAGCGTTGCGGCGCTTTTCTTTGCGTTTGAATACCGTCATAGCCTCGGATCCTTAGGCTTTTTCTACAAGATCCAAGCCGCACTCTTTCAATCGGTCACGCTGCGCACCGCTGGATTCAACACCGTCGACTTTTCCCTGCTCACACCTGCCACTCTGTTGCTGATGATGTTTGCCATGTTTGTAGGGGGCGCGTCGGGCGGAACAGCAGGCGGAATCAAACTCAACACCATCGCGATCCTTGCCTTGATGCTCCGCAGCATCCTGCGCGGACGCGAAGACGTCGAGATCTTCGGACGAACACTCACCCGTGACAACCTCGCCCGTGCAACAGGCATGATCACCGTCTTTACCGTGATCTTCTTTGTGTTCTCCTTTTTGTTGCTCGCCACCCAAACAATGCCCTTTTCTTTCGTCCTTTTTGAAGTCACTTCCGCGATCGGTACCGTCGGACTCACCACCGCCAACAAAGCAGGTGTCGCCACCACTTCGCTGCTCGATTCTTTCGGCCAGACCTGCATCATTCTCCTGATGTTCCTCGGTCGCCTTGGCCCCCTCACCGTGGCCTTTGCCATCTCTTCCACGCCAACCGCTGGCCGCTACCAGTACCCCGAAGAGCGGATTTATGTCGGATAGAATCGCAGTGACGCAGTTGGCTTGTTTCTGTGAAGTTTCACCCCGCACCCCACGAGAGGGCGAAGCCCTCTTGACCCCGTGTTTGGCGAAAAGATCGTCGTTTTTCAAAACACACGATCGATGTGGACTCTCCGCACCGATCGCCCTCTTTCGATAGGAGTCCACCTTGCGCCGCTTTGCTGTGATCGGTCTCGGGCGTTTTGGCTTTCACGTCGCCCAAGCACTCCATGATCGGGGTGCCGAAGTGATCGCTATCGACCGCGATCCCAAGATCGTTGAACGCATCAAGCTATCCGTCACCAGCGCCGTTTGCACCGACGCCACCGACGAAGACAACCTCCATGCCCTTTCGATCCAAGACCTCGACGCCGTCGTCATTACCATCGGCGCTGAGTCCGTTGAAAGTTCTATCCTCACCACAGCTTTGATCGCACGCCTCAAAGTCCCTCACATCATCGCCCGCGCAACCAGCGATCTCCACGCCCAAATCCTCCGTCTCGTCGGCGCTCACGAAGTCGTTAACCCCGAAAGCGATCTCGCAGCACGCATGGCCCAGCGCATCGCACGGCCCGCCATCCTCGATTTGATCCAACTCTCCAGCGACGGCTACTCCCTCTCCGAGATCACCGCCCCACGACGCTTCAACGGAAAAACGCTCGCGCAAGCCAATGTCCGCAAACTCTATGGACTTAATATCCTCGGCATTAAACGACGCACACGACGATTCCACCCCGATGGATCCGAAGACTTTCACGAATATGTTGACCACAACCCCGCACCCACCGACGTGATCCAAGATCGCGATATCCTCCTTTGCATCGGTACCATCGAAGATATCGAACGCTTCTCCCAACTCGACTCCGATTAAGAGGGTGTCTAAAAATAGGCTTGCTGTTGATGCGTTTCACTTCGAACCCGCGAAAGCCTCCGAACCATCAAGTGAATCATCGCGCACTGGAACATCGTTTCGCTGGTTTCGGCCTTGTATTCGTAATCTTTACTTAAG
>CAUJFU010000510.1 GCA_963169055.1 Myxococcota bacterium
CCCCCTGATCTCATCCACCGCCCCACTCGCCCACTCACCACACCCTCCAACCTGCCCTATTATCCGATATTAGAAGCACCTACACTCCACCCTGAAGCACGCCACCACCCCAATACCGTCCCCTGCAACGTTGCACTCGCCACCCAGACCGCCGTAAACTCGGTACTTTACGCTACCCCCGACTCGGGTCTCAACTCTTCGCTGCTTTCTTTTTCTTCCCATTTCTTTTCTCACATCCCCCACATACAAAAATGCCCGTTCCTCTGAGGTTTCCGCCTCAGTTCGGTGCCTTCGAGGTTGATCGACCTGCGAATACAGGCCCCTCTGCGCAATCCCTAAAAAAAAGCCAAATAGAAAAGCCCAAGTTCAGGCATCTTCGGGGGGGGTGGAGGGAGGCATGGTGTCGATGTATTGTTGGAGGATTTCAAGGAATCGGCCTTTTGCGCGGATCTTGCGGAGGTTTCCGTAATGCCCAACGATGGCGCGATCGAGGAAGGTGAGTTCTGCGGGGGGTTTGAAGGAGGCAAGTCGCTTCATCACGCCGGGGATACGGGCGATGACTTCGTTGTGGAGGGTCGAACGGCCATAATCGAAGGGGTCTTTTTGGATGAAGGGAGTGAGGAAGAGATCACGCCATTCTTTGTAGTAGTCGTATTCGACGGGGGGGCCTTCGAGTTCGCGGACACCCAAGCGGCGCAGCCCATCTTCGACGCCATCGTAATCTTCGCGTAGTCCACAGACGATGGTGTCGCGGTAGGCTTCGATGATGGCGGGCTGTAGGTATTTGACGCAGCCAAAGTCGTACATGACGATGGTTCCGTCGGGTCGGAAGGCGAAGTTTCCGGGGTTGGGATCTGCGTGGACAGCTTTGAGGTGAAAGATTTGACTGCAGACGAGGTGAAAGAATTGGACGCCCAGTTGATCGCGGATCTCTTGGGGATAGCGAGGGGGGCGAACGACTTGGATCGGGTCACCTTGTTCAAAGGTGAGGGTGATCACGCGTTGGGTGCTGCGTTCGGAGATCACCTTGGGGACGACGATATGCGGGTAATCTTTGTAATACGCACCGAAGAGTTGGGCATTTTTGGCTTCTTGGCGGTAGTCGAGTTCTTCGTGGAGACGGTCGCGGATCTCTGCGAAGATCGCATCAAGGTCTCGTTTTCGGACGTTGACCAAACCGCTCGCACGCAAAGCGACCTTGAGATGGGCCAGATCGCTATCGCAAGCATCGTCAACGCCGGGATATTGGACTTTGACCACGACTTCTTGACCGTCTTCGAGCGTGGCGCGGTGGACTTGGCCGATCGAGGCGGCGGCAAAGGGTTCTTCATCAAAGAATTCAAAGAGTTCTTCGGGAGGCGCACCGAGTTCTTTTTTGATCTGCTCGGCGATGACGGCAAACTCCATCGGAGGGGCTTCTTTTTGCAAAGTCCCCAAGGCTTCGGTGAATTCGCGAGGCAGCAGATCGCTGGCGATCGAAGCCATCTGACCGACCTTCATCACGGCCCCTTTGAGCTGACCGAGGGTTTCAGCGATCCGTTCTCCGCTGGCCTTGTGTGCTGCGGCCCGATCACGTTCAGCGTCTTCTTTGGATTGAAAGATCGACTTGATGCGGGTTGCGGCGTAGCTTCCTGCAACGGAGGCCGTCATCCCGGCCAATTTGAAAAAGCGCGATGTTTTTCCAACGGGTGCGGCTTTGGCTTTGTTTGGGTTGGTGTCTTGGGGTGACTGCTGGTCTTCGGTGGGTGGTTGCTGTTTTTTGTCGTCGCTCATCGTGGTGTCCCCTTCTGCGCAGATTCGGGTGATTTGAACCGCAGCAGTATGTGTTGTTTTTCGTGGTTCTGCAAGAGCCGAACGCAACGATCTAGCGGGTGGGAGGGGAGCCATGATGGATGGGTTGAGGGGCACCTGCCATCCTGCGCACGATGGCGCGCATCGACATCAGCCCAACGGCTTTGAGCTTGTCGCCATGTTCTTCGACCACGACGAGGCGATGGACTTTCATGCGCGTCATCTTGGTGATGGCTTCGGATACGCGGGTATGTGGGCGACAGCCGATCAAACGCGGCGTCATCACATCAGCAACCGTCAGCTTGTCCATCTCTGGATCGCTGCGGCCTTGGCGTGCCAGCACAACGTCGGTTTGCGACACCACGCCCACCGCCCATCCTTCGGGATCGGTGACAGAAACAAATAACGGCGCAAAACGACCAAAGGGAGTTTCACGCTTCGTAAGCCACGGGGGTTTAACCGAGCGTGGTAAGCCGTTGCTTCTTTTGCTTCTTTTGAAAAAAACAGTTGCATGTCGCTCAACGTTTGTGTAGCTTTCTCTTTGTTCAGGATGCTCCAAGTAAAAGACTGCGTTGTTTCCAACGAGGTGCAAGATGATCCTCACATGGACGACACCCGCCACACAAGACAGAGACGTTCTTGACACCCTCAACCGCGCCAGCGCGGACATTTACAACCGTGTGCTCGTTCGTCATTGGCGCTTTTATCGCAAACACGGCGTCTGGATGTCCACATCCAAAGCCGAGCGCGTCGATGATGCCCTCGACGCCACCGATTCCATCCTTCACTCCCACAGCATCGACGCAGCCCAACAAGGTTTCTACAAAGCCATCCAAACCGCCCGCGAACTCCGCAAACAAGACGAAGGCGCTCGCTTCCCTTACAAACGCAAGCGTTTCCGCACCACGATCTTCAAATCCAGCCAAATCAAGCGCGAAGACGACCAAAGGGAGTCTCTCCAATCTCACCAAGTCCGCCTCGCACTCGCCAACAGACAATACCTGTTTGTCACCTTGCCCACACCGCTTGCACAGCAAGAGAAGGTAGAGGTCAAAGAAGCCCGTTTGGTGTACAACCGCCAGTCTTGTTCGTATGAATGGAATCTTGTGGTCGAGGACGGTCTCACCGTCCCCCTACTCGAAGAAGGCGGTGTGATGAGTGTGGACTTGGGGGAGATTCATCCCGCCGTTTGTGCCACGCCTCACAGCGCCGCGATCATCAGTTGCCGCGAACTGAGAAGCACCGTCCAACACAGAAACAAATGTCTTGCCGAACTCCAATCCAAGATGTCCAAGTGCCAGAGACATTCGGCAAGATGGCACAAGTTGAGGAGAGCGAAAGTCAAACGAAGAGCGAGGTGGGAATCCAAAGTCCGCGATCTCGAACACAAGATCAGCCG
>CAUJFU010000511.1 GCA_963169055.1 Myxococcota bacterium
TGATAAAAATCTCCCCGACGACACCACTTCCACCCATCCATCAGCCAAATCGAGCGAATCTTCTGCTCCCTCCCACTCACAACAATCCACCCCGACACCCTCCCATACACAACAATCCGCCTCGTCGAAAACTTCGTCTGACACGAAAACTTCGTCTGATACGAAAACTTCGCCTGATACGAAAACTTCGTCTGATACAAAAGCTTCGTCTGATACGAAAACTTCGTCTGATACGAAAACTTCGCCTGATACAAAAGCTTCGTTGGATGCCAAAGCACCGACCGAATCGAAAGAACCATCTGCCCCCCAAGTTCCGCCCCCCACAAAAGCCACCGCCCCTGTCAAACGATTGCTTTTGCTCAGTCGAGATCCCCATGTATTCGGGGATTTCTTGCATGCTTTCTTCCAACAAACGCCCATCCAAACCATCGACACGAACCAACGCAGCCCCAAGCATGTGTTGTCGCTCGAAGCGCAGGCCCAACCGATCGAAGTGTTTGCCGCTTGTTGGGACATCGAAGAAAACAGCCAAAAGTCCGATTCATCGATGTTTTCGGATCGCACATATCACCACGTCCTTGTGTTGGAAGAGATCGACTACGGCGCAAGAGGCCATGTAGCGCGCAAGATCCGCGAAGATCTGTTTGATGCGATGCGCATGGGAGATCTTGGCCCGTTGTGCCTTGTTTTGTTGGGTGTAGAAAAACTCAAACCGCTCACGTGGTCCCCTCCCTACGATGATTACAAGATGCCCGAACCCACGCAAAAAAAGTCACAGCGCATACGCCAAGCGATTTTGGCATGGCGCGAAGCTTTTGCTTCTTTCCACACCATCTCCATCGACGTGATCTTTCCGATCGGACTCCCCAAAGATGCCGACGCTTGGGGCCTTGCGCCGCTCTCCAAACACCTCCGCCTCCCCAACAAAACACCCAAGTGACGGAGGATAAAACCTACACGATCTACCCCAAGCTACAACACGCATCTCAAAAAAGTCTAGGAAAGAACGCAAAGCGTTGTGCAGGAGTGGTTTGGAAACGAACTCCCTAGAGAGCAGACGCATTCTTTGCCTGAAAAACAAACCGCAACGCCAACAAAAACATCGCAGCCGCCACCGCCCAAGCAACATACGCCACCGAAGGCGCACGTTGCGCGTTCGCAACTCCTATCGCGGTCAAGGCCCACACAAGCACACCAAGATACGTCACATCACGGCGCGGGATAGCGATCCATGCAAAAAGCCCAGCAGCGATCGCAATCAGTAGCATCGACCACACCTCGGGCGAGATCCCACCACCTTGCCAACTCGAGGCTTTCAACGCAATCACCGTGTTGATCACCGTCGCCACCGTCACCCACGCCGTGTACAAACTAAACGGCCACGCCACCCACGCATACGCGGCTCCCCGACGTTGCGAACGATCTGCATCTAAGATCAGATAAATTCGCACCAAACTCGCCAATAACGCCACGATCACAACCCACGAAAGCCAAAATGCCTTGCTCAGCCAAACGAAGATCCACACGCTGTTGAAAACGCAACTCAACACATACCAACCTGCGATCTTCTTGATCGTCTGATCTTCGCGTTGTGCGGGCAGCCATTGAAAGATGGCAAACCCCAACAGTCCCGTGTAGATCACCGACCAGATCGAAAAGGCGTATCCTGCGGGCGTCATCAAACTGGGGATCTTGTTTGAGATCGATCCCACCGTCTCTCCGCGAAATCCCAACGCCCCCGGAAATCCATTCGCCACCAACATCCCCACCGTCGCAACAAACACCCACACTCCTCGAAACGAAGCACCTGTCATTTTGCGATCCTTTCTTAATAGGGCTTACGCGGTTGAACTTGTTTTTGTGGGGTGTGACGCCACGCCCCACAAGGGAGCTTTGCCCCCTTGACCCCGTGTTGGCGAAAAGAGCATCGTTTTTCACACCAACGCCGCTGTCGCTTGAGTGAGCGCGAACACGGGTTTGTTGTACAAATGTCACACCGATCAGAGATAGCACGGAGAGGAGCCAACACTTGCGCGCTTCGACTTTCGGCCTTGAAATAGATAACGTGCTGCGTCAACGGTTGCGATCTTTTCGCATCGCCGTATGTTTTGGGGTGTTGATGTACGGCTCTTTTGGGTGCGCGACGCAACAGTCCTCCCAACGCTCCGATGCAGCCGCCCAGACCACCACAAACAAAACGGAAACACGCCACGCGGCTCATCCATCCACAGAGCCAAAAGCGGCATATACCGATCCATCGCAAACGTCGCAAACGTCGCAAACGTCGAGCTCAGCTTCAGCCTCCACTGCTCCTGATCTTAACCAGCGATTGGCGCACTACTACGCAGCAACGCGCATGGTGGTGCTGCGTTATCTTGCGGCTCAAGGCGTTCAAAAAGCCCGAGAACAAGGGCAAGAACTGCGTGGGCGCATCCGCATCCGTTGGCCCACCAAAGCTGCACTTCCGTTGTTGATGAGCCAGATCCGCGATGCCCCAAAGTGGGAGGAGCGTTGGGCAGCGATCCGTCTGGTGAGCGAACTCCAAGCCCATGCTGCCCCAGCCATGCCTTTGCTACTCCGACAGATGCAAAAAAGCCAACCCCCTCCCATCCAAGCTGTGATAGCCGATACATTCGGCCAGATGGGCCTCGCCGCTTCTTCGGCCCAACCCCTGTTGCGCACACTCTTCACCCAAAGCCCGCACCACGAAGTGCGAGCCGCGATCCTACGGGCGTTATGGAAGATTGATCCCACCGATATCGACAACCGCGCAATCATCGCACAAGGGATCGCTGATCAACACCTACAAGTCCGACTGATGGGGCTGATCGCGATGGCGTCTTTGCGACCTTATACGGACGAGATCAACGATCAGCTCGTGCGCGGACTCAAAGATCCCCATTGGATCGCTCGTTTAACAACGATCGCAAGCCTCGGAAAACTCGGGATGTTGGCCTCCTCAAACGTGCCGCTACTGCAAGGCATGTTGCGCGATCCACACTGGCAAGTGCGAATGCACACCGCACGAATACTCCCGCTGATGGGGCCTCGCGCTTCCCTCGCTCGTGCTGACCTCCAAGCCCTCCACAACGATCCTCACCCCCAAGTCCGCACCGCCGCACAACAAGCCCTCTCCCAAATCCCCGACTAGCAAGCATCACCGTAGATGGGGCGCGATCATCACCCGAGCGCCATCGTCTGGAAAAGCAGCGATCGCTTCAAGCAAGACAGCACGCACCAAGGGATCTTCTTCAAACATCCGTCGGCCTTTGAGCAGTTGGCGGGGAAACGGTCGATCCGAAGTAGCCAACAACGTGATCGCTCCGATCCGAAGGGAGCGTTGGGGATCAGCGATCGCTCGTCGCAAGGCTTCTTCTTCTTCGTCGTCTGGAAAAGCGCAAAGGATGTGCAACGCAGATTCTTGTTGTGCGGGGTTGTCCGAGTTTTCAAGGATCTCTGCCAAAAGCGGGCATCCCAAAGAAGGCGGAGGGACGGGAAAAAACAACAAAACCCCTGAATGGAGAGAAGGGATCGGGCCAAGACTTTTCAGGATGCGCTTGGCGTGCGGTCCTGTGTACGCTTCGAGGATCTGCCGAACCAACGGGCGCAACGGGATGCGCTCTCCCCCCGCAAGCAAAAACTGCAATTGTTCGGGCAGTGCGGGATCTTGCTGTTGGCCCAAGATCGCGATGGCTCGGGATGAAACGCCATCATCGGCGTGCGAAACCAAGGGCCGCAAAGCCCCCGCTTCGACGGGAAAAGGCGCACGGCGCAAGCGCTCCAATAAGCGCACCAACACGTCCGCGTCTTTCTCCACAAACAGCCGTTCGACAAAAGCATGATCCACCCGAGTATCCGCGATATCCGATAGGATACGCACTGCGCCCCGCCTTCGCAGCCGCTCCTCGTCATCCAAAAACGAACCCAAACGCTCCAACAATCCGGCCTGACGACGATGCGCCATCTGAACATCCGCTTGGAGCCGCAAAGATATCCTTCGCTTTTGTCTCGCAGCACGCATCAGCTTTTCGATGGGGAACGCTTCGGCACGAAAAGGCAGCAACAACCCCACCGCAGGTTCTCCAAGCGCGCCACAAGAAGCCGATAGTCGGGCATATTCCCCGCCAAGGTTCGCACGCAACACCTCGCCCAAGTAGGCTCCGATATCCATCCATTCTTGAACGATCTCTTTGGGGATCTCCTCGCGTTGTTCGGCTTTGGACAGCAGCGCAAGAAACCGCGCTTCGGCTTTTTCCAAGCGTTCGGGGAGATAATCGGGAAGCTGAAACAAAGTCCGCCATCGTTCCGCACGTTCTAAGACTTGAACGGCCAAGGCATCGGCCTCTCCGTCATAGCGCGTGACGGTGATCTGAACCCTCTTTTCATGCAGATGCCGTCGCAAAAATCCCATCCACCCCAAGATCTCAGGCTCCAACAGCACGCGCAACGGCTGAGCGAGGACGCGGTACATCCCCGTCAAATCCTCGATCTCCGAACGTGCCGTCAGATCTTCAAAACGGTCGATCCCATCCCAGTTTCGGTTGATCAAACAACGATCAAATGCAGCTTCCAACATCCCCGTTTTGAGGCGCTTTTTGGAAAAAATCGGCATCGGCGTTCCCGCCCGAACCATCGGCGCAAACGCATAACGCGGTGGCAAGCTCTCCGTGGCAAGGGCGCGAGCAAAAGAAGTCAAATGCTCCAAAAGCTCCGCTGCATCGACAGAAACGGATGCCTCCCACAAAGGCGCAAGAGACAACGGTGCAAACGAGAGGACGGGGCTTATCGGGCTTGGTTTGGGCGAAGGAGTATTTTCGGGAGAGCCGATCAAAAAGCGCCACAGCCAACCGCGTTGGGTGGGTGGCATCTTTGGCTTCGATGGTTGGGGGGGCTTGGATGGTTCAGATGCAGCGACAGGAGCGACGGAGGATTCTTTGGTGGCTCGTTGGCAAGCGGCTGTCAACGTCACACCAAGGGTTCGCAAAAAAGAAAAGCGCTCGGCAAAGCAAGGATGGGCAAGGATGTGTGGGGTGCGTGGAGACGCAGAAAGCCAGATCTCTCCAAGATGGAAAGCGGCTGGCGTTTGATTTTGCGCGGATTGTAGGGAAAGATTCAAGGTTTGCCGTGGATCTGGCTTAAAGTATTTGAGGGCAAGAAGAAAGGCATGAAAAAGCAGGAGATCAAGTGGCGGTACAGGGAATCGAACCCCAGACCCTACGGTTATGAGCCGTATGCTCTAACCAGCTGAGCTATACCGCCGAAAGTGAGGAGTTGAATACTCGATCTGTTCTGCTCTGTCAAGCAAAATCTCGTAACCAACGTAACGCTGGGGGGAAAAATCAGTAGGTTGTCTTTTTGCCCACAAGTGCGTACAAGAAAAGACGCGACGGCGAAGAAACCAGCCAAGCGGATCAAGCCAAGTGGCAAACGACAAAGAGAGGAAAAGATCGATGCGGTGGCATGTGCTGTATTGGATGTGTGGGGTGGCGCTGCTTGTCGGAGGTGGTTCTAGCGCACAGGCAGAAGCGCCCTTGCCTTCGGCCATTCAGAAGATGCTCAAAGAGGGCCATCGCCTGACACAAGCCAACCAAAAAATCACGCGGGTACGCGGGGCGTATATGCTTCTCAAAGCATACGAAAGCGCACCGATCCGCTTCGAGACCTTGGTGGGCGTATGTCGTGCAACCAACCAACTGGCCTTTGAAGCAAGCGACAACAAAGAGATCCAACGTTGGGCCAAAAAAGGCTGGGAACACGCAAAGATGCTGATCAGCCGATGGCCCGACCGCGCCGAAGGCTACTTTTGGTCGGCGATCAACATCGGCCAGTACGCACGCGGTGGCGGCGTCTGGGTGGCGATGACACAAGGATTGGCAGGAAAAATCGAAAAGATGGCGCAAGAGTCGATCAAGCGCAGCCCTTCGCTCTATCACGGCGGCGCACAACGTATTCTTGGGCGTTTTTACTACAAACTCCCGTGGCCTATGCGCAATCTTCAAAAATCGCTCGGATACCTTCAAACCTCGTATCGTCTTGCACCCAAGAACCCGGCAGCCCTACTCTTCCTCGCCGACACCCTGTGGGATCTCGGAAAAAAAGCGCAGGCACGCAACTTCTACCAAGGCTGTGCAGCCCTTTGGCAGAGCGATATGGAACCCCAAGCCACACCGCGCACTTGTCAAAAACGCCTCCAAGAACGCCGCTAACCCCCAAAGCAGCGTCAGATACGCAAAGCGTTTCAATTCGAAAACACCAACGTTCGAGACTTTTTAAACGCACCGAAACACCGATGTTCAACGCACCCAGAAGATCGGACGAATCGGTTTTCACCCCACGCGATCCAAAGGATGGATCGCCCCGCACCAAGGAGTCCCAAATGATGAGAGCCACCGCATGGACGTTTTTGACGCTCGTGTTGGTTGGTTCGTGGTTGGGCTGCGGCCCTGTCACGGACCCGAAGACACAACAAACCGCTGAACTGACCTATTATCGGGACATTAAACCGATCATGGATGCGAAGTGCGCCAATTGCCACACGCAAGACAACATCGGCCCGATGCCGCTTGACAGCTACGAGATGGCCCACAAGTTCCGCGACTTCTCGAAGCTTCAGATCGAACAAAACAAGATGCCTCCGTGGAAAGGCAACGATCAGTGTAACGAATACACCAACAACATCGCGCTCACGGCAGAAGAACGCCAAAAGCTCCTTCGTTGGATAGAGATCGGCTCCCCGCAAGGCGACCCCAAGGACACGCCCCCCACCCAAACCAAAAGCAGCGGGCTCGAAAAAGCCGATCTGACGTTGACGCTTCCTGTTGCGTATGTTCCGACCAAAACTCCCGACGACTACCGTTGCTTTGTGGTGGATTGGCCCCAAACAAGCACCACCTACATCACGGGCTACCACGTCAAAGCAGGCAACCGAAAGATCGCGCACCACCTGATCGCTTATGTGGTCGCTCCCAAGGACGTCCCCAAGCTGCTCGACCTCGACAACAAAGAAGAAGGCCCGGGCTACACTTGCTTTGGTGGCCCCAAAGTCAATGCAGGATGGGTGGGCGCGTGGGCTCCGGGTGGAGGGGCGCAATTGTACCCCAAAGGCACAGGGATCAAGATCGAACCGGGTTCCAAGATCGTCTTGCAAATGCACTACAACGTCCTTCAAAGCAACCCTGAACCCGATCAAAGCAAGATCGAATTTCAACTCGCAGACAAAGTAGAAAAAGAAGGGCTGCTCGTTCCTTATTCCAACCTACTTGGTGGTTGGAACGGAAAAGGGATGGAGATCCCCGCAGGTCAATCCGATGTCAAACATGAGTTCAAGGCGGATATCGTTTCTTTGTTGAAAGCGCGTTCTGCCCCAAAACTCGAATCGATCACCATCCACAGCGCCACTCTTCATCTCCATCTGCTCGGTAAATCGGCCAAATTATACGTCAAACGCTCGGACGCAAAAGAAGATTGTATGCTCGATATCCCCAAGTGGGACTTCAATTGGCAGTATATGTACGACCTCAAAACGCCGATAACCCTCAAAGCAGGGGACGAATTGGGGATCGTGTGTCACTGGGATAACTCTCCTGAAAATCAGCCCATCATCGACGGGAAACGCGTGATCCCCGGGAATGTGTATTGGGGCGATGGAACCCGAGATGAGATGTGCCTTGGCGTTGTCTACCTCACGTACAACACGACGCCTTAGCGTCGAGTGCGCAAAGGTTGTCTGCCTCGGTAGATAGGAAGTATTGGAGGTTTGTGATGTGGTTTCGTTGTTGTTGTTGGTTGGGATGTGTTGGCTTGTTGTGGTTGGGCGCGGTGGCGTGCGGAGGAAAGACTCCTACACCCACGGGCGTTTGTGGCGGTGACGCATTGGGTGTCTGCCCTGACGGCGCACAATGTAGGCAAGTCAAACTGAGCGGCAGCAACAAAGCCAACTTTGTGTGTGTGCAGATCCGCGAAGGCTCGAATGTTGGGGGCGTATGTGACGGACGCACGGATCGTTGTCAGTCCGACCTCTTTTGCTACACCCCCGAAGGACGGACCGCAGAGAGTTATTGCACGCGAGAATGCACCACCCCATCCGATTGCCTCAAAGGGTATCTTTGCCAGACTTTCGGAAACAGCAAAGCCTGCTTGCGGCAATCCACCAACGCCACAGAGGGATGCCGCTGCAAAAGAGACGGCGGCTCTTGCAGCGAAAACGGACACACCGATTGCGCCCTTGATGACGGTTATTTCTGCCTATCTAGCGGCCCTAAAGATCCACAGGCGATCTGTGTCAAGTCCTGCGATCCCAAAGACCCGCAAGCCTGCAAGACGGGGTTCTTCTGTTCACAAGATACGACAGGTCGGTTTCTTTGTGTAAAAGAGGCTTTTTCTCGACAAGACCTTGGAGGAAATTGCGCAAACCACGGAAAAGCAGAGTGCAAACAAGATCTCTTTTGCTACAACCAATACGACAGCGATCCCGACGCCTACTGCTCACAACGCTGCAATCCTTATCAAAGCGATAGCTGCCCTGCGCGTTTTGTCTGCGAATCACCACGCATCGACGATCCTTTCCTTTGCATCCCACGCGGCACCAAAGATCTCGGCGATGATTGCTCCAAAGAAGGCTATCGATCTTGTCGTTCGGGCTATTGTGCGCGCCCTGATCGCAGTAGCTCCGAGGCTTTTTGCTCTCAACGCTGCAATCCAAGCCAAGACGATTGCCCAAGCGGTTTTTCGTGTCGGTTATTTGGGAGTTTGTATCGGTATCTTTGCGATCGCGCCCAAGTCGGTGGGATCGGTACGATCTGCAACAAAAACGGCGATGCGTCTTGTGCAAGCGGCCTTTGCATCTCCCCTCAACAAGGCGCGATCAACCGCATCTGTAGTCAGGTCTGCGATGCACAAAAGCCCTGCCCAACGGGCTGGAAGTGCGCAACGGATCGCCAAATTTGCCTCCCCGATACAGGCAACGGACAGATCGGCGACCCATGCCAACAAACCGAGGATTGCTTCCTTGGAAACTGTGTCACAAATGCCGCAGGGAAGCGCTTTTGCACTCAAAGCTGCCAACAAGACGCCCAATGCCCCACGAATTACACCTGCCAAACCTTCGGGAATGGCCGATTTTGTATGCCTCAAACCACACAACAAGGCAAAGTCGGCGATCCTTGTCCAAACGGCGCAGGCGATTGTTCTAGCAACGTCTGCATCACCGACGCTCTCCAAAGCCGCACTTTTTGCTCACAGCCTTGCGGCGATGGAGCCCCCTGCCCCGCTCCTTTCAAATGCCATCCCGTCACACCCGAGGCCGGATTTTGTACCCCCCAAGATTACCAAACCCCTTAAAAAATATTTTCATTTCAGCTAGATAGCTCTTTTTTTGAGAAAAAATTGACAGTATTTGCGGCGTATGATAGCCCAACCTTTGAAGCATGGTACAAATGTATAGGCGTTCTTCGTCCAAAAAACTGTGTATTTGATTTCGTAAAGTTGTGTATTTGATTTGTAAAGCTGTGTATTTGATCGTCCTCCACCCAAGCGTAGAAATCAAGAAATCCCCTCCGATGGGTCGCACCATTTTTGAGTAAAGGCGGCGCACCTCCGAAGGCAAACAAAGGGCGAAGATCGTGAGACTCAAGCGCATCGACCTCGAAGGCTTCAAATCATTCTGTGACCCTGTGACGATCGTATTTGATCACAGCATTGTGGGAGTCGTTGGCCCCAATGGATGCGGAAAAAGCAACGTCCTTGACGCGATCCGTTGGGTGATGGGCGAACGCAGCGTCAAAAACTTGCGTGGAAAAGAACGGCTGGATGTGATCTTTGCGGGGAGCGAAAAGCGCAACCCTGCCCCCCAAGCGCGTGTGACGTTGACCCTTTCAGACGTCGCACCAGAATACCGACCCGAAGGACTCCAAGATCACTCCGAGATCGCGATCACACGGGTCCTCAAACGCAGCGGAAACACCGAATACCTCGCCAACGGCGAACCTTGTCGGTTGCGCGATATCCGAATGCTTTTCCTTGGAACGGGACTCGGCAACAAAAACAGTTACGCTCTCCTCGAACAAGGCCGTGTTAGCGCATTCATTCAATCAACGCCCGAACAGCGGCGACTTTGGATCGAAGAAGCAGCGGGCATCACGCGCTACAAAGAACACCGCAAACAAACCGAAAGCAACCTCAACAGCACCGAAGGCAACCTCGAACGGCTCAACGATATCTTGCGAGAACTCGGGCAACAGCGAAAAAATCTCCAGAGACAAGCCAGCAAAGCCCGACGCCATCGCCTTTTACGCGAAGAGATCGAACACCTTGATCTGTATCTTGCGGCCCACCGCTTTCTCGAAAATTGGGCAAAAGAACGCCAACTCAAGCTCATCCTCGAGGATCTCAGCAGCGCAGAACAAGCGTTGCGCGAAGCCATCCAACAACAAGAACAAGCCCTCGAAGAAAACGAACAAAAACTCAAACAAGAAGCGGGACACATCCAAGAAGAACGCGAAAAACTCCAAAAAAACCAAGCACGTGTCGCCCTCTTGGAACAATCCGCAGAACATCTTCAAAGCGATGCTGGTGGCCTCAAAACACGTCAAGATCAACTGATCGAAGAACAACAGCGCACCACCGAACAACAAAAACAAGCCGCCCACCAAGAACAAGTGATCACGAACCAGATCGAACAACTCCAACAAGAAGGCGGCGATGCTCACGAATCGCTCGAACAGCTCAGCGGCGAACTGGAAGAACTCAACGAACGACTCACCGAAGCCGACCGATGGATCGAGGCGATCAAAGGCGACGTGATCGAAGCCGTCACCAAAGAAACAACGGCCCGCAACCACACGCAAGAACTCGGTCGCCGCCAACAAGAACTTCAACAGCGCCAAGAACGCCAACGCACCGAACTCGACGAAGCTACCGCCCAAGAAGCGATGGCTCGCGCCCAACAACACAAAAACATCGAAGAGCTCGAGCGCAACCGCGAAGATCAAGAAACCATCCTCCACGCCCAAGAAGACGTCAGCGCCCGCAAAGAAGCCCTCAAAGAGCAAGTCGAACAATCGCGTGTACGCCTCCAACAAAGCCGACAGATCCTTGCCGAACGACGGGCCAAACTGGAATCTCTCGAAGAGATCCAATCCCAATATCAAGATCTCAACGAAGCTGCACGTGCGCTTTTGCTTTCGCGAAACACCGACGGTCCACTCGATAACGCCCAATTACTCGGACTTGTGGCTGACTTGATCGACGTTCCCCAAGCTTACGAAGGCCCGATCGCTTCTGCCCTCGGCGATCGCCTGCAATACTTGGTGATCGATCGCCCCGAAGATGCGCGGATCGCGATCGAATATCTCGAACAACAACAACTCGGACGCACGGGCTTTTTTGCCAACCCCAAACAGCCTGCAAGCTTTGAAGAAAGCCTGCCACGTGACCCGTCGATCCGAGGAAGTCTGCTGCATCTCGTTCGAGAGTGCGCACCTACCGCCTTTTTGACACATCTGTTGCGCCCCTTTGTGCTGGTGGGTGATCTGGATGATGCTTTGCGTCTGCGCCCCCTACTTCCGCTGCATCTGACGCTCGTCACAGAAAAAGGCGAACTCGTCCACGCGGACGGTGCGATCGTTGGCGGGGTTCAGCGCAGCGCAGGACTTGGGATGATCCAGCGAAAACGCCAAATCCGCGAACTGACCGAAGAAGTCGAGCAACTCGATGAGCAAACCCTTCGTTTTGAAGATCTTCTTGCGGATCAAGAATACGAGCACGAACAACTGACCCTTCAATTGGCCCAGTACCGCGAACAATTACAACAAATCGCTCTGCGACAAACCAAGCTCTTGGCCGATCAAGAGCGCCTCGAACAAGAAGTCGCTCGACACAAAGATCGTGTCCATCGGCTCCAGCTCGAGATGCGCCAACTTCAACAAGAGCAGACCAACCTCCAAGAAGCCCAAGCCGAGGCCCAAAAAAGCCTTTCGATCTACGAAGACCTGCGCAAACAACACGAAAAGCGCCTACAAGACGCAAGGATGCAGATCGAAGCCGACCGCCAACGTCAAGCGATCTTGTCGCGCCAATGCACCGACCTCAAAGTGCGTATCGCAGCCCAACGCGAACGCCTCGAAGCCCTCCAACAACAACACAAAAGCCTCGCAGGCCGCCAAGACTACCTCAAGCGCCGCAGCATCGAGATCGACGCCGAACGAGAACTCCTCAGCGAAAAACTCAACGAAAAGCGCCAAGGCCACGAAGAACTCAAGGCCGAGATCATCGCACTACGCCAAGCGATCCAAACTGACGAGGCGCGCATTCAAACCCAACACAAGGGCTTTCTTGCGCTTGAAACACAACACCAAAAAACCCGAAAAGAGGCCGAGAGCCTCCGCATCCAGATCGAGAAAAACCGCGAACAACGCACACAACACCTGCTCACACTGCGCGAAGTCGTCGTCAAACTCAAAGCTCTCAATGATGATATCCGCCAACGCTACAGGCTTTCCATCGGGGAAACGTTGCCCAAGCACCACTGTTCTCCCCGTCCCACCGAACAAGAACCCAAGCGCCTCAAAGAGCTCCAACAAGAACTCGCACGGCTCGGAGACGTGAACCCCCTCGCAGAAAAAGAATACGATGAGATCGACGAACGCTACAACTTCTTGAAAGAACAAGTCGCTGATCTCGAAAAAACCGCCTCGTCGATCAAAAACACCTTGCGCAAATTGGATCAACAGATCCGCGAAGAATTCTTCGCAACCTACGAAGCCATCCGAGGGCACTTTGCAACCCTCTTCCCCAAGATCTTTGAGGGCGGAAGTGCCGAGCTTTTGCTCACAGATCCCAAAAATCTCCTCGAAACAGGCGTCGAGATCATGGTTCGACCCCCGGGAAAACGCCGTCAAACCGTCGCGTTGCTTTCGGGTGGTGAAAAAGCGATGACCACAATTGCCCTATTGTTCGCCTTTTTCCTCTATAAACCCTCACCCTTCTGCGTTCTTGACGAAGTGGATGCGCCCCTCGATGACGTCAACATCGATCGCTACAACCACGTCCTGCGCGAACTCTGTCAACTCACCCAATTCATCGTCATCACCCACAACAAGCGCACCATGGAGATGACCGACCACCTCTACGGCGTCACCATGCAAGAACCCGGCGTATCCACCGTCGTCGCCGTTCGTCTCGAAGCACGCAGCCAAGCCGAATCCTTCCCTCGTGCCTACGCCGGTTGATCTCGTCTCGATAGCCACAACACAACAAAACCACCCCCGCGACAGCCTCTCGATCACGTCGGTAGCAACGGCTTTTGCGCCGATTCAACCCACCACAACACCACACCCGCAACAGCTTTCCTGCCAACACCGCATCTCGATAGCTTTCACCAACGCCGTCCCCCGAGAACTCCCGCCCACAGCAAACCTTCGCCCGCACTTTCGTTCTCTGATATCGACTCCATCCGCCGCGAATTGACAAGCCGCTGCTTTGTCGCTATCTCTTCTCACCCATAAAACGCCTCTTCTATGCGTTTCTTCATCCCCGACCGTGCCGACTTCCCCTTTTAACCGACCACAAGGAGTCGCTTATGCCGATCTTTTTCCTCGCAAGCAAAAACGCCCTGCTTGTCGATGCGCTCAAGGATTATCCCATCCTTGTTTTGTTCGTGATCGTCGCTGTCCTCTTTTTGCTCACCAACCTTTTCCGCCCAAGTATCGAACGATGGCTTGCCCCACCCACTACCCAACCCTCCCTCCAAAAAGAAAAGCCCGATACTGAGGCCGAAAAACCTACATCCAAACACAAAAAGCCCGAAGCCAAGGCTGTAAACGAAGCCAAGGCTGTAAAACCAGAAGCCAAGGCTGTAAAGCCCGAAGCCAAGGTCGAAAAGCCAACACACAAACACGAAAAACCTACGTCCAAACATCAAAAGCCCGAAGCCAAGGTCGAAAAGCCCGAAGCCAAGGTCGAAAAGCCCGAAGCCAAGATCGAAAAGCCCGAAGCCAAGGTCGAAAAGCCCGAAGCCAAGATCGAAAAGCCCGAAACCAAGGTCGAAAAGCCCGAAACCAAGGTCGAAAAGCCCGAAACCAAGGTCGAAAAGCCCGAAGCCAAGGTCGAAAAGCCCGAAGCCAAGGTTGAACCGCCAAGCGAGGCAGAGGACGACGAAGAAGAAGAAAAACGACGTCGTCGGAGGGAGCGAACCGAACGTATGCGCAGCAAACGCGAGGTGCATGTGTCGGAGATGGAAGTCAAGCCTGACGAAGTACACAAGCCGCGAACGTTGCGAGAAGGTTTGGAAAAGACGCGCCAAGGTTGGTTGAGCAAACTCAACAACCTGTTGTTGGGCAAAAAAACCCTGAGCAAAGATATCTTGGAAGAGCTTGAGACGATCTTGTTTAGCGCGGATGTTGGGACGAAAACGACACAAGCACTGCTTCGTGTGATCGAAGAAAAGCTCGGACGTTCGGAGTTGAAAGACAACGATACGGTGCGGGAAGCCTTAAAAGATGAGATCTACAAGATGATCAATGTTGGAGAATCGGAGTACAAATACGAAAAACACAAGCCTTGTGTGATCATGATCGTTGGGGTGAACGGCGTTGGAAAGACTACAACCATCGGCAAAATAGCAGCGCGTTTGAACCAAAAAGGCAAAAAGGTGATGCTCGCCGCAGGCGACACGTTCCGAGCCGCAGCAGACGAACAACTCGAGGTCTGGTCCAAGCGATCTGACGCGATGTTGGTGCGCGGCCAACCCGGGCAAGATCCTTCGTCGGTGATCTTTGATGCGATCAAATCAGGCGTAGCACGCGATGTGGATGTGATCCTTGCGGATACAGCGGGTCGATTGCACACGCAACAAAACTTGATGGAAGAACTCAAAAAAGTGCGCCGCACCATGGAAAAAGCCCACGAAGGAACCCCGCACGAGATCCTTTTGGTACTTGACGCAACCATCGGACAAAACGCGGTAAACCAAGCGAAAGAATTCAACGATGCTTTGGGCTTGACGGGGATCGCACTGACCAAGTTGGACGGCACGGCAAAGGGTGGGATCATCATCGCGATCACCAACGAACTCAAAATCCCTGTCCGTTACGTTGGTGTAGGCGAACACATCGACGAATTGAAGATCTTCGATCCAAGCGAATTCGTAGAAGCCTTGTTCTCCTGATCCTTGCTTAATATCACCCGCCCCCCATATCTCTCCCCGCGATATCCGTTTGGAGAGTGCAGCCCCTGTGCTTGTTTCGCTCCCCAGATCTCTTCATCTGCATCCGCCCATGTTTTGCAAAACGCAAGACTGCTTTCGGTCGTCTGCCACGAACGCTTTTTGTCCCCTGCGTGATGTGGTGTGGTGGGAAGCGTTTTTTGATGTGGGGTGAAGAGCGTTTTTTGATGTGGGGTGAAGAGCGTGGTTTGATGGAGGGGTGAGGAGCGTGGTTTGATGGAGGGGATTAGAATTGGAAGGGAACGCCACCGATCTCCATGGGAGATCCAGAGAAGCGAGGGAAGCGCCAGTTTCGGACCTTGCCTTTGACGCAGTTCGCAAACGATCCAGAAGCCCCATCGACCGAGATCCCTGTGGGCATACCGCTTGGTTTGATGGTCCAACTTACGCGGATACTGCGGACACTTTTTCCGTAGCGATCTTGACAACCGCTGATCTGCTCCGCGTTGTTTTGGATTACGCGAGCGACTTGAGACTTGGTGAGTTGTTCAGGGACGCTCGCACGACGGGGTGCAGGCTCTGTACGACGGGGGGCAGGATCAGAGCCTCCGCCACCAAGCAAGTTTCCAAGACCGCTATCCAACCCTGTTTTGCTGCTACCTGTCGCAGCGGGGGGTGGGGGTGGAGGTGGATCATCCCCAGTGGGTGGAGGTGGAGGTGGGGGTGGATCATCGCCGCTGGGACGCCGTGCTGCGGGTTCTTCACGAGGTTCGGCAGCTGCTGGTTCGCGGGGTTCGGAGGCTGCGCGTCTTCGCGGAGCACGGGTTCTACGCCGAACAGCACGACGGGTTTTACGGCGAGCGGTAGGTTCGCTGCGCTCTTCGGGTTCGCTGCGCTCTTCGGGTTCACTGCGCTTTTCGGGTTGGGTTCGGGTAGCGGCGGGAGTATTTTGCGCAAGAGGAGCGGAAGGCCCGGGAACAGGGGGCGGAGGCGGTTGTTGAACAGGAAGCGATGGCACTTGTTGGGATGGGATATTTTGATTCATGCCGGGCTGTAGTTGGGCGACGGTGGGATCATTTTTGGGTCCGCTCATCAAAAGGTAGATCCCGACAAAAATCGCCACGCCAAGCAACAAAGTTCCACCAATCGACAATCCGATAATGAGGCCAAGGTTGCTCTTTTTTTCTTTGTCAAAGGGCGAACCCGTAAAGGGCGCAGGGGCAGGACTGGCAAACCCGACAGGAGAGGAAGCGAAAGCCCCCGTAGGTTGGGGAGATCCGAAGCCTTGGAACCCACCTGTCATCGATCCAGCAGGGGCAGCGATATCAGCGACAGCAGGGCCGAGAACACCAAATCCCCCTGAGGGAGCGATGGGCGGGGGAGGTTCTTCTTGGAGCAAAGCAGCCGCCATAGAGGTCGGACGTTTGGGAGTCGAAGACTTGGTTTCGGCGATTCCACCCGCCAATGCTCGCAGGTCGTTGTGTTTGGGTGGTTCAGCGATCGCGGTTGCGGGTTTGGTTCCGGGCGGTGCAAAAGAGATGGCCCCAAGATTACCGCTTGATGGCGCAGGGATACTCGAAGCAACCGACAAACCATTGGGCTTACCGGCTTTTTCGTCTTCGACCTGCTTGAGAACTTCCGCAAGGGCAGCGACTTCTTGGATGGGCTTCCACTCAGGGAGGCCCTCTTTCCAGATGTAATGTTCGGCATCAAGAGAACCACGTTTGAGGCGATCGCGGATCTCGACTTTGCTCAAAGGCCCAACTTGTTCCTCGTTTTCGATCACGTACCATTCAGGGGGTTCTTTGGTTTCAGCAACTCCGATCGCAGCGGGAGCAGGCGCTTTTTTGCGGTCCGGTTGCTTACCTTTGGTGCGTTGGTCGCGCTCTTTGCGAGCGGCTTCACGTTCTGAACGCAGGGTTTCAAGTGCGTTGATGTTAAAGACCTTGGTACTGACTTCTTCTTTGCCGGCTTCTTGGACTTCTTGGCGTGCCATGCTAAGCGGCACGATACCTTGTTCCTGATGATTTGGAGCGATGTCGCTATAATCCTGACGGATCGGCTTACGCGGCATCAACTCTTCTTCGCGCTCTTGCAAGGCGCGATCAAACTCATCATCGACCGCTTCGTCGCTTTCGCTGTAGCTTTCTTCGTGGGCGGCACGCGACACGTTGGTGTCCATGCCTGCATAGATATCCTCTTCCTGTGCGGCTTGTGCTTCGTTGATCACATTTTGCCAGTCAGCATTGTCCGCAGAAAAAAGACCGGTTGCGCCGTACATATCGTCTTGAGGATACGCCCCTGCCGCGCTTTCATAGTCTTGGTAGCCGGCGGCTTGATTGGCTTGTTGTGCGTAGTAGTCTTGCGCAGCGGGATCACCATACGCCGCATCTGCGGCCTCTTCGTAGGCTTGCGCAGCCGTCATGTTTTCATCATAACCGCCGTGATAAGCGTGCGCGTGATCATGCGTGCTTGCAGGAGCCCAACCTTGCGATGAAACTTGGCCGATCTGCGTGCTTTCTTCTGGAAATTCAATCGCAGAACTCGGAGAATCGGGAAGATTTGCGAGGTCATCGATATCCCCCCCCTCCCCGTCGGGAGCCTGTACAGACATCACATGGCCACACTTTTTGCAGCGAAATTTGGTGACCGTTTTTTTGAGCAAGTTGTCAGCGATAGAGTACTTCGCTCCACAACTTTCACAGCGAATCTTCATTGATCGCACCTCTACTTCGTTCGAGTCTCTGTGATCGTCCTGCCTTGGATCGGTTTGGCCTTCAAAAAGGCCGACATTCCACAAAGATCGCTCCACACAACTCTCACACCCCACAGACAGCTTTGGGGTCGAGTTTATGGAATGCTATTACGCACACAGAGCTTTTTTCCTGAAAGATCCTTGATCGATTGCGGAACGGATGCAGGCAAGCTTTGTGAAGGAACGGGAAAAAAGTCCGAACACGAAAAGTCTTTTGGACAGTCTTCTGCCACCGCACACACCTTAGAACAATAGCCGAGGTTGGTTTTCTTTTGTTCGTCGTAATCAGAACCAACGCAAAAATTAAGCCCGGTCTCGCACTCAAAAGACGGTTCCAACAATACCGCAGCGTTGTTCGGTGAAGCACTCAACCGCTGAAGCTCTTTGATGTTTTCTTCGTTGAGACTACAACGCTTTCCGACTTCTGAACCACCACAACCCGCTCCATACACACCAACGCCCATCAGCATCACCAGAAGAAACCACCGAAAGCCCTGCATCCTTTTTTCTTCTCCTTGCCCAACCAACCCTGCTTTGGGGCGTTTGGAACATCCATACGCAGACCCGAGCAAAACGATCTACGCCCACAAGTTGATTTGGCCTGCCTAAAGGAAGGTCTAACCACACGCCGCCAGAAGATAACACAAACAGCACACGCAATCCAAGCACGAAATACGTTACTTGCTTATTGCTTTGGACTTAACTATTTATTTTTAAAGAACATATTCACATTCCGAGAAACTGTCCCCCCTCCTCGACTCCACCCATCCCAACCCACTCCATCGCCCACTCCCTCTCACAAGACACGCCCAGAAAGACGAAACATCAACGCTCTTGCCAAGGTTGTTTGGATCGTTTATGATGTGGATGCTTTTTGCGCCTTCGTCGTATCTACTTGAATCAACACTTGTTTTTGTATCGACGATTCCTTTCGCTTTGTGTTTCGGCGCTTTACGTATGGACTTTCCTTCATTGGGATGGAGCCAAGAAACCATGAGACTCCAAGCCGCTCGTCGCTCTCAAAAATGGCCCTCGTTCTTTCGGATTATCGGGCTAATTGGCCTACTTATCGCTCCTGT
>CAUJFU010000512.1 GCA_963169055.1 Myxococcota bacterium
CCGAAGTGGCACCACACAAGGCATTTCTTACAAACACTGTCGTATCCTTCAACACACCGATGGATACGCCTACGCACGAAGAAAGGACGGCGTTTCAAAGCCCGCCTAAAGGCAGGGGTCTCCACGCCGAAGAAACGATGACGCTGTCTTGGAACACATGGCAAGCACCCATCTATCCGGGTCGTCTGATCGCTGTCGGGCGCGATCACCACGGCCATCAGGTGATCGTTTACGTGATGACAGGGCGCAGCCCTTCCTCACAAGCCCGTCGCCTGCTTTACGAGACCGGCGAACTCCGCACCGAAGTCACCGACCCCTCTCTTCTCGCTCAAGGCAATCCCCAACTCTTGCTCTACGATTGTATGCTGCGCGCCAGCGATCATTTCTTGATCAGCAACGGATCACAAACCCTCTGCCTTGCTGAAAGCGCCGAAGCCCGTTACGAACAACGCCTTCCGCTCGACCCTTTGGAGATCCTTGTCGAAGCACACCGCCGCCCCTTTCTCGTGGAAGCAACGCAAGCCGACCGCTTCATCGATCTCACCCAGTACGAACCCGATCCGCCGCATTGGACGCCGCGTATCTGCGCGGTGGTCGGCCCCCAACACGCCGCGATGAGCATCACCAAACGCGTAGAAGGCGAAATCAGCCGAAACTTCTTTGTTTTACCGATGCAAGCAGGAACGCTCCATCTGCTCACCACCTACACAGGCTCCCTTCCTGCCGCAAACGAAGGACTTCCCTCCTTTGCGGGCGAACCTGTGCGCCTCTCGCTGCCCGGGGATACTCCGCACACGGTCACACAGGCGTTTTGCGAAGCCTTTGCGCCCCGCCCTGAAACAGATCACCGAGACTTTCGCATTAGTGTCGCAACCCTTTTCTATCACCCCAAAGAGCATCGCCTCCAAGCACACGTCTGGAATCGCCATCCCGCCCCAGCGTCCGAAGAGATCTGCTAGATCTTCCTTCCGTTTTCGCTTGTTCTGATCAAGAACACTCTCCACAAGAGAAAGAAAGGTTTGATGATGCAAAAAGGTACGGACATCTCTGATCTAAAGCGGATTTACCGACAAAGAAATGAGGGCGAATTCCCTTCATCGCTTCACCTGACCCTACACAAAGAACACGACCTCAAGTACGGCGAAAACCCCCATCAACAGGCTGCACTCTATACCCTGCACACCATCGCGCAACACCCAGCACACCATCTCGCCGCGCTAACGAATCTCCAGTCCGTTCGTTCCGATGGGAAGGGCAAAGGCGGGTTGTCCTTGACCAACTTGATGGATATCGCCCGAGGGATGGACTGTTTGAAGTACTTCTCCGTTCCCGCTGTCGTGATCATGAAACACAACGTGGTTTCGGGATTTGCGCGCCAAACCGCCCCAGCTCAGGCCCTTTGCGAGATCTATCGCCTCGCACGCGACGCCGATCGACGCAGCAACTTCGGTGGGACGGTGATCTTCAATCGCCCCCTTGATACCGACACGACAGAGGCTTTGCTCGAACTCTATCCGCGCCATATCATCGACGTGATCGCTGCGCCTGATTACCAAGACGGCTTGCTCGCACGCATCGAACATGCCTCACCGCATATCCGCCTCGGCCAGTTCTCCCACCTCGAACAACTTCCGCGCTTCCTTGGCGATCCGACTCATGGCCTTTATTCGTTCAAAGAATTGCCCACAGGTCGCCTTGCCATCCAAGACCTCCCCTTGACAGGCATCCGAAGCGCTGAAGACTTGATCCTTGATCCGATGGTCTTCGACAAAGACGGTACGCCCCACACCATCGAACGTTCCCCTACCCCCCAAGAGATCCAAGATCTGCTCTCCGCGTGGTATATCAACGTCGCAGGAGCCCGTAGCAACGGCGTTGTGATCATTCGCGATGGGGTTCTTGTCGCGTGTGGTTCGGGTCAAGTCGAGCGCGTCGGGGCTGTCGAACAAGCGATCGTCAAAGGAATGCAAAAAGCCTTTGATCGCGAAGGGCTTGTGTATGATCCGCTGTTCGGGATCTCGGGGTTTGAACGCCTCAAAGACAACCCCTTTCAGGGTGCGGCTTGTTCTTCGGATGCGTTCTTTCCGTTCCCTGATGCCGTCGAAACTCTCGGTCGTGTCGGAGTCACCGCGATCATTCAGCCCTACGGTTCCGTTCGAGACGACCAAGTCATCGACGCCGCCAACCGCTTACAGATCGCCATGCCTGCAACCCTCGAACGCTGCTTTGGTCATTTCTAACGTGGACCCTTTCCAAGCAACGCAAAGGAACCCTCATGCTCCCTCCCCCTCAAGCCGCACAGATCCTCGCGATCACCGACGACCTACCGATCCGCCACCACACCCTCCACAAAGGCAAAGTCCGCGCATTGTACCATCTGTCCACCGAAGATAGCGCTAGACTCATCCAAAGTCGCGGATACAACGTGCCTTTGACACAGCCCCTTGGCGTGATGGTGACCAGCGATCGCCTCTCTGCCTTTGATTGTGTATGGCACGCAGAAGGCGGACTCTACGGCGTCCCCAACAAAGGGGCCGCTCTCAACGCCATCGCCTACCACCTCTTTGAACGACTCCAAGAGGCCGACATCGCCCAACACCACATCCTCGAAGCTCCCCATCCTCTCGTCTGGATCATCTGTATCGCCAAGCCTTTGCGCTTTGAAGGCATCTTTCGACGCTACATCACAGGCTCACTTTGGCGCGCCTACCAACAAGGACAACGCCACCTCTATGGCGTCCACCTCCCCGACGAACTCCAACCCAACCAACCCCTCCCCGCCCTTTTGTTTACACCCTCCACCAAAGGCACGCTCCACGGCCTCCAAGGCATCCCCGAAACCGAAGACGCCCCCATCCGACCCGATCAGATCCGCGAACACTACGATGCCTTCGGCCTCCCTTCTCCCGATGTCCTCGATCATGTTCAAGATATTTTACAAAAATCCTTTCTATTCCTCGAAAAATCTTATAAGCAGATCGGACAAATCCTTGTCGATACCAAGTTTGAACTCGGAATGCTCCAAACCTCTTCTGACTCGCCCACGCTGATCTTGATGGACGAGATCGGAACCCCCGATGCTTCGAGGATCTGGGATCAAGAGGCGTATCAACGCGGCGAGATCTTTGACTATTGCAAAGAACATTTCCGCCAAACCCTGCTCCACCACCTTGACCGCGATCTCCTGCTTGATTCCTCCCGACTCTCCGAAAGAAAAGCCTATGCTGCACAACATCCCCTTCCGCTTGCGTGGTGGCTTGACGTCAGTCAGCGTTACGCTACCCTCGCGCAAAAGCTGATCGGACGGCCTCTTCCGAGCATACACGATGCTCGCGCTGAGATCCTCGAATCCCTCGCACAGATGGATCTCCTTCTTGCCCGCCCAAACCCGCGAAAGGATCGCTAAGATGGGAAGCTACGCTGCCGCAGGTGTCGACCTCTCGCTCGGAGATCGCGCCTCACGCATCCTCTACGAAGCCGCACAAAAAACATGGAAGATCCGAAAAGATCGCCTTGGTGAAGTCCTCGTCCCCTTCGATGATTTCAGCGGATTGCGCGCCATCGACGTTTCAGGACTCCCCCAAGGAACATGGATGATGCTTGGCTTCGATGGCGTCGGAACCAAAGTCGAAGTCGCCGAACGCATGAACCAACACGATACCATCGCCTTCGATCTGCTCGCGATGGTCTGTGATGATGCCGTGATCCGTGGCGCAGAACCTGTCCTTGTCGGTTCCATCCTCGACGTTTCTCGCCTTGCCCAACGCTCCCCTGATCGAGGCGACTTTCTTGAACAGATCCGACAGATTGCACACGGCTACACCGCCGCCGCACTCGAAGCAGAAGTCGCCATCGTCAACGGTGAGCTTGCCGAGATGGGTTCTCGCGTACATGGTTATAGTGATTTTTCTTATAACTGGGGCGCGGCTGTCTTGTGGTTTGGGCGTCAAGATCGCATGCTCACAGGAAAAAAAGTTCAATCGGGTGAGAGTATCGTCGCTCTCGCCGAAGAAGGCTTTCGCTCCAATGGACTTTCCCTTGTCCGGCGCACCCTCGAAGAACACTACGGCGAGCATTGGCACGAAACCCGTTGGCAAGGCACTCTACTCGGACAAGGCGTCTTGGCACCTTCTCGCATCTATACCCGTGCGATCGTCGAGATGACAGGCGGCTACACACAAACGCCCACAGCCCAAGTCCACGCAGCCGCACACATCACAGGTGGAGGAATCCCCGAAAAACTCGCCCGCGCGCTTCGCCCTTCGGGCTGCGGGGCGCATATTGAAGCCCCGCTCTCTCCTCCCCCTCTGATGCTTCATTGCCAAGAACTCGCACGCATCTCTGACGAAGAAGCCTACAAAACTTGGCACATGGGACATGGAATGCTGATCATCACCCCCCAACCCGGCCCTGTCCTTGAGATCGCACAAAAATACCGCATCCCCGCTCAACTGATCGGACAAACCACCGAAGGAAAAGGCATCCATATCCGCAGCCAAGGCTGCCAATCCCCCCACTCCCTGCTTAGTTTTTTTGAGGAACACCGCTAAAATCAACGCGCCGAAAATCGCCTCTGTTTTGCAACAACGTCTCCGTCAACGAGGGCAAGCGCAACAACAGCCGTGGCCGCGCCTCTGCGCCGTACAACTTCATCTCCCCGCCCAAAAGATCACACAAGCGCTGCACGATCAGCAATCCAAAACTCGGATGACACGCCCGTTCCCTCTCCCCGTCCATAAAAAAACCCAACAGGCCGTCTAGTGACTCTGATTGGCCTGCTTCGGGTAGATCCCACCCCGAGATATCCAAACACAACCAAGATTGTGTACCCCCCTCCACCCCCTCACAGTGCGCCGCAACCCGCAATTCCTTTTGGCTTGTCCAACGACAGATCTCTTGCAGCGAGCGACGCAGGATATGCCGTAATTTTCCCAAGTCCGACGAAAATCCCTCACAACCTTTTCGATAAAGTGCGCGAATTGTGTTGCCTTTTCGCTCTATCTCTACACGACACTCTCGTAAAACATCTTTCAAAAAATGCGAAACATCTACACTCGCCATCTGAAAACTCAACCGACCCGATTCAATACGCGCAAGTTCCAACACGTCGTCGATCATCCGCAACAAAGTATGACCTGCGTCATAGATCTTTTCGAGATCTTCTTCCCTTTCCGCCGCCCCCAAGGCGTCCCCTTCTTCCAACAACAGTTCTGCGTAGCCGATGATCACGTTCAGCGGTGTTCTCAATTCATGGCTCATCCGCATCAAGAAAGAACCGCGTGCCGAGATCAAACTGTGTTTTGCTTGGGCGTGGACGTCCCCGATCGCTGCCAATCGCTCTGCCAGCGCGGTTTGCGTCTGTTGAAGCATCTGTTGCGCCAGCGCACTGCGACGCCGTTCCTCGACCAACAATAGCTCCGCACGCTCTCGCAACTTACGCTCTTGCGCCAGCGCCGCACGCAGCTCGAACAATTCTTTTTCCAACGCTTCTTCTTGCACCATCTCTCCGCTCCAGACGCGTCCACATCTTCATTTCTTGCGGTGCGGCGGCACGCCTGCATATCCAGTGCCATCCGCCAAACGCAACACACCCAACAGCATCCCTCCACAAAGACGCAAAGAAGACGGCACATCCCCACCCAAACCGTAGCCCGCCCCTTCTCTTTTTTTTCGAGTTGTGGGAAGGTCTGCCCGCTTTCGCAAAAGAAGCCGTCTATCCGCCTCTTTTGCACACAAAAACCCCCTCAGCGTCTTTGCGAAAAAGGTCGGCATACCCGACGCTTTTCTGCTCCAATACGCCTCGCTTCCTTTTATCGCCTCATCGTAGGAGAGACCATGTCCATGATCGCCCCGATATCCGCCATCTCTCAACATCAAGCGCGTTGCTCACAAAGAGCCAAAGCGCATCGAATGCCTATAACATCCGACTTCTGCGGATCTCAAGGCTCGCGCTGGATCGCCTTCGCTTCTGTGTTTCTTCTGTCCTTCTTTTCGTTCATTTCCGATCCTTCGGCCCACCTCCCCGAAGAACCGCCTCCCTCCACCCGTCCTCCTGCCTCTGCAACGACTCGCCCCCATCACCCACACGCTCTCCCCCCCGCTTCAGCCCCCATCCTCCCTCCGCTCTCTTTGCGCCCGACCCTCGGCCCTCTCCCACAACTCCAAACGCAGCTTGATCGCGATCTCTACTTTCTCTCGCACCCTGCCCTCGAAGGACGGGACGCAGGCACTCACGGGATCGAAGTCGCCGCTGCTTACATCGCTCATGCCTTCCAACAAGCCGGACTCCAGCCCGCAGGCGATCGTTCTTCTTTCTACCAAGCCTTCCAATCCACCACAGGCGTCGTCGCAGGCACAAACAACCGCCTGCGCACCGTCATCGACGGACAATCGACCGTCTGGGCCTTTCAAAAAGACTACGTCCCCTTTGGCTTCTCACGAGTAGGAGCCACCTCTCCCAAGCCCGTTGTGTTCGTGGGATACGGCATCCAAGCCCCCAAACAAGGGTTTGACGAATACGCAAATATCGATGTCAAGGGCAAGATCGTTCTTATCCTACGCGGGTTGCCCCGTTGGGCCGATACTCCGCACTCTCCCTTTGGGGAGCGTAAAAATCTCTACGCACAATTCCGATACAAGTTGCTGATCGCCCGAACACAAGGCGCAATCGGCGCTTTGATCGTGGATCCACCCTCCCTCAAAGAAAAGCAAGCCCCTTCCCTCACGCCGATCACTCTCGCTCGCGGCCTTACAGATGCCGGCCTTTTCGCTTTGCACATCCAACGCACCGTCGCACAACAACTTCTCTCCAAACGCCCTCAACAACTCCACGATATCACCCAAGAGATCGAGCGCACACGCAAACCCCACAGCCACGCCCTCCAAGCACAAGTCGCTCTCCGCGTTCAGCTCACGCGCCTGCAAAGCACCCTCAAAAACGTCCTCGCCTTTCTGCCCGGCACCCATCCCCAACACAAACAAGAGATCGTCGTCTTAGGCGCACACTACGACCATATCGGCTACGGTCATGTCGGCGGATTCCCGGGAAACCTCGGACAGATCCATCCCGGTGCTGACGACAACGCCTCTGGCACCGCGACGATCCTTGCGCTCGCTCGCTTTTTCGCCAAACACCCGCAGCCCCGCAGCCTCCTGTTTATCGCCTTCACAGGCGAAGAGCGTGGACTCCTCGGATCGGCCTTCTTTGTTCGCAACCCCCGCTACCCGCTCGCTCAAATCACTTCCATGATCAACCTCGATATGGTGGGCCGTATGCGCAAAGGCCAACTCGTCGCCCAAGGCTCCGGGACTTCTTCGCTGTTTGAACCTCTACTCAAACAAGTCAACCAACACCACAAACTCCACTTGCGCTTCGGAAAATCCGGCTACGGAGCTTCCGATCAAACCAGCTTTTACACTCGCAAGATCCCTGTGCTGTTCTTCTTTACAGGCGCACACGCCCAATATCACCGACCCACCGACACATTCGACACGCTCAATCTCCCCGATACCTTCCGCGTCTTTCGCTTTGTCGCCGATATCACACAAGCCATCGCACAACTCCCCAAACGACCGGACTTTCTTCAAACAGCCACCCCCCAACGTTTCAAACGACGCGGCCCCATGCGCGTCTCTCTTGGCACCATCCCCGACTACGGAGCCAACCTCAAAACAGGCGTCCTGCTCTCTGGCGTCCAAAAAGGTAGCACTGCCGCAACCGCAGGACTCCAAGGCGGCGATATCCTCCTACGCATCGGACGATTCTCCATCCGAAATATCTACGATATGGTGATCGCTCTTGGCTTCTATCAACCCGGTGATACCGTGACGCTCAGCGTCCAACGCAACGGCCAGATCCTCCACCTCCCCGCCACCTTCCAAGCCCGCTCTTCCGCACACCGCTAACGTTTTTTCGTCTCATCAAGAGAACTTTTTATACCAATTTGAGACTACTGAGACGGCGCTCTCCAACCCACAAAACATCACGCCCCCTGCCCAGGAAGCCACAAAGAGATCGTCGTCCCTCTGCCCAATTCGCTGTGCAGATCCATTGCTCCGCCATGGCGTTCGACAATCCGCGCCGCCAACGGTAGGCCCAACCCAGTCCCTTTTTCTTTGGTTGTATAGAAAGGTTCGAGCACTCTTTCCAAGACTTCTACTGACATTCCTTTTCCTTGATCGATCACTTGGAGGCAATATCCCTCTTCTTGCCGCGAGATCTGCAAAAACACCACTGCCCCCGAAGGCGACGCTTGGATGGCATTTTGTAACAAATTCAACAGCGCCTGTTGCATCCGTGTCCGATCAAAATACAACACCGATTCTTGCGCATCACCCGACAAGATCAACGATATCTGATGCTTTTCACAATCCGAACGCAACAACAAGCGCAGTTCTTCGGCAAAATCCTTCCATTCCACGCGGCGCAGATCGAGCGCCATCGGTCGTGCGTACTCCAAAAAGCTTTTGACCACCTCTGCAAGATAACGCAACTCCCGTTGAATCCGCTGGATATGCGCTTGCTTCTCAGGTTGATCGGCCAACTCCTCTTCCAAGATCCCCGTAAACAACTCCATCCCCCCGAGCGGATTGCGTACTTCGTGTGCGATCCCCGACAACATCATCTGCATCTGCCGATCACGCGCCAAGATATTCCGACGCATCTCGTCCATCGTTCTCGCCAAAAGCCCGATCTCATCTTGCTCCAAGATCGGCACTTCGTGCTGTAGATCACCTTGCCCGATCGCTTCGGTTGCACGCACCAAACGCCGCACAGGGGCTACCACAAAACGCGAAAACAAAAATCCCGAAACCACCACCAAACCCAACGACAAAAGCGCAAAAAACAACAGCGAACGCTGCGTCCTTCGCAAGATCACAAAGTACGACGCACTCCCCTCTACCCCGATCGCAGCAAGCACGCGCAGATCTTCCCCAACCAGCGGGGCAAATCCTGCCTTGTACAAATCGCCCCCGCGCCGTTGAAACAGCACGCTCGCTCGCGGTTTGCCCTGCCATACTGCCCCCAACTCGCTTTCCTCAAAGGACAATTGGACATATTCTTGTCCTACAGCCATATTCTCCGTATCTAACAGACTACGGCGTTTTTGATCAAAGACAAAGATCCGCTGCACACCCGTTGAATCTTTTAATCGACGTAGCTTTTGTTGTAGATTTCGATACGAACGGCTCTCTTGATCTTCGGGTAAAAAAGAAGTGACCACCGAAGAAGCCAACAATGCGCTTGCAGCTTGTCCCACACTAATCAAGCGTCGGCCCAACTCTGCATCCAAGCCCTCTTGCAAACGCATCCCTGCGTAAAAAATAAACAATCCCAACGTCAGCAACGCAGGCAACAAAAAAACCAACACAACTTTGGTTCGCAAACTTCGATACCATCGGACATATCCCCGACGCTTGCGATCCTCGACTCGCCCGCCTTGGCCTTTGACTTCGCGTGCTTTTTGCGCCACCACCGCAGCCCGCGAAGCCGACAGCGCCGCACGCCCAAGATGGCTCTCTTCTTCAGGGATCTCTGTGGGCGCGTCCATAGACACAGGCACCTCGTGCGAAACGCCCGCACCTTCGGCTTGTTGCGCTGCCGTCCCTTCTCGTTCCTGTTGCGCTTGCTGCTTTTCTTCACGAGGCGGCTTCGCCAACAGCATCGCAACCCCTGATGACGGAATATCCGCAGCATCCGCAGAGTCCCACGGGATATCATCTCCCAACATCCGATTCTCGAAGCCGTCCTCTTCCTCACTGTGGTCTTCTCGATCTTTTTCTGCCCCAAACATCCGCGCCGCCCAATCAACAGAACCTTTTTCTTCGACCACAGCAGACCTTTCGCCTACAGCCTCCGAGCGTTCGCGCTCCATCTCTGCAAACATCCGCGCAGCCCAGCTTTCCTCTTCCGCATCTTCCGACTTCTTTGGGCCTTCTTCGGCTTCGTTCTTGCGTTTGCCGCTCTCGCTCATCCAAACCTCCTCTCCAAACACTCGCACCTATCGGCCCACCAACCTAACCCATCCCCCTCCACAAAAAAAAGTGGACACCTCCACAGCAGCCCTTTTTCAACAGCTTCTTCTCACAAACCCAACCCCCTAACCCACACAAACAAAAAAGGCCACGCAAACACCGTTGCGCGGCCTCTTCTGCCATCAGCGCGATATCCAAACGATACGAGATCCGCCCATGATGCGATGAGAGCTTATTTCTTTGAACCGAACTGCTTTCGCACGTAGGACAAAGCATCCTTGATCTGTTTTTCAGAGAGCGTCCCTTTGTGGGCGGGCATGACACGCGAGCCTTTTGTGATGCCGTTGGTGATCGAGTGCAACAGATCTTTGTTGTCTTTGGCGAGGCGTTCGGGTTCTTTCACAAAGTCAGCAGCCGTCACGCCACCATTTCCACGACCATCCGCACCATGACAAGCCATACAGCCTTTTTCCTTAAAGATTTTTTCGCCAGCCAAAGGATCGCCCGGCAAAGAAGTGTCCGCCGCCTTCTTGGGTTCGGCCTTTTTGCCAGCAAGCGCTTTGTCGGCTGTCGCCTTTTGGGCAGGGTTTGGCGAAGGATTGGGCGTAGAATCTTTTTTACAAGCCGCCACCGCCACAACCAACAACATTGCCAAGACAAACGAGAGATTCCGCATCCTAAAAAACTCCTTGGGTTGATTCATTCAACCGTAAAAAAAGAACAACCTCGCACAGCGTCAGGGACGACCGCGCAGCTTTTGCCAAGCGGGGCGCAGAGCTTCCCACGTCACCACTTGGCCTTTGTATTGTTTGGCCCAGATCTCGGCATCCGCCTTTTTCTCATAACTCAAGATCGGAACGCCCATCACGCGGGTCTTTTTGACTCCCAGTACATACGTCGCTTTGGAAGCCGCCAACCAAGGCTCGGTTTTTGGCGAAAACACCAGCGGATCGGTCTTGGGATTCATTCCTTCGACAAAGATCATCCGTGCTTTCCCATGCGGCGAAGGTGTTTCTAGGTACGTCAGCATATCGCTCAACGAACAAAAAAACACGCGCTTTCCGTCGCGATGGATCACTTGTCCACGCGGCGAAGGTTCCTCGCGCACGATCATCCCGCACGCCGCGCAAGCATGGGTGTGGATCGCTTGGGCTTCCAACGATATCACGGCTTTGCCTTGGTCTTTTTGGCAATGCACCAAAAAGAAAGACAGCATCAGACAAATACTATAAAAGATCTTCTGTTTCATCAGATCACCTTTTTTCGCAAAAGAATCCAGCCGCCTAGCAACACAGGCCCCACGATCCAAACCGACCACAAGGCCGCCAAGACACCCAACGACGGCACACGCGCCGTCAATCCGAGCTGTTCTAAGCCTTGTGTACCGATGAAGACCTCCATCATCTGCATCCGAAAAAGTCCTGCGGGGTTGGCCAGCACCAAAGTACGCATCACCCCCTGCGAGACCGCTCCATCCGAGATCACCAGCACGCCAAGCAGACCGAGATCATAGAAAAACACCAACACAAACCACACCACCACCACAGCGCTTGCTGCGGAGACTTGCCGTTTGTAAAGCACCGAAAGCAGCAACCCCAACGACAAAAAAGCCAGCCCCAACAGCAGCGTCGGCAAAAGCAATGGCCACAAGACCTGCCGTGAGACCGCACCCGCAAAGATCCCCGCGCTCCCAAAGCCCAACAACACCGCCGCCGACAAAGCCAAACTCCGACCGATGAATTTGGCCCACACCATCTCCATCCGACCGATCGGCAACGACAACAACAGCCCCAAAGTATTGCGCTCGGACTCTCCAACAATCGCATCGTGACTCAGAATCAACGCAACCAATGGTACAAACAAACTCGCTAACGTCACCAGACTGGGTCCTGTTAAACCTACAGCCTTTGCACCTGCGCTGCGACCATACAACGTCACCGCCGAGGCCAACACCGCAAACAACACACTAATCACCAGCACCCAACGATCACGTGTGCGCTCAGACAACTCATGCAAGATCAAAGAACGTGCAACTCTTCGCATTAGAACATCTCCAGCAATCTTTCGTACACCTCATCCAAGGTCGGTTCTTCCATACGAAAGCCCCGGATATCCGAAGAAAAAAGGGATTGTTGTTGAACATAATCCAGCAGCGCATGCGAAGGAATCACAAGACGAACCTGAAATACGCCTTGCTCTTTTTTCTCTTCTACTTCGGTAATCCAAGAAGACAACACTTCCAATGTACGCAAGCGTGTTATTACTTTTTCGTCATCAAAAGTAAGATATATCTGGATCGGCAGCGCGGCCATCTCTCTCAGTTCCAACGGTGTTCCTCGCGCACAGATCCGACCCCGTTTGAACACACACATCTGATCCACGCGGCGCTCCAACAAGGCGATATCATGTGTCGAAAGCAAGACCATCCGCCCTGCCTCCCGCCAGACCCGCAAGACCTCCCACAACACCGACAGCCCTTCTTGATCGAGTCCTCCTGTCGGCTCGTCCAAGATCAACAACATCGGTTCGGTCAAGATCGCCACCGCCAACCCCAGCCGTTGCCGCATCCCTCGCGAATAACCCCGCACAGCCCGACGCGCCGCGTGTTCGAGGCTCACAAAGCGCAAGACCTCTTCGATCCGCTCTTTGCGAACCCCCCGCGCACGCGCAAAAAAAGACAGTACCTGCCAGCCCGTTAGGTTCTCGGAAAAAGCCACATTTTCGGGTAAATATCCGATTTTTTCTCGAAACGCATAATCCTGTACGGCCATTTGTTGATCGATGTGCAGCTCGCCTTGTTCGGGGCGCACCAAACCCAGCAACACCTTGAGCAGCGTGGACTTCCCTGCTCCGTTCGGCCCGACCAACATACAGATCTGACCTGCTTCAAGCGATATCTCAACACGATCAAGCGCCTGAACCTCGCCAAAGCGCACAGAGATATCTCGCAACGAAAGGCTTTTCATCTTTTCTTCGGCCTCCACGACATCAACGGGCGATGATCAATCACCGTAGGCACTCGCAAAACAGGCAATCGCTGCTCCAAATGCGTCAACAATTCGAGCGAAGGACTACGCATCAACATGACGGATGGCGGGTACTGGTAAAGTAAGCGTGAAGAAAAACTATCTAACCGATATGGACGATCTCCTATCCCATCTTTGTCTTGATCCCAACCGATATAATCGCTCCAATAATTGCCATTGTCTCCTTTTGTCCCCCAGTCAAGGTCCGAAGATCCGACAAAAAAGATCTGTTGGTCGTTGTGAACAAAAGCATTGTTTCGCACACGGTTGCGGATCGTTCCTGCCCAGATGCGCGCACCGATTCGGTTTTTTTGGATGCTATTGTCTTCGATGGTGTTGTCGTTGCTCGAAAAGAAAAACATCCCTTCGCCGTTGTGATGCAAGATATTTTTGCGGATGGTGCAGTACTGGGCATCGCGAAACAAGATGCCATGCCGCTCGTTGTGCTGGACATCGTTCTCCTCGACGTGGAGGTGATGGCTCTGCATCAGCGCAAGTCCCGTCAGATTGTGATGGCTTTTGTTGCGGATCAAACGGTTTCGGTAGGAGAACATGTAGTGTACGCCATAGCGTTGATGAGAAAGGTGATTTTCCATGATCACGCTATCTTCGACCGCAGAAACATAGATCCCATCGCGTGCATGAAGCACACGATTTCCACGGATCAAAAGCCTCGAACCATCGAACAAATGAATCCCATTTCCGCGATCAGCTTCTTTGACTTGCTCTCGCCCGTGGACGTGGTTGTCGAGGATCTGTACGTCGTCTGTCTCATGCAGCCACAAACCAAACGCGCAATCACGCATCGTATTTTTTCGCACAATCGAACGAACGGCTGTTTTGGCCAAATAAATACAGCTATCGGGGCCTCCGAGATCCGAGCCACTTCCCTGCACGATCAAGCCCTCAAGGATCGTATTCGGAGCCTCCACGATAAGCACTTTGCCTTTGCCACGCCCATCGATCACCCCTCCACGACCACGCATAGTCACACGCCGTTTTAGATGAATCGGGCCGAACCATCGACCTGATGGGATCTCGATCACATCGCCGTCCGAGACTTGTGCTGCGATCTTCTGTAAGGAGTCTTCACTTTTTTCAGGTATCCACACACGCGCATGGCTTACGCAAATCCACGAAAAAAACAAGAACACTCCCACAGCCCACGAACCACTAAAGCTCCGAAGGCGTTGTCTGCCTCGGATGCGATACACCCCAAGCGGCCTGCTGTTGTCGGCCACAGAGGCTGCGCTGCCATGCCCTCGCGTGGAGGCGGTGTGATCGCCTCCAACATCGTGTAGCTTGCGCCCTCGGACGGAGGGAAAGCACCCATGCTCTTGCATCGAGGAAGAGCACCCATGCTCTCGGATAGAGGTGGCGCTCTCATGCCCTTGCATGCGTGCGTCACACATCTTTGCGTTGCTCCATCAAACGAGCCAAGCGCTTTTTGTCTTCTTCGCTCTGCTCGGCTTTGCGCAAGATCCGCTCGATCCCCACCAACGGCGGGCAAACCTTGTCGTTGCGGTAGGTGGCTTCGCACTCCATACACGACAAACATTCGCGTGGATCGATCGTTCCGTTGGGGCGGATGGCTTTGGGTTCGCATCCTTTGGTGCAGATCTGACAAGAACTACAAAAAGAGCGACGTTTTGGACCTGAGATCCGAAAACTACCAAAGATCGCCAACGCCCCGCCCAGCGGGCAAAGATAACGGCAGAAGGGGCGCCACCAAAACAACGACAGCGACAACAACAAGACCCACCAGAGGAAAAACCCCCACGGGCGCTTCCATGCGTACACCAAAAAGGTGGACTTGAAAGGTTCGATCTCGGCCATCGTCTCTCCCCAGATCGGCGAGATCAGAAACACCACCAACAGCACCGCGAAAACAACATAACGAAGATATCGCAATGGCGCATGGATCTTTTCTGGAAGCTCAAAGTCGGGAAGTTTGAGTTTTCGCCCCAGTTTGTGCAAAAGCTCGGTCATCGCACCATAAGGGCAGACCCAACCACAAAACACTCCACGCCCCCAAATAATCGAGACGATCGCAATAAAGATCCACAGCACAAAGATCAACGGCTCACTAAAAAACAGATCCCACCGCCATTTGTGGATCACACTGTCGGCAAGCGTCAAAAGCTGTGTGACGGAGGGCTGCGCACGCATCCACACGCCGATCAACAACACGCTCGCAAGCATCACGCCGACGTGAAGGCGTTTCAGGCGAAGCATATCGCCTGTCAAGAAACGCCGCGCCGTAAAAAGGCCCATCACGAACAGCAAAAGGCTGATCAAGACGACGACTTCGGTGCTTCGGTTTCTCCACGCTTGGACGTACATCGCAGCGTATGGATCAGGCCCATCGAACTGATACACCGAACGCGGCAAGCGGTGTGTGGACTGAAACTGTCTGAAATCCCGGTTGAATCCGCCCGTTCCGTCATAACGGCTGCCCAAAAAGATCATCTGAAACGGAGCGCCCGGATCGAGCGGTGCGCCCGAAGTAAAGAACACCGCCCCTTCCTTAAAGCGCGGTGCGCCCTTGGAGTTGATGCTGGTCAGGTTAAAGTAATCCGTGTCTCGGAAGATCAGCTCGCGCAAGCCTTGTTCGACTCGCACGCGATCAAAGATCCCGCCGCGCACAAACGCCGATCCCTTAAAGGAATCCGAACCTTGGCCCAAGATCACAAGCAGATGTTGGCCTGATTTGCGGCGTTTCATCAGATAGGCGTATGTTCGCTCACCAAACAGCGAACGCCCGACCTGCGGGGCATCAGCCAGCGTGTACCACAGGTCCACAAATTTCCCCTGCGGATTTTTCACTCCCATCTGGCGCTCTGTGACGGTCAATCGCCCCCAAACGCCTTCCTTGCGCATCCGCTGCCAGTCCCAGACTTCGGTACTTCGAACGAATCGCCCGGGTGTTGCAGCCGAAACACTCAACACACCTGTTGCGATCCCGACAGCGCGAGCGGACTCCAATACAGTTTTGTTTTGCGCAAGCGCCGTGACGGTCGCTCCCGAGATCACATCGACCGAAACAGCGCCTTTGCTTGCTCGCCCCACAACGACGGGCGTACTTGCTTTTTTTCCGACATAAAACTTCGTAAAATCATGTAACGCTTTTTCAGGGATCCCCACCAGCAAGATCGGCTCGCTGTGATGAATCACTTGTACGCCCGTGATCACGCCCTGCGGATCGAGCCCAACAAGCGTCTCCATCGGTTTGCTTGAGTAGGCCGGGATATCGACGACATCCGTGGAAAGAACCACCCACCCAAGCAGCTTCTTTTGGGCGTCATACCCTGCGACAAAAGGGCCTTTTGGAGACGCCGAGAAGCTGTTCGCCCCCGGCAAGACCCGAACACAAGGCATTTTTTTGCAGTCAAGGCGCATCGAGCGTCGTGGGGAAGACGCAAAGCTCGAAACCTCGGCACTCAAAAAAGTAAGAAGAAAAAATGTGAGGCAGAAGAACAAGGAACGTGTGGATATCATGGTTGGATCCCAAAGATCGGACTGTTTGGAAAGTCCGTTGTGCGGTGAAGATCGCCCCCCCCCTCTTTGGTTGCGATCAAACAAAGTCCCTCAAATCGGAGCGATTAGCCTTTTTTGGGTTGCGAAGTCGGAGCATCGCTGACGATCAAGCGGCCTCGCATCTCCAAGTGCAGCGCGTGGCAGAACCACGGGCAATAGAACCAATACACACCGGGCTTATCGGCGATGAAGGTTGCGCTGTTGGTGTCGCGTGCGTTGACCAAGAAGTTCACATCGTGGTGCGTCACGCACAGACCGTGCGACAAATCCTCAACGTTATCAAGGTTGGTCAGGATGATCTGAACCTTTTCGCCCTTGGTCACGCGGATCACGTCGGTGTGGAACTTGGGAGCTTGGCTGGTCATATAGACACGCACGATCCCGTTTTTGCGGATGCTCTTGTTGTCTTTGAGCAGATTCACGCCGTCTTCTTTGGCCCATGCTTCGTACATCTCGAAGCGCGGCCCAGTACGGGGCTGAATCTTGGTGGGTTGGATAATGCTCTTCTTCACGATCACGCAGTCGTGAGGCTCGGGATAGGTGGGGCCGTCGTGCATCAGTTTCATCTTGTCGCCCGACATATCGATGAGTTGGTCGTTTTCCGGCATCAGCGGTCCGACGTTCAGGTAACGGTCTTTGGAAAACTTGCACAGCGCCATCAGCCACTTGCCATCGGCTTCTTTGGTTTCACTCATCGAAGCGTTGATGTGACCGATTTGGTAGTGAACATCGAGCTTTTGGATGATCGCTTTGGCAGCAGCTTCTTTCGAGGCTTTGGGATCTTTGATCTTGTAGGCTTCGATGGCCGTGGCGATGTTCCACTTGGTGACCACAGAGTCGATAAAGATCGACGTGTAGGCGTTTCCTTTGTTGTCGAAAGCCGTATGCAGCGGTCCCAAGCCCACTTCGGGTTCGGCCACCACGCAATCACGGGGCTTGATCTTTTTCTGGAACGCATCGTCCAATTTTCGGACATCCACAACCGAAACGGTCGGCGAAAGCTTTCCAGACACCACCGCGTACACGCCCGTTGGGTCCATATTCACACCGTGGGGGCTTTTGGGGACAGGAACACGCATCACGTACTCGCTGTCTGCGCCGCGTGCATCCACCACAGGGACCGTCGAGCTACCGATGCGGATGGTCTTTCCGTTTTGGACGGCGCGCTCGATGTTGGCAATGTTGAATACGTAGAGATGATCGCGTTCGTTGCCCATCATCTTTTCCAACGTCACGCCACCTTCGGAGTTATAGCAGGTTGCGAACGAGTATTTGCCTTGGTAGTCCGTGGCGCAAAGGTCCATGTTGCCTTCCACGAGGACTTGCCACTTGACTTCCATGGTTTCGCCGTCAACAGCGGTGTGCATCGCACCGTATTTTTCGGGCGAATCCATATCACGGCCATCGTTCGGCATCGGCGTACGAAATTCGCTGTTGGTGAAAACGTACCCTGTCTTGTGACGTTGCGGGAAAATGCCGTGGGTTCCTGCGCAGTTGGGCAGTTCTGTGATGCGATCCACTTCCATGATATCGATACGAACACGGGCCAAACGGGCCGAGGCTTTGTCGTTGACAAAGATATAACGACCGTCATACGTCCCATCTTTGTAAGAGAGATGGACGTGGTGCGTGTCGCCCGACAGACGATTGCCAAGGATCTTCTTCGAGAAATCGGTTGCTCCCCAGCCCGTTGCGGCATCGTAGTTGAACACAGGGACGCGCTTCAGTTCGCGCATCGAAGGGACGCCCAAGACGCGGATCTCGCCCGATTGACCACCACTCCAAAAGCCGTAGTAGTCGTCGTGTGCGCCCGGGGCAACGTGTGTAGACAAACCGCTTGCGTGCGCTTGCCCTCCTCCCAGTCCGGGGGTTGGTGTCTTCTCACAACCTGCCAGTTGCGTTCCCAAGAGGGCTGCGGCCAACGAACCCACTTTCAAAAAATCACGGCGTCCCCATCCTGTTTCGGCTGCGGCTCCGGCTTGATTGGCGCTGGATGCGGTCGCCGATTCGGGTTGCGGGTGGGTGGTGTTTTGTGCTGTCTTGTCGTGTTTGTTTTGCATGGCTCTTCCTTGCGTTCGTTTTTTGTGCGGGTTGGCGCTCTCCCCCTTGCCGCTCTCTACCTGCACAAAGGCCCTCGTTGACAACCGCTTGATCGGTGTATGTTTTCTGGGTGCTTTACAGACACACACGTCTATAAAGACTTGGGTGGGTGTAGCATAATCCCTAGGAAAAGACTTGATCCAGATCAAAGAAAACAAGGAAATCGCTAGTCTTTCAAGTCGATTGAGATGGGGACATCTGCACAGACCCGCGTCCTTCTTTCGCCAAACAGTTGTTGGCTCAAGTTGCTCTTTGGCAAGTTCGGCGAACAGATGACACAACCGCGCACCGCTGTCAACACCTTGTCTCGCAGCAGAGCCACCGACTTGTGCGTGGCGCTCCGCATCCCCCGCAAGTGTTTCGATCGGATGCGATGAGCCCCCCCGTGTTCGCGCCGTTTCAAGCGGATGCGGTGAGTCCCCCCGTGTTCACGCCGTTTCAAGCGGCGGTGTAGTGGGTTTTCGAGCAGGCTAGATGATCTCGCACACGCCGCCAGCGCAAGCCACCGTGTCTTGGCGTGTGGTGTGGTCTTGGGTTTCGAGGATCTGCGAAAAGTCCATCGGGCGGATGTGTTGGTGGTATCGCGCGAAAGTTTGCGCATCACACGCCTCAAACGGTGCTTGTGGGTATCCCCCGCCATCGTGAGGCAACACCGAAAGAGCCACGTAATCGTGCCGATGCCGCCACATCCAACGCCCCACATCGTCCCATTCATCGTCTTTGACAGACACGGTGCAAGAGATATTGTTGGTGTTTTCACCCGTCCGATGGCCCGGGACGATCCAACGCTGATAGGTATCGCGCACGCGCTCCAACAGCGCCAAAGCATCTTCTTGTTCGCGGGTGACGGCCCCAACAGGCGCTTGGATCGGCATCTGAAAGACGTGCTCGCGATCAGGCTGATACACACTGCGCTCCACAAGGGCGGGGAGATGTTGTTTCAGATACGCCAAGATCGGTTCGTTGTTGTTGATCACGACACGACGCAGATAATACGGCGCATGATAGGCGTGGATCCCTGAAGAGCAGCCTAGCAACAAAGAGGTCGTGCCTGCGGGCTTTACCGTGGTACAACGCGCCGAGGGCCGAAGCCCCAAAGCGCTGGCGATTCGCGCATTTTCTTCCAACACGACACGCGCCGCACGTTCGACATCCAAGCCCTCCACGCGCCCTGCTGCGATCCCCGTCATCGAAACGCCGATCAATGCGTCTTCTTCGGCACATCGCCGCCACACAGGCCGCAGAAAATGAAACCCCGTCCAAGCGGCTTGACACGTCGCGATCCGCGCTGCTGCGCGACAACGTGCTTCCAAATCCGCCTGATCTTCGACGCTTGCAGCGTTCACCTCCACAAGATTACACAGCCCATACGGTCGCAAAGCGATCTCTGCACAAGGGTTGGTCCCCATCTCCATGCTGTTTGAAAGAAAGATCCCGGGTTCTCCCGAGCCATTCCCACGCACACGATCCCATAAACGCCAGAATCGCTGTTCTTCTAACTCTTCTCTTTGCAAAACCACGCTGTTGTTTGCACGCGCACGTTGTGGGCTGTGATTCCAAAAGCCCGCTTCTTTTGCGCACAACATATCCTGATCTTCTTCGGAAAACAGGCAGATGAACGAAGACCGTCGGATCCCTCCCGCAAGCACCGCCTCCGAAAGATGGCACAAGATATCATGCGCTTCGATCGGGTGTAGCTTGGTTCCCGGCTTTTTGGACAAAAACACCCGCTCCACGCTCGATAGCGCACGCTTCAACGGCTCCGCTCCGGGCGCACGCCCTCCCGAAGTCACCAGCGGCGTCCCTTTTGGGCGGATCTCGCTGTAATCAAACACAGGCAACGCATCGCCCTTAAAAAACGCCCGACACAGCGCATGTACCGCAGAAGACCATCCCTCGATCGTATCTGCCACAAGGTGCCGATGCTTGTCACGCGGAGCGCGGATATCAGGCAGTTTCGCCACATGATGCTGCTGCACCGAATACCCCACCCCGCAGCCCGACAACAACAAAAACATCGCTTCTGCAAAGAAAAACGGATGATCCACAGGCGCAAACGAGCAATTGTACATCCGCGCTGGGTTTTTCTCGATCGCGGATCCTGCAAACTGCATCGATCGCATCGACGGCAAGACTTTTCGATCCAACACAAAGTCATACGCATCAGTGATCACTTCGGACAGCGCTGGAAAATGCTTGGTGTGCATCGCAAGATTGCGCGCCACCGTCTCGCCCCACGTCTCACGACGCTGCTGCTCGGGCAGATAACGCGCATATTTCATGTAATGGATCATCTCGCTCAACATCTTTGTCGCATCTACAACTGACGCACCATCCGATGTCTCCACGCGATGCCCAGCTCCGCTCTCTTGCCCGCTCAATGCTTCGTGGCTCTGTGATCCCGACACTTCCTGATTCTGCATCTCCAGCACTTCCGTCTCAAATACGCGATCCATCCGCAACTCTCCACGTTCTAGGTTCTAGGTTCCATCCAACGCTCAACTTCCGATCCAGCCTTCCCTCTGTAGAAGTCACTTCTTGGAAAAAACCCCGTGTTCGCGCCGTTTCGAGCGACAGAGTCGTTGGTGTGAAAAACAACGCTCTCTTCGCCCCTCACGGGGTCAAGGGAGCCGCGCTCCCTTGTGGGGCGTGGGGCAAAGCCCCACAAACACCAAACCAACAAGCCACTCCTGCCTTCAATCCAACCCACCCCCCGCCACATCGGGGCCTTCGCCAAATACCCATCACGAATTGCGTTGCTTCGGGAAGTACAAGCCACGCACCCAACACGCCATCCACTTAATCTCCTCTTTTTTCTACTGAATTTCTGCCATCCAAAGACTAAGTGTTGTATAACCTTCATGCCGACACACAACATATTGTGGTATGGAGGCTGAGCATAGCCTTGCCTCCACGATCCGTCAAGCAGAATTTTCACCTGTTTTTTCACACTCGAATGTGTCGAAAAGACTACACTCATGGGCCTTTCCGCGATCAGTTCATTTCACGTTTCTGTTGCACACATCCATAGATGCTTTTGTTCGTTGCCTCGCGGTACAGAGCTTGCCGAGCGTGCCACCACCCCGCAACACATCCCCCCCAAAACCAAGAAAGAGCCTGCGATGCAAGCCCTAAACAGCCTTCGTGCAGAGATCCAAACGATCAACGCACAGATCCTTGCCCTGCTCAATCGCCGAGCAGCGTTGGTCTGCGATGTCCAAGCGCGCAAGACCCAAGACGGCCTTCCCACCTACCTTCCCGAACGCGAACAAGCGATGCTAGACGCCCTGCTCGCCCAAAACCAAGGCCCCTTTTCCAACGAGACCATCGCGGCCCTCTTCAAAGAGATCTTTCGTGCCTCGGTGGCCTTGATGGAACAAACCAAACAAGCCCAAAGCAAGCTTCCCCGCGCACCTTCGGGCCAAACCAGACGCATCACGATCCGAGGCGCGCAGATCGGCGCGGAGCCGATCTTGATCGCGGGGCCTTGTTCGATCGAAAGCACCGATCAGATGGACAAGATCGGCATCGCTCTCCAAACCAAAGGACTGCGCTTTGTGCGTGGCGGAGCCTTTAAGCCCCGCACCTCTCCTTACGCCTTCCAAGGTCTCGGCGAAGAAGGTCTGCGCATCTTACGCGATACCGCCCAACGCTTCGACCTGATCAGCGTCACCGAAGTGACAGACACCCGCCGCGTCGGACTTGTCGCCGAATACGCCGATATCCTCCAGATCGGCGCACGCAATATGTACAACTACGACCTCCTGCGTGAAGTCGGACGCACCCGTAAACCCGTCCTGCTCAAACGGGCCTTTTCCGCCACCCTCGACGAGGCCCTTGCTTCCGCCGAATACATCCTTTGCGAAGGCAACGAAGATGTCATCCTCTGCGAGCGCGGTATCCGCACCTTTGAAAAGAACACCCGCAATACCCTCGATATCTCCGCGATCCCGCTTTGGCGCCAAGCCTGCGATCTCCCCGTGATCGTCGATGTCAGCCACGCCGCTGGACGCAAAGATATCCTCCTCCCGCTCGCTCGTGCCGCACTTGCTGTCGGCGCTCATGGCGTCATGGTCGAAACTCATCCCTCCCCACAAACCGCTCGTTCTGACGGGCAACAACAACTCACACTTCCTGAATTCCAAACCTTTTTTGAACAACTCTTCCCACCCAAAGCCTAAGGAGCCGCCCCCATGAAGTTTTCTGTCGCCTACAACTTTGACGATGCTCTTCTCGAAGGCATGAAGCCTTATCCCGTCTATGAAGTTTACGGCAAGCTCACCTCCGACTACTTTGGCGGAGGACGCCCCTCGTTCTACCTACCCGAAGTCGACAAAAAAGCCCTCGAACGCGCCGTCCAACGCGTCCACGCCCAAGGCATCACATTCAACTACTTGCTCAACACCTCCTCCACCAACAACCTCGAATACACCCGCGAAGGACAACGCGAAGCCGAAGCCCTTCTCGAATGGCTCGTCTCCATCGGTGTCGACTCCGTCACCGTCGCCAACATCTACTTCCTGCGGATGATCAAACACCGTTATCCTCAACTCAAAGTCCGTATCAGTTCGCACCGATACACCGACAACCCCCGCAAAGTCCGTTTTTGGGTGGAGCAAGGGGCCGACTACATCGTCGTCAGCGAAGTCAATATCCATCGCGAATTCAAGATCCTCGAAGCCATGCGCAAAGCCGCCGGAGACGTTGAACTCCAGCTAATCGTCAACAACTGGTGCCGCCAAGACTGCGCCATCGCTGGAAACCACGCCGCCACCCTCTCCGCCGCTTCGCAAAGCCAATCCAAAGGCTTCCCGCTCGACTATTGCTCCATCTTGTGCAACCACATCCGACTTAGCGCACCCGTCAATTACCTCCGCGCCAACTGGATCCGCCCCGAAGACCTCCCCATCTACGAAAACCTCGGATACCACAACTTTAAGATCGTCGAACGAAACACCCCCACACCTTTGCTGCTACTCCGCCTCAAAGCCTACAGCGAGCGCCATTACGACGGAAACCTCCTCGATCTCGTCCAAAACTACTCTTATCCCGAAGAAGTTTACAGCGAGAAAGACAAAGACTCCTATTCTAACCGCCGTATGCTCAAGTACTTCCTCAAGCCTCACATGGTCAACCTCTTCAAAATGGGAAAGGTCGTTCGCTTCGGCAAAACCGCCAGCGTCCTCTATCCCCGCCGTGGCCCCAACCCCGTCTACATCGACAATCGCGCTCTAGACGGCTTTATGGATCGCTTCCTCGCCAAAAGCTGCCAAGATATCGACTGCGAAAGCTGCCGCTATTGTCACCGATGGGCCGACAAAACCGTCTCCATCGACCCCGCTTGGGCTGCTGAGATGTCCGATATCTACCAAGACCTCTTCAACGAACTCGACGGCGGCGACTTCTGGGATCCCAACCTCCAAACCCTCCTCGAAATGGCCAAAGACTTCCCCAAACAAGTCCTCGGTTCTTCCAATCCCTAACCGACGAGAATTTATCTCGTAGGACTGACGCAGTTCGATGGTTTTTGTGGGGTTTCACCCCA
>CAUJFU010000513.1 GCA_963169055.1 Myxococcota bacterium
CGTATGCAGGCGCATTGTTTGGGGAGAAGAGTGTTGCAGTTGGGTTTGTTTTATGGGGCGTTGCCCCAAACCCCACAAGGGAGCGCGGCTCCCTTGACCCCGTATCAGCGGAGAGATCACAGGTTTTTCACACAAACGACTCTGTCGCTTGAGGTGACGCAAACACGGGGTTTTTGTCCGCAAGTCAGCCCAACGAAAGAGATCTTCGATGCCTAAGCTGCTCTCGGTCTTGATCCTGTGTGTCCTTTTCTTTGTCGTCGCTTGTCCCCCACCATCGGCCTCTTGCAAACAAGACAGCGATTGTCCACCAACACAACGCTGCCTCCAACAACGCTGCGCACTCACCGATGCCTCAGAGTCCTCCGCAGAGATCCATCACGAAGCATCGGATGCCTCAGAGTCCTCCGCAGAGATCCACGACGATGCTTCCGAACCCTTCGAAGCATCGGCAGAGATCCACGACGATGCTTCCGAAACGATTTCCCCCGATAGTCCGAAAGAATCTTCGCTCGAATCCCCCGAAGACCACGAGGTCATGCCCGACAGCGAAAGCCCCCCCGAACCGACCACCGAATCCCTGATCGAGCCTCCCACCGAGTTCCACTCTGAACCTCAACCCGAACCCACTCCCGAAACAGCCCCCCTTGGAAGCCTCGGGACACCGTGCCAAAACAACACCACCTGCACACAAGGCCAATGCCTAGATATCTTCGGACTCGGGCAAAAACTGTGTAGCCTTCCTTGTAAGAAAAATACGGACTGCCCCTCCCAAAGCATCTGTCAACGCCCCAAAGCGTGGGAAGGCTTTTGTATGCCTGCCTGCCAACGCCCCCAAGACTGCGCTACGCGCTATCCGCACACGCCTCTTTGCACCTCCGAAGGGCACTGCTGGACGCCCAAACGCATCGGATTCTCCTGTTTGCGCAAGGATGAATGCACAACGGGCCTCGATTGTGTCGATCCCGGGGGAGTTGGTGAAAAAATATGCACACAAGCCTGCACCGAAGACCCCAGCGATCCACGCGGATCCTGCGGAGGGAACTTTTACTGCGAAGCACACCTTGGGCCTGGTTCACCGGGCTTTTGTGTCCCCCTCTGTCAAAAGCCCGAAGATTGTCGATCGTTTTCAGCCATGCCCCATTGCAACTTTGAAGGGCATTGTTGGCGCGCCTACCTGAATGACTTTCGCCTTTGCACCGATTCGACGCTGTGTTTGAGTGGTCTGTGCAAACAACCCAAGGATCTCCACACAACGATCTGCACCTACGAATGCAGTCAAGACAGCGATTGCCCCTTGCGTACACGTTGCTCTGGCGCATCCCCCCAAAGCATCGGCCTTTGCCTCCCTTCTTGCACAAGTCACGCAGATTGCGCCCCCTACCTCGATCTCCAAACCTGCGAAACCAACGGATTTTGTCGATAATACGATATCGGCTTATGCTTGAGCCACCGCTTCGCGCCTTTGGCGACGGCGGGCCAACGGGAGCAAGAGCAGCAAGAAGAGGAAGAAAGGAGCGGAGGCTGCGGTGCCTTGGTCACAACCACAACCGCCACCGATGATGCCAGCTCCTTCGTTGTCGCCTTGGGCGTTATCGTTGGTGTTGCTTGTTTCTTTGGCCCCACCATCCGCATCAGCGGTGCTTTCTTCAGGTTGGATCTGTTCGGAGGCTTGTTCGGTGGTGGTTTCTGCGACAGGTTCGACAGTAGGTTCGGGCGGATTCGGTGGATCGACACAAACGCCCGCGTTGCATGTTCCGTTGTTCGGACAAGTCAAGCCGACACAGGGGTCTTCGCTGCAACTTTCTTCTGAACAAGCGCGCTGAAACTTGCATAGACGAGCATTTTTGCAAGGATCTTCGGGGACACATTGACCGTTTTTACAACGCTCGCCGCTGTTGCACTGTTTGCTCGCGCAAGGATCATCTTGACAGACGCCGTTGACGCAGATCTTTCCTGTGCCACAAGTCGGGCAGCGTTTGACGCACAAACCATCGACAGGACGGCAGAATTCATCGACACCGCATTGTTTGTTTGCGCAAGGATTGTCTTGGCATTTGGCTTTAATGCAGAGTTTGCCATCCGAGCAACCGTCACGGAAACAACCGGGGTCTGTACAGATCTGATTGATACAGATCCCTACGCTTGGGCACTCGACGTCTGTTTTACAAGGCAGATCGCCCGTACATTGGCCGCCTTTGCAGGTCTGTCCAGCGGGGCACTTGACACCACCGCAAGGATCGGCTGCGCAAGTATCTCCTGCGCAGATCCGCTGTTCCTTGCAATAGTCCGGTTTACAGGGATCTTTGAAGCACTTTCCAGCGTAGCAGACTTCGCCTTGGGCGCATTGGACGCCCGCACAAGGATCGGCGGTACATTGACCGCTGACGCAGACTTCGCCCTGTTTGCAGAACACACCCGAACAGCTTCCGACGCAGTTTCCGCCCGAACAGACTTGATCGGCGGGGCATTGCTTGCTTGCGCATGGATCTTCGAGGCACTTGCCGTTGACGCAGACTTGGCCGGAAGGGCAAGGAGTTGCAGTGCCGCAAGCAGGAACCACACACTTGCCTGCCACGCAGAGGTTCGCGCCCGGGCAATCTTTGTCGAACTTGCACGTGGGCGGCGCGATACACTGACCGAGGCGGCAAACTTGTTGTGTTTCGGGGCATTGGATGCGATCGCAAGGATCGTCGACACAGGTCCCTTGTGTGACATCACAAGCGCGACCGCTTTTGCAAGCGTTGGCGTCTTTGCAGAAGTCGTTTTGACACTTGCCTTTGACGCAAGCCTCACCCGCAGCGCAAGTGACGCCCGAACACAGATCAGGCTCACAAGCGCCGTCTCGGCAGATCTGGCCGGCGGGGCAAGACACCGAAGAACAAGACTTGATGCACTTTCCATCAGTAGGACGGCAAAATTCGCCTTGTGCGCAAGTCGGAGCGGTGCTGCCCTTACAAGGATCGGGCTTACAAGTGGCTTGGTAACAGACTTCGTTGGCCCCGGGGCATTTGGGAGTGGTGGTGCTGGCGTAGCATCCGGGTTCATAGCAACGACCGCTTAAACAGACTTGTGTGTTGGGGCATTCGGAATCCACATGACAGGGCAGACGTGGGATGCACTGACCCGCAAGACAGCGGTCCGTTGCATCGGGGCATTTCATCGCATCGCAAGGATCGTCGATGCACTTGCCTCGCCAGCAAGCGCGACTGTGTTTGCAATGCGTCGCAGAATCGGTGCAAGGATCGGTTGCACACACAGGCTTTGCAGGGTTGGAAGTGTCGCAGGTTTCGCCTTGTGCGCATGCAGTCGTTCCACAAGGATTGGGAACACACGTGCCGCCATCACAATAAGTACCCGCAAAACAAGAAACACCCGCGCAGCTTTTCACGCACTTGCCATCCGAGGCGCGGCAGGTGGTGTCTGCTGCGCACGTTTGCGCCAAACAGGCGTTGGCATCGCAGTTTCCGTCTTTGCAAAACTTGTCGGTAGCGCATTTGGGGCTTTGAGTCGAACAGCCCGCAGGCAAACAAACGCGCTCATCGGTCATCTGCACACAGATCAGGTCGGTGGGACAATCGAGATCGATCTTGCAGGATTGGCGGGGTGTCAGCTTGAAGCTTTGGGTTTTGCAAGAGGGCGGCGTGGCGCTGTCACAGACTTCGATCTCAAACTCGACTTCGGTGTTCAGGTCTGTATTTCCGGGTGTCCATTCGACTTTGCCGGTGGCGGGGTCGATGGTGGCTCCTTGGGGGGCCTTTTTGATTTTCCATGTCAACGTGTCGTTGGGATCGGCATCTGTGGCTTTGGCTTCGTACTCTAGCTTTTGGCTGACATACGCTTTGGTCGGTGGTGTCGAAGTGATCACAGGAGCGTCGTTGACGTTGTTGACGGTAGTTTTCCAGCTTTGCTTGACGCAAGCGCCCGTAGGATCGCAAACTTCAACTTCAAAATCGACGGGGCTGTTTTTGACGCCATCATCGCCCGGGGTCCATTTGACTTCGCCCGTGTTGGGGTCGATCGTGGCTCCTGCGGGGCCTTTGGTGAGTTTCCACGTGAGAAGCGCTTGATCACCGGGATCGGGATCCGTCGCGGTGGGCTGATAAGAAAAGGGTTGATCTTCGGTGGCGTTGGTGGTGGGTGCGGTGCTGGTGATCACGGGGGGATCGTTGACGTTGCGCACTGTCACAGTAAAGGTGACGGTGGTGGTTCCGCCCTTGCCATCGGACACTGTGACGGTGACGGTGTACGTCCCAACATCGGCTTGGGTGGGAGTCCACGAGATCTGGCCTGTCGTGGGGTTGATCGTTGCCCCAGCGGGTAGCCCCGACATACTGTAGGTCAAGGTGTCACCGTCGGGATCGCTGGCTTGGACGTTGTAGGTCCACGCGCTCTTTTCGTTGATATTTTGGTTCGGGATAGCGGTCACGACAGGAGCGCGGTTTTCAACCACGCGGATCTGGATGGTTTTGGTGGCGGTTTTGGGGATACCGTCTTTGTCGGTAGCCGTAAACAACAAGTTGTAATTGGTCGCCGTTTGGGTGGCGTTGGGCGCGCAAGTGATCTTCCAAAGATCCGAGCCGACCTTGGTTCCTGTGCAAAACGTCGCAAGACCCGCGTTAAACGTAAAGGTGTTGATGCCGTTTCCGTCAGGGTCGGTGGCTTGTACATCAAAAGAGATGCTTCCGCCTTGAGCGACTTGTTTAATTTCGCCGGGCGGAGTGATCGTAAACTCGGGAAGTCCACCCGCAGACACCGTGATCTCGAAGGTTCCTTGACCCGAAAGGTTGGGAGTTCCGTTGTCTTTGAACTCAAAGACGACCTTGAAGACTTTGCCTTCATCCGCCAACGTCGGCGTCCAGCAGTAAGTAAAGGTGCGTGGGCTTAGACCGTTGGGGATCGGGCTAGGGTTGGTGGTCGCGCCCGTCAGAGGCGGAAGGATCGAGCCGACGCGCAAGATCTGTCCTGCGTCGGGATCGGTGACGGTGACGGTTGCGCAAGTTTGGACGTTGGGCTTGACCAACGCAGACGGCGGATTGACCGAGACCACAGGAGGTTTGTTGTTGCAGTTGGCGACGGTGCGAACGAGCATCAAATAATCTCGGTATGTCGAGGCTCCGCGACTGTCAGTCACGCGCACCGAGAACACATGGTACGTATCTCCTGTTGCAGCGGTGGGGCTGGGCCAAGAGATCTGACCTGTGGGATCGATCACCATCCCTGCGGGTTTGAAAAACAGATCGTAAGTCAAAGGATCGTTGTTGGGGTCCGATGCGTTGACGTTTTGCGTAAAAGGAATCCCCGCGCACCACTCGTAATAGGTACTCGATCCGATGATGGGGTCGCTGTTTCCGTCGAGATGGACGTTGATCCGCAGATCCCAATTGGTTCCCGCAGGCCCTTGCACCGACCCGATCCAACAACAACTGGCCCAAGTAGCAACGTAATCAACCACAGGAACCGCTGGAGTCCCCATCGTTTGAGAGGGAAATGTGTAGGCAGCGCTGGTCCAACGAAACACCACCGTATCTTCGGATTGATCCTCGCTCACCACCGTCGCGTTGACAGTTAAATTAGCGCTGTGGGCGGGATTTCCCGCTTTGTTGGCAATCGCTAAAGCTCCAAGACCGAACGTCTGCCCGACGCAAGATGTGGTGGTGGTGCAAAACGCACTACGCCGAAAATAGGCTTCGATGGTGAAGGTCACTTGACGTGTGGTTCCGATCTGGGAGTACGTCAACGTTCCGCCCCGAAAGTGCGAAGCTTCCGCGATCTGCGGCAACCACCACGCCCCCACCAAAAAACACAAACTCCAATACAACCGTAAACGTGAACCCATCCGATGTTCCTCCTTATGCTTTCTTGCCTATGGATGAATCGCTTGCATGGCCTTTTGCGAACAAAATTGCTTTTCTCGGTCTCCAAAACAGAACGACCGAAACCAACAGATCTTGACAAACAAGAGAGCATCGTAAACAGAACCTTGCACAGCGCGCAAGATATCGCACACACAAGATTTTGCAAAAACACAAACGCAGATCGCTGGTTCTCTTTTTGTATTCGCGTGTTGCACGCCTTTCAAGCAACGCCACAAAACCCCAAAAAAGCCATCTTCGTTCATCCGAAACCATGCAAACAATCGATAAACCACTCGAAAGACCCCGCGTGGTAGCCGTCGCTCTCAGGAAAATGTCGAAGATTTCCAATACTTGCGATACCTATCCTGCGATCTTTGGGGGTTTGGCGAACTTTCAACGGTTTTGTTTTTTGTGGATCAGTCGATAAAAATATCCATAAAAATCTTTTTTAATCGAAGGTATTTCGTTTGAAGAAGCGGGAGGGGGCGGGTTATCCGTCTTCGCGTTCGCGGAGCATGGAGAGTGCGTGTTGAAGGGCGTCAAGAGCCTGATCTTTTTTGGCTTTTTCTTGGGCGACTTGTTGTTGAAGGCGATTGGATTGGGTGGATGTTTTTTCGATATGGGATTTGAGTTCGTCGCGTTCTTGTTCGAGGGTGCGGAGCTTTTGTTCAAATTCGCGTTTGAGCAGATCGATTTGGTTGCGTTCGTGGCGTCGTAGAGATTCGAGATCAGAGAGTTTTCCGCGCAGGTCGTCGACTTGGCTTTGCAGAGAGTTGTAGCCCAAAGCAGCGGATTGTTCGGCATCACGGGCCGAAGCAAGCGCGGATTCGGTTTTTTTGATCTGGGCGGCGAGGTCGCGTTCGCGCTGTTCGAGCCCTTCGATAATGGCCTCAAAGCGTAGGCGTGTTCGGCGTTCGGCTTCTTCGATGCGCTTTTCGGACTCGGTTTGCAATTCGACTTCACGGGCTTGTCGTTCGCGGACGGAGTCTTCTTTTTGTGTGCGGATCTGTTGGCGAAGCTGACGAAGCTCTTTTTCGGATTGGGCGAGGATCTGGTGGCTTTGTTCTTGGAGGGCGATCTGAAGGGCTTCCATCTCTTGCTGGTGTGCGGCGTGGAGGGCGTCGGCCTCGCGTTGGAAAGCCTCTCGCAGAGCGCGTTTTTCGGAATGGAAGGAGATTTCTTGTTCGGCGAGGATCTCTTGTTGGGTTTGGCGGGCTTGACGGCGATCTTTGTCTTGTTCGGCGAGGATGCGTTCGACTTCGAGAGCGTGTTCTTGGCGTATTCCTGCGGTGAGTTCGGCGTGTTGTCGTTCACGGGCATCGAGTTCGCGAGCGAGCAATGCTTCAAAGCTGCGTTCTTGTTGTTGGAATCGGCGTTCGAGGGCTTGTTCTTGGCGCAGGGAGTGTTCTTGGTGAAGGCGGAGAGCTTCTTGGTGTTCGGCGGAGAGCCGCAGCATGGCGCTTTCGTGTTCTTGATCGAGGTGCTGCATCACTTCTTGGGCTTGTCGGCGCTCAGCTTCAAGAGCGGACTGATGGGCGATTTGGCTGGTTCCGATGTGTTCTTCGTGTGCAGCGAGTTGATGCGTGAGGCGTTCTTGTTCGGCGCGTAGGCGGGTGAGTTCGGCTTGTTGGGTGTTGGTTTTTTGTTTGAGTTGGAAGGTTTCGGTTTCGAGAAGGATGGCGCGTTGTTTCCAGTCTTCGAGGGATTTTTCGGCGTGATGGAGCTGATCGAGGACGCGCTCTTGTTGCTCGGACTCGCTCAGGCGGTTGTGTTGTTCGGCGTGCAAGAGTTCGCGCAAGGAGCGTGCTTCGCTTTCGAGGCGTTCGGTGCGTTCTTGGACATCGAATTTTTCTTGCTCTAGCACGACGTTTCGTTGGCGAAGCGCCACCAACTCGACTTCCATTTGTTCGGTCGAATCGCCGACGTTTTGGAGTTTTCCTTGGGCGCGATCAAGTTCTTCTTCGAGGGCGGCTTGTTGGTCTTGCAGCGAAGCGATCTGTTTGCGTAGGAGATCTTCGACTTCGAGGCGATTTCGGGCTTCGGCGCGTGAAGCGTCGAGATCTTCTTGGAGTTGTGTGATCTCGTCGCGGAGTTGTTGTTGGGCTGATTTGAGACGGTGGCCTTGTTCTTGTGCCTCAAACAGCGTAGTTTCGGCCTTTTCGAGCTTACCGAGCAAGGTGCGTCGTTCGGATTCGAGCGCCTCGATCCGCGCATATTTGGTAGTTTCAGCTTGGGAGAGGGCGCGATATCCGGTCTCACGGGCGGTTTCGAGATCGACGCGCAGTCGTCCGAGTTCTTCGCGGAGGACTTGCATGGCGGCGTCCTGTTCTTCGATCAGGGCGCGGCGTTCTTCGGCATGGGATTCTTTCAAACGCTCGCGTTCATCGGCGTGTTGGTGGAGTTGTTTTTCGAGGCGTTCTTTGTCGATGCGCATGCTGTGAAGGGCGTGTTCATCTTCACGGGCGGTTTGTTTGAGGGCATCGAGTTGGGCTTCCATCTCGCGGTAGCGCGAGGAAAGATGTTCGTGATCGTCGCCGAGGCGGTTGATTTCTTCGCGCAGGGATTGCAGCTCTTTTTCGCGCTCTCCGATCTGTGAGAGCAATTCGTCATCATTGAGGGATTGGGCGTGAACTTGTGAGCGAAACCCTGCGAGTTCGCCACGAAGCTCACAAGCGGCCTGAATCTGTTCTTCCAAAGCGGCCTGTGTTTCGAGTAGTTCAGCGCGTTGTGTGTCGAGTATGGTTTCGCGCTCGTTGCACAGGCCTTGATAAAACAGCACTTGTTTTCGGGCGTCGTCGACTTCGATCGCAAGGGAGGAGAGCTGTTCTTCGAGGGCCTCGACTTCTCCGCCGCGTTTGGAGAGTGCATCGCTGTGGGATCGAGCGTGTTGAGCGGCTTTTTCGGCTTGGGCATCAACTTCAATTTGCAAGCGTTGCCGTTCGCGTTCGAGTTCTGTGATGCGTGCGTAGAGATCGTTGGTTTCGTCTTGAGAGGCTTCGTGTTGGGCTTGAGCTTCTTGTAGAAGGCGTTGGAGCCGCCCATTTTCGTCCTGAAGGGAGGAGATCTGAGTGGAATCGCCGATCGAATCGGTCTGAAACAAGACACGGGTGGGGGATTCTCCAGAGTCCTCGTCAGCGGCGTCGTGAAGGATGCGCGTGGGGACTTCGGAGTCATCGCCGTCGGCTTGGGTTGCTACCGCAGAAAGACGGGTGAGTGCGTCGTCTTCTTCGGATGCAAGGGCATGTTCTGTTGTGGGTTTGGCTTTTCCCTTCAGGGAGGGGGTTTTTGTGGAGGGAGAAGAGGCGGAAGAATCGCGCAGCGCTTTGTTTTCTTGGCGAAAGCGTTCCAGTTCTTCTTGAAGTCCATCCATCTGTTGAGCAGCCAAAGCTTTGGCCAACAGTTCGGGATAAAGGGCAAAAGCATCTTCGTCTTGTTGGTGGAGAGCAATGATCTGCTTGCGCAGCCAAACGCTTTCTTTTCGGACGGCGCGCATCTCTTCTTGGAGATCCTCGCTATCGCCCTTCTGTTGGGCATCTTGCAGAGCGGCGTTGGCTTTTCGCAAAGCGCCGGCCTCTTCCAAAGAGGCTTTTTGTTGTCGGCGCAGTTCTTCGGCTTCATCGCGAGCGCGTTTTTGTTCCAAGCGCAAACGCTCGGTTTCTTCGCGCATTCTTAGCTGCTCGGAACGCGAGCGTTCGGCCTCGTCGCGTGCGCGTTGCTGTTCGCTGCGCAAGCGCTCGGTTTCTTCGCGTGATCGCTGTTGTTCCAAGCGCAAACGTTCGGCTTCGTCGCGAGCCTGTTGTTGTTCGCTGCGCAGGCGCTCGATCTCGCTTTGAAGTTGTTTTTTTTCGGTGCGCCAGTTCTGTTCTTCGTCGCGTGAGCGCTTGGGTTCGGCCTCGGCATCGGGACGAGAGACGTGGACGGGTTCTCTCGATTGGATCAGTGCGTCGAGTTCGGCTTGGGCGTTGCGAACAGAGAAAGCGCTGGCTTCTTTGTTGGCGATCTTGGATTCGGGCGCACCAAGGGGAACAAGCGAAGGGAACGGTGGAAGAGCTTGCATCTCCGAGGTTTTGGGTCGCGGAGGTTCCAAGGAAGTAGCCAAAGCCGAAGGGGGTGGCTGTGTGAGCGGACGTACGGGGATGGAGGGATTGGTTTGTGGACGGGGCGGCAGCGGGGCTCCTGTGAGCGATGGAAACGGGGCGAGTCCGCCTGTTTGCGGCGAAAAAGGAGAGTTTTTGCTAGAGAGGGAAACCGCCCGTAGTTCGGTCGAAGCGGCAGCGGCGATTTCGGGAGAAGAGCCTGCCCATGCGCGCCCGATCGATGCAGAGGCTCCTGCAACAGGCAGCGGTGTTTGCACTCCCGAAGCAAAGGGGCCTGTGGAATGTTGCACAACAAAAGCATCGGTCGCAGCGTTTTCACCACGCGCCAAGGTGGGGGCTGGCGTTGGACGCGCAGGAACTTTCGCGATGATCGTGCGATCCGCATCGTCAAGATCATCGTCCGAAAATCCCGATGCTGCGCCTTGATAGATATGCCCGGCTCGTTCTTCGATCGCTTCTCGAATGGCGCGACGGTGCTTTTCTTCGGTGATATCTTCGGCGCTCAACAGGAGATCTCCATCTTCGTCGTCTAGATCGAGTTCTTCTTCTTCCGAACCTTCGGGAACCAACGTGCTATCGACATCTGACGAGCCGCCGCCCAGCTTGGCGCGTTGTCCAGCAGCAGGTAAGTTCGGATTGGTGTCGGAGGTTCCTTGCCCTGTGCTTGGGCGTTCAGCCGCTTGCGCAGAAAGCATCAAACCGCTCAACATCCCGAGCACTTCGTCATGGTTCAACGGCATCATCAAGTAGCCTTGCGCTCGGGTTCTCAGGCGTTGGTGTTGCGAGAAGCTTTCTTCGGTGGCTTGGGACGAATACAACACCAACGGTATCCCCCGCAGGCCATCACGCCGCTTGATCCGATTGCACACCGAGTAGCCGTTGCGACGGGGGATCTCGACACGCAGCAAGATCACATCAGGCCGACGTGCCGGATCTTCTAGCTCATTGAGAGCGATCAATCCATCCGCGACCAATTCCACTTCGTAGCCGCCTTGCAAAAGCACGCGCTGTAACGCTTGGGATGTCGTTTTGTCCGATTCGATCAGAAGTATCCGCGCCTTTGCCATGCTTTTTCCACCTTGCGATGCTCGTTCAAGCTCTTGTTTCACTGCAACAGAATCGACCGATCCTACCAAACGCCCTGCACTCTCGCAAGTGTAGCCCCCATCAAGCCCTTTGAAACTGTCTTCTTTCGGGCCAAGTCACCAAGCCTCTTTGCTTGTGGCGCATCTTTCTCTTAGTATAGCCCTTCTCCTTCGAGACGTTGCCCAACCACCAAACCAAAGGGAGTGCTTCATGGGTATCCTCGCCGAAAAATGGTTCTTCATCCCCACAATCCTCGGAATCGTGGGCTTTTTGTTTTACCGCTTTGCAGACTACCTGCAACACAAACACACACAAGGCGCCACCCAACCCACCGACCTCGAACAGCTTACCCCCGAAGTCTACGCACAAAAAAAAGCGCGTAAGCTCAAACGTACCTCCAGCGCTGTGTGGAAAAACTCGCTCGCATGGGGGCTTCAGTTCGGTTATGTTCTCCTAGGAATCCCCACCCTGATCAATCTCCTGATCGCTCAAAAATGGTCGCCCGGAACCATCTACACCACCCTTGGCATCATGGGTTGGGTGCTCAATATGCTGATCTCCAAAATGTTCTCGTTATGGAGCCCCACCCTTCCCTTCATCCCGCACGCGCACAACCCCCGCAAAACATGGACTTTTGGGAATGCTGCTTGGCAAGCTTGGGGGATCGCTTCTTGGTCGCTTCCCGCTTACTTCTTCTTTGCCACCCTCCAACAAAACGGATGGGTCGGCAGTATCGCGATGATCTGGGTGAGCCAACTGATCCAACTCGTGATCTTTATTTACACCATCAAAAAACAAGCCATCCCCTACCAACAATATCCCGGCCTCAGTCCCGAATTCAAAGCCAATCTCCACACTTATCTCGAAAAACAAGGCTTTCGAGACGACGAAGTCGGCGTCCTCAAGGGACTCAAGATGGGCCCGAACGCCTTTGCCACCAGCCTCACTCCCGGGTTCCGCCAGATCGTCATGACCGAAGAACTCGTCGAAGGCTTCCGCGATCCACAAAACCCCAACTTCAAGCTCAAACTTGACGATAGCGCCCTTGAGGCCGTGATCTCCCACGAAGTCGGCCACATCAAAAATCACCACGTTCCCAAGTCGATCTTCTGGGGTGGCCTCTTCTCAAGCATCACTACCTTCGCCGTTTACCAAGTGTTCGGTGCCAAGGGCGGATTCGTTCTCTTTGATGCCGAAACATCCCGCCAACTCACCATGTTTTGGGGCCAGTCCGTCCTCAACGTCACGCTCGTCTTTTTGCTCAACTTCATCATGATCGGCATCATCCGTGGCAACGAATACCAAGCCGACACCCATCTGCTCGAAACCAACGGCTGCAAAAAAGGCGACCAATTCTTCCACCAGATCCGCCACATCGCCCCCGTTCCCAACCATCCCCTCTGGGATCGCTGCAACGCCACACACCCCGCCCCAGAAGACCGCGAACAACGCATCAAGGAATGGCAATCCAAGCACTGCAAGTGACCCACTCACTCGACAACGTCCGGTCCACCGCTGCTCTCCCTACCCACAAGCCACACAGATATCTCTTGACAGATCCGCGCTGTTGTGCTACACACTCAATCCGTTCTTTTTGGGCGATTAACTCAGCGGTTAGAGTGCCATCTTCACACGGTGGAAGTCACTGGTTCAAATCCAGTATTGCCCACAACCTTTTCCCCCTCCAAAGCGACACCTCATGTCGCTTTTTTTGTTTCTCCCCCCTGCTCTCTCTTTGTTGATGTTTCACTGAAAAATCGATGTTAAGAGATGGGATGGCGAGGCATGATTGCGTCTTGGTGCTCAAGAACGATGGTGGGGGCGGGTTCACGGAGCTTTCCGTCAGAGGTGAGTTCGTAATGAAGGGATCTAAGCTGTGCGCTGGGGGCATGGACAGAGACACGAACGTGCTCTTTTTCGACCCAGTACTCGGCATAACGATCCGAAGTGGCGGCTCCCGGGGTGACGATCTCAAAACCGCGAAGATAAAAGCCAAGCCATTCTTCGATCTTAGAGCGGACCAGACGCACGCCTGATTTTTGTAAGAAGAAGACGAGATGTTGATCGCAAGCGCTCTGTTGATCGAGCGTGAGGCGAAAAGCGCCTTGGGATGGGGTGGAGAGGGTGCGCAGTGAAGCAAGAAGCCAACCATTTTCCAGTTCGTAGCGCAAGCGCCAACGGTAGAGCGTGGATTGTTGTTGGCGAAGCTCCAAAAAGGCGTCTAGATGGGTGCGATCCGTGTCGATCTCTTCGCAAACAAAGCGCAGTCCGCTGTGTTCGAAGGCTGGGTCACGATGCAACGCAGCGATCAGATCGCGGTCCACAAAGCGCCGAACATCCTCGGCGACGTGGTGCAGATCGTGGTGGACACGATGGACTTTGTCTTCGTCGTAGTACAAAAAGCTTTTCTTGTAGACTTTAAACAGTTTTTCATACGCACGCGGCAAAGTGCCTGAGTGAAAGCCCCGCCGCAACAGCGCGTCCACGGTTTCGCCATGCGATCCCACCCGAACAGCGGCAGGAGACGCAGGTTGATTGGCGCGAAACAGCTTCCAGTTTTCTTTGAGTTCCCACGCCAAAAATCCGCAAAGCCCGGGCAGTCCAAATTGAAAAAACAAGCCAACGATCCAGATCACAGAGCGAGCAAAACCCGCACTTTCCATGACGGTGATGATCACGATGGTGGCAGGGATCAGCAGCTTGTGTGAGATTGTGACGATCGGAAAGTGCTTGACGGGGTTCAGTTGGGGTTCTGCAACAAGATTCACGCTGAGTCGGATCAGGTACGTCACACCAAACCACAGGCTCTGGAGGATGCTTTTGATCCAGATGACTGCGCGGCCTTCGCCTTCATGGAAGCGCAACATATCGTCCACCCGATAGATCGCGTAATCAAGTGCGATCAAGAAACGGCGAAAGACCTCCAAAGTCCAACGGATCAAACCGACCACAAGGTGATCGCGGATCTGCGACCACAGGGCGAGCAGACGATACGCCAGCCAGTCCCAAACTGCCCGACCGATCGTAGTATTCAACAAGAAGTACAAAAAGCCCGCCCACACCAACAGGCTCAAAAACTGCCATCCAAAATGTATTTGATAATGAAGGATCTGCGGATACAAATTGCGCATCGCCACGCGCCATGCGGTACTTCCGACGAATGTAAAGACCAGTGCCACAAACAAAGGCAGCACGATGTGGCGATACACAAAAAAAGCCCGAGGATGCGTCAAGACAAGTTGCAGCCAAGGGTGACGGTACAGCCAACGCGGCCCCTCGATAAACAAAAAGCGTAAAGCCATGCCGAGACTCGACAAGATCCGCCGAAACAGATCCCAACCTGCTTCGGTGTGCATCACGCCATACACCAAAAGACCAAGCACCAGCACGCTTTGAAAACCAACATAGTCCCACAGATGAACCTTCGGTAGCTTCAGGCTGTAGAGCGTCGCATCCATCACCCAAACAGGTACGCTTTCTCGAATCGCGAGGATATCGCTATAAGAAAAATAAAAGAGGATGTGGTTGCGCAAAAAGGCGTTGAAGTACTCGACCACGATCCCAAACGTCATCAAAAGCGCAACTGCCCCACCAAAGGGCAACAGCAGATTCAGACAGAACCAACGCCCCCAGATCGTGCCGAAAGCCAGCGCCGAAAATCGTTGGTTCAGGCGAAGGTAGATCTCACCCGAACGATAGATATCGTGAAAACGCGGCTGCAACGCTTCGTTGAGCTTGATCAAGATATCGCCGTGAAGAAAATCACGCCACGTCGAGGTGGGAAGGCGAAGATCGTTGCGGCTGATCACATCGCGCATATCGGAGAAACTGAACTGGCCTCTGCGCACCACAAGATCCATCAAGTCGTCTCGGATGCGAGCTTGGGCGACTTCTTCACGCAACGAAACAGGGACCAATCCAACTTCGTTCATCGCCTCGATCAGTCGGGGGCCAAAGGTTTCGCGGACGCTTTGTTCGATGTAGTGGTTGGCTTGATGGATCGGAACCAACAAGCGTTCAAGGGGTTTTTCGGGAAGCGGAAGCCCTTCGAGGCGGCGCAAAGTCACTTGGAGGTAGTGCATCGCACGGATCATCCCGTAATGTTCAAGCGGGATCTGCAAGGAAACTTGCCCTTTGTGGCGAATCCATCGAGCAAGCCGTGTGACAAAAAACAAACGCTCTCGATCGAGATAACTGCGCTGCATGGATTTTAAACTGGCCGCAGCAAGTCGCCCGAGTCGCGAAGACAACGGGACAGAAAGCAACAGCGCGATCAATTCGGACAAACTGCGCAAAGCAGGGCCTTGCGTTGGATAATGTTCGCAAAAGCGCGTCAATAGGGTACTTTGGTAGATTTGCTGTTGAGCGATCAGCTCGTTCAAAAACCCACGGCTGGCCTCGTCAACGACCATCCCACGGAAAAAACGGATGGCCTCGCCGCATTGAAGGGCAGCTTCGGCCTCGTTTCCACGCCATTCTTCTGCAACGGCCCACCGGTAGGAATGGACGAATTCAAAAACTTGTGTGCGCAAAGCCTGTCGTGCCGCAAAACGCAACAGAAACATCTGAAACTTCGATGGACTCGGCTGCTTCGCGGTTTCGAGGGCATCATGAGCCTCAACATGACGATGGGTGCGCGTCAAAAAAGGCATCACAGAGATCCACCGCCCCCACAAACGCACTTGAAACCACCACCACAGCGACGAGATGACCAGCCGCGTCAACTCCACAGCGGCGCTACGTTTTCGCAGATGTTGGCTTTTTTCGGCACTAGCGTCTCGCAAAAGACGTGCTTCACGTTGGCATCGCTCGCTTGCACGACGGAGATCTTCTTCGTCGAGGTACGGCAGCCAAGCAGGGCGACACCAAGCAGGAAGGGCGTGAGCGTCGCATGGATGCGCAGTTTTTTCAAGCAAGCGAACGGCTTGAACCTCCGAAGCATCGGCCCCTGAGATCGCAATGCGATCTACCGTCGTCTCCAAAAGATCCGCAGGGGCGAGGATATGGTGAGAAGCAGGAGCCTCCGCGATCTTGTCGGCAGGATCGGCTTCTTCAGCCCCTTGTTCAAGATGGCGAGACCACCACTGCAACGCGATCTCGGCTTTATCCTCGTTGCGAACAGGTGTCGAAAAATGCGCAGCATCGGCCATCGAAAGCAAGAGCGCACAGCGATCTTCGCCACGCGCTAACTGCCGAGGGATGGGCGTTTCGACAGGAGGGCGGCAGGCAGAAACGATATCTTCGATCGGAAGGCCCGCTTCACGCAGCCAAGCATCCAACGCTTCTGTGTGGATGCTTGGGAACAACTCCGCACGCCAAGAAGCCGCAAAGACCCCGAGACCCGCCCACCACGCAACGACCGTTGTCGCGACTTCTTCGTCGTCCAGAGCATCCACCAAAAAGCGTTCACGGGAAAAGAACCCGCGCATCCCTTCGAAGGCCGTGTGCCCAATCACAGCCCGAAGCCCTGCGGCCCTTCGATCCAGCCGTTCCCAAGCCCCCATCAACGCCCCGATGCTGCACCAAGACCAATAACGCCACCAGATATGCGCAGCAGGCGCTCGCTTGAGTTGGCGATGCGTCAATTCTTCGATCAACAAAACCTTTGATGGAAGTGTTTTGCCAAGGATCCCTTTGGCAAGTTCGGGTTCTTCTTCTTCGAGGATCTGCACAAACGCAGCAGAATCCATCCGAACCACGGGCGATTCGGGTGGAGGCTCCAGCCGCTTCAACCCAAAGTGATGCAAAAAGATACGTCGGCGCGAACGCTGATGAAATACAAACACCCCTTTTTCGGGTGACTGGATCACAGCACGAAGCTGCTCGCTCGTCACGTGCGTCGAAGAATGGGGAGGAATAGCTCCTTGCGAGCGCGACACATCCAAAGTCGTCGAAAGGTTCGGGGGGGCGGTAGGCTCGGTCAACGGTGAAGGCGATGCAGGACTTGAAGATGGCGGCGTTTCAACATCCGCCGAGCGAAGGTGCGGGGATTTTTCGGACATACTAGAAGCCTTCCTTTTCCATGCGGCGATCTCGCCGTCGTTTTTTGCGATCGCGTTTTTTTCCTCCGCGATCTTCGTCCCCCTCTTTAGGAATGAACCGCAGCAGCCCTTCGTCGGGCCGCTTTTCGACGCGACGGAGATTCTTGAGGCGCATCGAAGGTGAATGCGAAGGTGTCTTCTTGGACATCGACATTCACGCGCCCGCCCTGCCGCAGCGGGCCAAACAACAGCGCATCACTCAGTGGGATCTTGAGCTGTTCACGGATCACACGCGCCAACGGGCGCGCACCCATCGCAGGATCATAACCAAGCGCAGCAAGCCGCGTCTTGGCCTCTTGCGAGACGTGAAGTTGCACGCCTTGTTGTGCGAGTTGTGCGCGCAGTTTGTCCGTGAACTTTGCCACGATCTGCTCCATCACATCGCGTTGAAGCGGCGCAAAGCGGATGCGTGCATCAAGACGATTGCGAAACTCTGGGCTAAAGGCCGCACGGTACGTATGTTCGTCCGAAAGGCTTTGTTCGCGTGAACCAAAACCGATCGGCGAGGACGTCGCTTCGCGAGCGCCGATATTCGAGGTCATGATCAAAATCACATGCCGAAAATCGGTGCTGCGTCCGTTGTGGTCCGTCAATTTCCCATAATCCATCACTTGCAACAAGATGTGGAAGAGTTCAGGGTGAGCTTTTTCGATCTCGTCAAGCAAAACCACGGCGTATGGGGCCTGATGGACGGCATCCGTCAACAGCCCTCCTTGTTCAAACCCAACATAGCCGGGGGGCGCACCGATCAGACGGCTCACGGCGTGGCGCTCCATATACTCTGACATATCGAAACGCAACAGCGGAACACCGAGCGTTTTGGCGAGTTGGCGTGCCACTTCTGTTTTTCCAACCCCTGTCGGCCCCGTAAACAAAAAGCTCCCAAGAGGTTTTTCTTGTTCTGAAAGTCCCGCCCTTGCGAGTTTTACAGCAGACACGACTTGCATCACCGCCTCATCTTGGCCAAATACCGCACTTTTCAGATCGGTCTCAAGGGACTGCAAGCGTTGTCGATCCGTCGTGCTAACTTCCGCCGCAGGGATGCGTGCGATCCGAGCCACCACGCGCTGCACAGCCTCCTCAGTCACGATCGGACGGGTCTTTCGATGCAGCTTGGTCCACGCCCCCGCCTCATCCAACAGATCGATGGCTTTGTCAGGCAGCTTTCGTTCGTGCAGATAGCGCACCGACAAATAGACGGATTCTTCGAGAGATTCTTTGGTGTAATGGACCTTGTGGAATTCTTCGTAGCTGCGTTGCAATCCGCGCAAAATCAACAGCGTTTCATCGACGGACGGTTCGCCCACGTCGATGCGCTGAAAGCGCCGCGCCAGCGCCCGATCCTTTTCGATGTGCTGGCGGAACTCTTTGTAAGAAGTACTCCCCATACAACGCAACCGCCCTGATGTTAGCGCAGGTTTCAACATATTTGCCGCATCGACCGTCGATCCCGAAGTCGCCCCCGCACCGATAATGCTGTGGATCTCGTCGATATAAAGGATGGCGTGGGGTTGGCGCTCCAAAGCCCGCAATACTTGCTTAAACCGCGATTCAAAGTCCCCCCGATAGCGCGTCCCCGCCAACAAAGCCCCCATATCCAAGCTGTAGATCGCAGCCCGCTTGAGGGAGTCGGGAACATCACCCGCAACAATACGCTGCGCAAGCCCTTCGGCCATCGCGGTCTTGCCAACGCCCGATTCTCCCACAAACAACGGGTGATTTTTGCGGCGACGAGCCAACACTTGGATCGCTCGCTCCAATTCTTCTTCTCGCCCCACCAATGGATCGAGCTTTCCAAGCGCCGCCATCCGATTCAACAAGACAGTGTAAGCCTCCAACGGATCAACGTCTTCTTCTTTGGTCTTGTTGTTTTCTTCGGGCACAGGGGGTGGAGGCTCCACCAGCCACGGGTTGCCCTCTTCTTCGTCGCTCGCTTCGTTGTTCTCGTCGTCTTCGCCGTAGCCTTCGTCTTCGTCGTAGCCTTCGCCTTCTTCAAACGAAGGTTCGTTGTGGAGTTCTTCGTACAGACTCAAGGCCAACATGATATCAAGGCGCGTCAAGCCAAGCCGCTCAAACAAACCCACCGCAAAGCTCTGGGGTTCATCAAACAGCGAAACCAACACAGAACCTCGCGTCACCTCGATCTGCTCGTCCTGATGGGCGCGTTGAACCGCACGGTTAAGGACGCGACGCAATCCATCGGAAGGACGGGGATCCACGGCGTGGTTTCTCGGTGCTGGGTTGACGCGCTTGTCGAGAAAATGCAGTAGCTCGTCCTTCATCAAGTCCACGGGCGCACCGGCATGTTCCAACACCGCATGGATCTCTTCGTTGAGCAACATCGCATAAAGCAGATGCTCGATCCCGATGTATTCGTGACGCCGTTCGCGTGCGTCTTGAAAAGCGATATCAATGGCGACTTGGATATCTTGCGATAACATGGGCTTCCTCGTGGGTAGAGGTTATTCGGGTTCCATCGTTACCAAAAACGGGTGTCCTTTTTCACGTGCGTAGTCCGTGACCTGATGGACTTTGGTCTCCGCGATATCATAGGTATAGATCCCTGCCACTGCATGTCCCTTGTAGTGAACGGCAAGCATCAACTCCCTCGCTTCCGCTTCGTTCTTGCGGAAAAACCGCATCAAGATCTCGATCACAAACTCCATCGTCGTGTAGTCGTCGTTGTGCAAGATCACCTTGTACAAACGCGGCGGAACCACCCGCTCCTCCAACTCAACGCCTGTTTCCTCTTGTTCTTTTCGTTGCTTTTTGCTCATCAAGCCCTCCCATCGCACCGACGCAACACCGTTTTCCAAAATCTCCGAACACCGACCTGTTCTTCTTGCGCCTTCGCCTTGAAGCTACAACTTGCTCTCGCAAAAACAAGCGAAAAAGATCGCTTTTCTTGCGCAGTTTTTGTGCCCTCCCACTTTTCATCCCCCCCCCAACCCCCGTAAGATAACCCACAAAGTCCATGATCCAATGTGTTGTGCCTTCGCCTTGGATCTCATCGCGCAAGAGGATCACGAGATGGAAACTTTCGATATCCCTCATCGGCTCGGACGTTACCGCCTTATCCAACGAGTTGCCGTCGGCGGCATGGGTGAAATCTTTTATGCCACCGCCCAAGAACAAGACGGTTCTCTCCGCGAATTTGCCATCAAACGACTGCACCCTGAAAACAAAGAGCATCCCACCTTTGTCAAGATGTTCTTAAACGAAGGCCGTATCTCTGGACTCTTAAAGCACCCGCACGTCGTGCAAACCTACGAGTTCGCCCAAGACGGCAGCGAACTCTTTATGGTGATGGAGTGGATCGATGGCCCCGATCTACAACATCTTTTGCGCCTCGGACAAGGGCAAGGCCGCCCGATCTCGGTAGCTCACGCCATCGAGATCACCATACAGGCGCTACGTGCGCTCCATTATGCCCATACCATCGAGATCCAAGGCCAACCCATGCACCTCACGCACCGTGATATCTCTCCCCACAATCTCTTGCTCGATCGCAAAGGCATCGTCAAAGTGACGGACTTTGGGATCGCTCGGATGGCCGATCACCTTTCGTTGACCGCCACAGGCGTCCTCAAAGGCAAAGTCCCTTACATGGCCCCCGAACAAACACGCAGCAGCAAAGTCGGCCCCCAAGCCGATATCTTTGCGATGGGTGTGATCTTGTGGGAGATGCTTTGCCATCGCCGCCTATTTTCCGAGTCCAACGACCTTCGTTGCATCGATCTCGTTCGCCACGCCCCGATCCCGTGGCCCAACACGCTACAGCCCTCTGTTCCCGAAGAAGTCGCCGAGATCGTCATGTGGGCGCTTCAACGCGATCCCCAAAAACGCGCCCCCAACGCAGACACACTCCTTCATTATCTCAGCGTTTTGGCTGAAAACCTGCCCCCCACCGAACCTTTGCACGAATACATCCGCTCTCTCGACCACCCCGCTCCCTCTCTCGCAGGCACCCAAGAGATCGAACATTGGCATCCCCCCGCCCCGCACACCACCACCCAATGCATCACCCTCGCCGAACACGATCTCCCCACCAACCCAGCCAACGGCGACGAGATGCCCTTCCCATTTTCACACAAAAAATACTCTTAAAACGCCCTTCACAACCCACGCAAACATCGCAAACTTGCACGCTCACAGCGAGGCTCGACGTCAACCAAATGATACTCACAAACGACCGACGTCAACCAAATGATACTCACAAACGACCGTCGCCCACAAACGCACCCACCGCAAACATCGCGGTCCATCCAACCCCACGGAGGTTTTATGCAACATTCGATCACGGCTTCTCCCTTTCTTCCGTCTCTGCGCCGATATCTTTCGTTCTCGATGCTTGTCTTTTTCGTGTGGCTCGCCCAAATCCAACCCATCCACGCAGCCAAAGAATACGAGATCGAGATCCAAGCTTTCCCCAGCATCTTACACGCCGATGGAACGTGGCTGATCGAAGGACGAACCATGCGAAAAAGCCGGTGGATTGGCGGTGATGCAAAACCGTCGGCATTGCGCAATATGATGGGCATGGTGCGGCGCTTTACCCGAAAAGGGGCCGCACGCGCCCGTATCACGTTAGTCCTTGGCTCACAAAACTTCACGACCGACGCCGACGCCAAAGGATATTTTCGTTTCCAAGGCAAAGCCCCAACCAGCCTCCCTTCCCAATCTCCTCAAGAAACCACCAGCGCACCATCAGCATGTCAACGCCCCCGCTGGAACACTGATCCGAGCCACCCCTTCTCCGCAACACCCGGGATCTTGCCTTTCTCGCTCACCGTCGAAACCCAAAACAACGGAAGCGGCAAACGCTACAAAGCCCCGCCCTACCACGGTTTTCTCGTCTATCGAAACGCAAACCAAGGCATCCATGTGATCTCCGATCTCGATGACACCCTGATCTGGACTCACGTCACACAAAAAACCAAACTCGCCAAACAAGCCCTCTTCGATGATGTCCGCAAAGTCAAAACCATCGACGGCGCGCTTTCTTTTCTTGAAACACTTCTTTGCTCCCCCAACAACCAAGGCGGCGGTACGCTCCATTATCTCAGCGGCTCCCCAACACGCCTCTTTGACCGCATCCTCCGCATCTTTCGACTTCATCACTTCCCCCTCGGCTCCCTCACTCTGCGCCCGCTCTCTAACGCCAAAGCCGCTTCCCAAAGCCAACAAAGCCTCTACAAAGTTATCGAGATCCGACGCATCCTCCGCACATACCCCCAAGAATCCTTCGTTCTCGTCGGCGATAACGGCGAAAAAGACCCCATCATCTATAACCTGATCCGAAACGAATTCCCCAAACAAATCCGCGCTATCCTCATCCACCAAGTCAAGCCCCTCACCCTCGAACAACAAGCCCTCTCCAACACCTTCTACTTCAAAGACTACAACAACGCCACCCGCTATATCGCCCAACATCTCCGCCAATAATCGCCTCCGCGATTCGGTGGGGTTGTTTCGTGAGTTATCGTGCTTCGTGGGGTTCCACCCCACACCCCGCAAGGGAGCGCGGCTCCCTTGACCCCGTGAGGGGCGGAACGAGCACAGGTTTTTCAAACCAACAACGGATCCGCTTGAAATGCAGCGAGCACGGGGGGATCTTATACGATATCCGCGAGATGTGTGATCGCATCATGCAGGGGCGGTTCGCGAACCGCCCTGTGTTTGGGCAGCCACGGGGGGCTGCCCCTACATTTTTACGATAACACAACGGGCGGATTTCGTATTAACAGATCACACAAAGTGCTTTCAACAAGAACTGATCTGCGAAAAAAGCAGATCAAAGTGCTCTAAGCAAGAACTAATCTGCGAAAAAAGCAGATCAAAGTGCTCTAAGCAACAACTGATCGACAAAAAAGATCGATCGCGTGAGGCTGACGCGGAGGACAAAAACCCCCGTGTTCGCAGTATTTCAAGCGACAGCGTTGTTGGTTTGAAAAACGATGATCTCTTCGC
>CAUJFU010000514.1 GCA_963169055.1 Myxococcota bacterium
CGTTGCGCGAGAAGTTGGCAGAACATCTCAACCAACGCAAGGGGACACACTACAAAGCCGACGAGATCATCGTCTCTGGCGGCGCAAAACAGTGCATCGCCCAAGCGATCTACAGCTTGATCGCCCCCAAAGACGAAGTGTTGTTATTGGCTCCGTATTGGCCGTCTTACGTAACACAGATCCAATTGGCAGGAGGTCGCGCTGTCAGCGTCCCGACACAGGCCAAAGACGGCTATCAACCCGATCTCGAAAAAATCCAAAAAGCGATCACACCACGCACTCGAATGTTGATCCTCAACAGCCCCAACAACCCCACAGGCGCGGTGTACAGCCGAGCCACCATCGAGGCCATCGCCGCGATCGCCGTCGAACGCGATCTTTGGTTGCTCTCGGACGAGATCTACGAGCGCCTGACTTACCTAGACACTCCGCCCTTTTCTCCTGCTGAGATATCCCCCGAAGTCTGCGCTCGAACCATCTTGGTCAACGGATTTTCCAAGTCCTGCGCGATGGCAGGTTGGCGGCTTGGCTATATGGCTGCCCCCAAGCCCTTGATCGAAGCCTGCGAAACCCTCCAAGGCGCGTGGACTTCCAACACCAATTCCATCGCCCAACGCACCGCGCTTGCTGCGTTGGATCTCGGACAGGGCTTTTTTGACGATCTGCGCGGTGTATTCGCACAGCGCGCACACTGCATCCAAGCAGGACTCAACGCCATCCCAAACCTCACTGTCCCCGCACCCCAAGGGGCCTTTTATGTCCTTCCCGATTTCAAGGCTTACTTTGGCCGACGCACCCCCCAAGGCAGCTACATCACTTCGAGCCACCAGATGGCCGAATACCTACTCATGGAAGCCAAAGTCGCCACCGTCCCGGGCGAACCCTTCGAGGCACCCACTTGTCTGCGCCTCGCTTACGCCACCGATACACAGATCATCGAACAAGCTGTCGAACAGATCAAACACGCGCTTGCAAAACTCGACGAATAGGAGCCTCTGGTGCAGATCATCTCTGGAAAATACGCCCGTCACAAGCTGATCCCCCCCAAAGGACGCGAAGTCACGCGCCCTCCCCTCTCCCGCTTTCGCAAGGCCGTCTTCGATACACTCATGCCTTTTTTGCCTCGCGGATCTTATCTCGATCCATTCGGTGGAACGGGATCTTTTGCCATCGAAGCCTTGAGCCGAGGCGCATCTAGCGCCACCATCATCGAGATGGATCGCATCGCGCTCGACACCATCCGCGCTAACCTCGACCACATCGGCGTCGAAGAACCCGTCGACCTCCGCCTTGGCGATGCCCTCCAAGTCCTCCCCAAATTAGCCCAACTCGGCCAATCCTTCGCGATCATCGGCCTCGCTCCCCCTTACAACAAAGGACTCGAAACCTCCAGCCTTTTGCTTGTCGATCAATTCCCTCGACTCCTCCAAGAAGACGGCATCCTCTTTGTCCAACACCCCAACAAAGAACCCCTCCCCCCATCTCTTCAACATTTTTCTTTCTGGAAATCCCGTCGCTACGGCAATACCACCTTTTCCTACTTCACCCAAAACGACCCCACCGAATAATACGAAACTCGCCCGTACTGTGGCATGTAGGGGCAGCCCCCCGTGGCTGCCCTATTACAGGGCGTCTACGCACGATCCTTTGCTGTGTACATCACTCGGATATCGTATGATTAAGGGTGTGTGATCGGTCGATTCAGGGGGAGATCATTGGCGAGGAATCGAAGATAAGCCACCAGCGTCCAGAGACGGGCGTCTTTGGTCCGATGATCAGGCTGTGCGATGGGGATCGGGACAAGGCGTGCATGACGTTCTTGCGCGGGTTGATCGAGCAGCGCGGTGTGTGGACCCGCGATGATCGAAAAGGCCAGATCGCGCGTTCCAGACCCGCAACGAAACAACCCACGGCGAAAGTCGCGGATACGATAATTTCGATAGGGGCTTTTTGCACGCGCATCCACCGCAGGGATCTGGATCACGTGGCCTTCGCCTTTTTCGCCGTGACAAGAACCACATCGCTGTTCACGATACACTCCCATCCCTTGCCAAACGCGAAACATCGTATTGCGTTGATCCTCTAACCACTTGCGTTGAGCTTTGCGCTCTTCTTCTTCGCGCCACGTCGCATAGTTTCGGTATCCTTGGCGTTGAAGCCAGTATTGAAAATCATGCAGGGTAAACGTGCCGCCATCGTATGGATCTTTTTCGATTTCTGCGGGTTTCGTGCGTACAAGGTTGGCGGTCCGCGTCCAAATACGCCGTGTTTGAACGCCCAGCCATCCGAAAAGTTGAAACGATTTTTGGGGCTTCAATTTGACTTCACGAAAACGCTTTCGCATATCGCGCATAAAAAAGCGCATGAACGATGAACGTCCGCCTTTTTTGCGCCATGCTTCGAGGGTTTGCGGGAATTTTCGCATATGTTCTGACGCCCAATCTGCACGCGACAACCGCACTCGGCGCGGATCAGAACGCAACCACTGACCAAAGGCCAGCCATTCCATGCTGTCCTTCCACCCGGGAAAAGAGTCTTTGCTCGGAGCCAAATCCTTTGGTTGTTTTGCCAGCCATGCCTCATGACGTTCGCTCCACCACTTTTCGTACCAAGCAACAAAGTCACGGCGTTGAAGTTGTCGGTACGTCGGGGGGTACGGACGCAGGTGCTTGAGATACTCGCTCGGCTCGCCCTCTTTGCTGAGATAGATCAACTGACGAACATACTCCGCAAGCGAAGCGATCTGCCACTCGCGCAAAGACCGCCCGATCGGCAACATCCCTGCTTCGGGGATCCCTCGTTTAAGTGTTCGGATGATATCTTCGGTGTTGGGAAAGCGGGACGAGCGGCACAAGATGTTTTTGTGGTTGGTCAGATCAGGCAGATCTCGCTCTAGCTTTGCGGCCAACACCCCGTTGCCTCGGCCTGACGCGCCATGACAAGACGCGCACATCCGACGATACAAACGCCGACCTTCATCCAAGCGAATGTTCACACTGCTTGCTTGCGTACGCTCTAGCTCGGATTGTCCGCCACGATGCTCTGCTTTGATCTGTCGATTCAAATACAGCAGGAGCTTTTCACCTTCAGGACGCAACACCCAATCCCCCGCTTTATCGCGGGTTAACAACTGCGGCTGAGCGGACGCACTTTTGTTATGAGAAAGCTTGCGCGGAGCCAACAAATAAGCCTTCAACCACTCACGCGAAAGCGGCTCTCGCAATAGCTCGCCCCACCGTTGTTCTTTGGCGTAGGGATGATCATAAGACCAAAGACCCGACAAACGAAAGACTTCGCGCCCCATCCGAACATCCGCTGTCAAGGACGGGCGGATATCGGCTTTTGACGGCATCAAAAGGTTTCCCCACACCACGATCGCCAAACCCAAAGACGCCAAAGATGAAAACAATCCCCAACTGATCCAACGCCCTCGGATGTTTGGGGTGTTCGGTAATTTTTCCTCTTGCTGTTCCGTCATCGACTCCGCAACCTCCACAACGCACACCGTACGATACCGCCGACAAGAGCGCAGACTTCGCAACTCCTTCAGCACATCTCAAAAGGGTCTCAGATTACAAGCTTCGCGCAGCCTGTCAAGCTGTCCCTTCGGTGTGAGTGGCTTTTGCTTGCATACGCGCTCGGTAGTGCTGTTCGAGACTTTGCTGGCGTGCGCTCACCGAGGCTTCGAGGGTTGCAAGATCGGCCTTGGCCTCGATCAGTTCTTCGGGGTGTGTCAACGGCCATACCAACAAATCCCGCAAGCCGAGATCCATGATCGCTTTGTCCGAACGATGGACATTTTCCATAAAGATCTTGAGATCTTCTTCGCCTCGCGCCTTCCACACCCAGCGAAACAGCGGGATCAGATACACCAACACCGCAACTGAAAACGCCACAGACCCCGACATCCCGACCCCTACACCGATCCCAATCAATACTCCGATGCTTGCCACAGCCAAAAGCAACGCAGCAGGACGAACCAGCCCCCGATACAAGCGCTTTACACGCGCATCGCTCCGCGCTTGCGCAAGATCATTGCGCGCATAATCCAAATAAGAGATCCCTTCAAAAAACAAGACTCTTTCTTCTTCATGCAGTTTGCTCGCCATCTCCACACCTCACACTCCCACACCATCCAACCCAACAAGTCACGATATCCGAAAGAAGCTTGGCCGATCGATGCCGTCTGCTGTGGCTGCTTTGTTCTTGGGCAGCCACAGGGGGGCTGCCCCTACATTTCCCGAACACACTTGGCGGATTTCGTGTCAGCTCGCTGTGTAATACGGGCAACCTTTTTCAGGCGCAACGGGGTAGGCCCCTCGTGCGTTTAAGATGCCCAACCAACGGGCTTCTTCACGCTGCATCAACAGATCCAAGCGAGCGATCGCTTGTTGTTGCGCAGGAGGGCGGGACGCGGATTGCTCGCGCAAAACAACCAGATCCGACCAAGAGATATCCCCCTTGTATCCGAGGATATCGAACGGCTCCGTTGCGGGGAAATCAACATCAAGCAGATGCCGCTTGAGCAAACGCGCCACCTCAAAAAACCGCTGTGTGCCTTCGACATCGCCCGCCTCGTTGACATTGGGTGGCGGGGCTTTTTCAAGACGGTTCGCCCACTGCGGAAGCTCACGCAGGTACAGCGTCGTCAATAACTGATGAAAGCGCCCCATGATGCCTTTTTGGTGGCGTGCCAACAAGATCTGACGCGGGTCGATCACGTTGTTTTGGCTTTGCTCCATGACCTCTTCGGCAAGTTTTGTCAGTTCGTTGATCAGCGCGATGGTTTCTTCGAGCGCAAGGGGCGGAGCCAACTTTGCGCGTTGGCGTGCAGCATCCCGCGACCGTGTCAATTGTTCACAAGTCGGCGTTGGAAACAGCAGATCATCCCGCCGGTACGGCGTTGTCGAGAAAGACTTTCCACAGGCCCCGCAGGTGTAAGGCTTGCTCAAAGCCTCATCCTGCTTTGCACACACCGTTCCAAAACCGATGCTTTGGAGTCCTTCAGCGGTGTAGCGCTTGCGCGGGTGCCGAAAACGCCACCCCACCACCAACAACCCCACACCTAGCACAAAGCAAAACACCAAGTGATTCCAACGCATCACCTGCGCCGAACCCCGCAATGTAACAAATAGGCCCCATCCTCCGACAAAAAAACACAAACTGGCAAGGCCAAGGCTCATCCCCCATCGCAGCGCGATCTTGTCTTGCGGGTATATTTCCACGGTCTTATGTTCCTATGCTTCATGGCGGCAGACCCGCCGAATGAACGGCCATCACGTCATCCGCAAAGG
>CAUJFU010000515.1 GCA_963169055.1 Myxococcota bacterium
CACGACGTCTTGAGGGGGAGAAGCCTTTGCATGGATGGGAGCTTGCTCGATGGGAGCTTGCTCGATGGGAGCTTGCTTGATGGGAGCTTGTGCGTTGGAGGTACGAGGGCGGCGACGAGAAGGCCAAAACCAAACAACCAACAAGAGAAAAAAAGAAATCCCGCTCATCGCGATTCCGCGCACGATCACGCGCTGATAGTCGACGGGCGAAGATATCTGAAGTTGGCTTTGTATGCCGACACCGCTCAACTGTTGGGATAGATCCGATGCCGCCTTTTGTTTTAGGGCGTCCTCGCGGCTCCATTTGACTTGACCGTATAGGGCCAGAACAAGGCCAAACACACAAACAAGCGCCAACAAAACGGACAGCAGTTTCTTGATCATGGCGAACGCTCCGACATCATAAAGAAAAAGAGACACGCGAGATCACTACAAGGTGATCCGTTATTGCGAGACGCTCAATACACGGCATTTGCCGTCGGAACACATCTCCGTCCCCAAGCGCTCTTTGATCAACTGAAGCGACCCTTGATCATAGTGCAGTCGCCCTCCTTTGATCTCCCCTGTGAGGTTGTAAAAAAGAAAGGTTTTCTTGGTTTTTGCGTCGACCAAAAGCTGTTCGCGGATCAAAAAAGTTCCTTTTGCTTTGTCGATCTCGACGGCAGCCTCGTTGGTTTTCTCACCAAACAGCTTTTCGGTGAGTTTATCCAAGCCTTTCTCTACCGTATAAGACAGCAAGATCCCCCCTAGAAAGACGACCGCCTTGCAGCCTTGGAGCTGCAGCGAACAAAAGAACAAAAGACCGCACACCCACAAGCGATAACGCCCAAGGGTCGGTTGTTTAGGTTGAGTGGGAGGCATCGGCAGGTTTCCTTTCTCACGCTAAAGCGACCGACGTTCAAGCCAGAAGCGCGTCAAAAGGCAGGTCGCTATCCAATAAAAAGTCGGAAACAACAGAGCAGAAACTGAAAAGGATTGAAAAAGGTTCGCTTTTGCGAGATGCGTTAACGAACCAAAGGGAGGCCAAAGCCACCAAAAGATCCGATACACCAGCGATATCCGAGCAGAACCCAAGGGCTCGATGACCCGATGAAAAAAAGAGGGCGTGAACACAAGACTTCCACATACCAAGAGAAACAACAAAACAAAGAAGATCGCAAGGTTGTGGGGGACTCGTTGGGCGAGCGAGGCCAGCAACAGCGCCAAGGAAGCGAGAAGAGCCAATGCCACCCCCAGAGGAACGAGTGCAGCCAACGGCGCAAGATACAAAACGCCTGTCAGAACGAAGCAGAACAGCACTCCCGCCAACAAAAAAAACAGCGCCCAACACCCTCCCACAAAAACCACCGACAGCAAAACCGCAAAGCTCCATTGATGGCGTGATATCGGTGTTGAAAACAGCCAACTTGCCGTATCGCGGTGCAACCAAAGCGCGGAAAGCCACGCACCCGCATAAGCCCCCCAAAGCAAGGCCATCCACCAACAAGCATCCCCCACAAAACCATACCAAAAAAATCGAACATCTCGCAACATCGGTGAAACTTCCCACGCGAGATGTGGCGGAGGCGGCAAGACCCCTTCGCGTATCGCTTCCAGCGCAAAAGTCGACAGCGGTTTCCCGCCAAAAGACAATGTCCCCGCATAGGCAGATGTTTTGTTGGGCGAAACCTCTAAAAAGACCCAACAGAGGGCGAAACAAACCATCCCTGATACGCACAAGATCGCAAACGACCACCGTTGTAAATGATGCCGAACCGACTGGCTCCAAAAAATGAACATCTTCATCCCCCTCCTTCTTCAGATCCATCCTCAGCATGGCAGGACAAAAACACTTCTTCCAACGTCGGAACGCAAGACCAAGACAACACGCCCAACGGCAAGATATCGCGCAATACGGCCTGTGGATCCGAATGGATCGCCGTATCTATGCAAAGCCATCCCTGACGTTCTACAATCCCCCATCTTGCGCGACTCGCCTCAGACAGCGGTTCTTTCGCTCGAAAACGCCAATAGCGCGAGGCCATCGAGGAAGTCCACGCATCAGGAGAGCGCGTACCGAGAATCCGGCCTGTTTTGAGCAGCGTGATCCGATCACACAAACGTTCGAGCATAGGGAGCAGATGCGAAGAAAGAACGATGGTCGTACCTTGCTTTCGCAGCGCATCGAAAAGATCGACAATCTGCGCCATCTGCGGGATATCAAGCCCATTAAAGGGTTCATCCAACAACAGCAACCTCGGTGAACCAAGCAGCGCTTGGGCAAGCATCACACGCCTCTGTTGTCCATACGAAAGCCCCGAACCACAGCACCGATCAACGATCGACTCGATCCGACACAGCGCACTCACACGCTCGACTTCTGACACCCGATTTTCGGGCTTGATGCGTTTCCTTTGGGCCTGCTCGTACAAAAGATCCCACACACTCTGCGATGGAAACGGAAAGATCGCTTGTTCGGGAAGATAACCGATCTGTTGTTTCCAATCGATCTCGATGGACGGATCCACACCAAAAACCAACAGCACTCCTTGATCAGGCCGTTGCAAACCCAAGATCAAACGCAACAACGTCGTTTTCCCCGCCCCATTGAGCCCAAGGATCGCATGGATCTCGGCCTCTCGGACTTCGAGATCGATCCCTCGCAACACTGGCTGATACGGGCCTCGTTGAAACCAACGTCGAAATCCTTTGACGAGTGCTTTGGCCTCGATAATCGGCATCTTTGACATCCGCTTCTCGATTCGTCCTCGATTCAACGCGAAGATATCGTGACATCTTCGCTGTGGTAATGGGTGATACGATATCCGAGAGATGTGTGATCTCGATGTCGATGCGATTCGCTGTAATTGCCCTATTCTTGGGCAGCCACAGGGGGCAGCCCCTACGTTTTACAATCACACAACGGGCAGATTTCGTATCGTTGGCTTCGACTCGATCGGGTGGCGGGTCGTTGGCCTCTACTTGGGCGATGGTTGCGGGATCACCAACGTGAAGTCTTTGTTGATCGTTGCTGCAACGACCTTTCCCTTGTCATCCAGCAGCTTGATATCCAAAAACATCGCGTGACTTCCCGGACTGATCGATATCTTTTCAAATGGGATCTCGATCAAGTGGTTGGCGAAGACATGCAGCTTGTATTGCGGTTTGAGTTCCGATACCACAAGATCCTCCACCTTTACGTATCCACCGCCCTTCTTCTTCAAACGCAACACCACCCGCACACGCAAGCTCTGCTCTTGCCGATGCAACAGCGTGAGATTCACCCGCAACGCAACGGCGCTTTGCGTATTTTTCAAGGACACCACCCGCAAGATATCCAGTTCTTTGACATGGTTGTCCAACGGAGCCCCACACACAACCGAACCCATCCCTATGCTTTCATCCTGCGCGATACCCACGATCCACACAAAGACGAGACACACCGCACCCAACGCGCAACGCACAAACCCGCACAATCCTTTGAAATCCAGCATCCGAGCCTCCAGTCTTGTCTCAATAAGAGACTACGTATTTTCTCCACACGCAAGGGGGATATATCCCCCTTGAACCCCCTTCCCCGCCTCTCTCCCAAACCTTCTGCAATTCCCGACTCCGCTACAGCATCGTGCGCGCTGGCTCCGCTGCGCTACGATGCCTTCGCTCCGCAAACCCCAAACCAACGCTGCAAACCACGAACATAAACCTGCAAACGGTAAAACGGTAAAAGGGAAAACGGCAACTAGGGGCTCGACCTGACGACACGGAAACCGATGCTGCCGTCGCGGCTCGACGACGCGAAGGTGGAACGCCGCGCCGCCCGCACGCCGTAGGCGCCGCCGTCCCAACCGCCACCACGTAAGACGCGGTGCGTGCCTGTAGCTGCTTCAACAGGATCTGTAGCTGCTTGTCGTAGATCGCCCTTGTACCCGTCATAACACCACTCCCACACGTTCCCAAGCATATCGAACAGCCCCCAAGGGTTTGGCTGCT
>CAUJFU010000516.1 GCA_963169055.1 Myxococcota bacterium
GCCATCCGCTTCCAAGCGAAGAAGGCAATTACGTGTACGAGCGGGCTTGCCTCGCAGCCAGTCAACGCGCTGCAACGGGCGTTGTGCAGGATCTCCCCACAGCGGAAGATCGATCACACCTTCTTCTCGCTCTAACGGGTGACACAACAAAGCCTCATAACGCTTTTCAACACTCCGCTGCTGAAACTGCCGCTGCAAGGCGCTGTGTACCGCAACTTCTCGCGCAAACACCAAGATCCCCGATGTCAACGCATCAAGGCGATGCACCGCCGCATAATACGCCCCATGTTTCGCTTGCAACCACAAACGCCCTAACACACTTTCTTGCTGCGCTTGTGTACGCCCCGGGACGGACAACAAACCCGTCGGCTTATCCACCACCAACAAATACGCGTCTTCGTACAAGACGGAACATCCGAGACGTTGAGCAAGTGTCTGCGCCTGCGGAGTGTGTGCTTCTAACAAGGCAGTTGAACCGAGACGTTGAGCAAGTGTCTGCGTCTGCGGAGTGTGTGCTTCTAACAAAGCGGTGGAACCGAGATGTTGCGAAATGGTCTGCGTCTGCGGCTTGTGTGTTTCTTGGTTGTTTTGGGGGGGAGTGAGACCCGAAAGCAAAAAGCCCATGATGGGCTGACAACGCTCTGCACAAGCTCCGTAAAATTCGCCAGAGACGCGACTTCCGTTGGGCAAGGACGGACCCCACCAAAACTCAGCAAGGCCCACAGGGTGCAAGCGGTGAGTCGCAGCGAGATGCAGTAGCTTCGGAGCACAACAATCCCCCGTTCCTGTGGGCAAGCGCCCTTCGGAAAAGAACGCTTCCAAGGGTTGGGCGCGCCCCGAAAAGTTTGCGATGCGATACGCCCCATACATCCGATCTTGTAAGGTTCTCGAACGATGTTTGCGTGCTTGTTTGAGGCGTTGCATCTCTGCATCGGCCTCGAAAACAGCCTGTCGCAACGGCGACAACGCTTCTTCTTGTGACTGCATCCATGCACGCAAGGCTTGTTTTTGGGTGCGGCTTTGCTGCTCCAAAAGGCGCGTCTGCTCTTCCACCCACGAAGCCTCCGCGCTCTCTCCCCACGAAGCCCGTTGTTGATCACGAATCTGTTTTTGTTGCTTCAACACGGCCCGTCTTTCGGCCACTTCGGCGGCATACGCGGTCTGCAGTTGCGCAAGCTCCGCACGCAAAGGCAGATCCACCAGTTCGATCAGACGTGCTTTCATCTCGTTTAGCGCAGCGATGGTCGCTTGTTCTTCTTGTGCAACTTCTTCGCGCCCCGGGATCGGCGGAACCCACCCCATCCGCCGATCATCGCCTTGCCAAAGTCCAGAGAACGCCTTCAATACGCCCAGTGTTCCCGCAGCATCGCGTACCAACAGCACCCCAAACATCTTGCCTTCTGATGGAGGCGACTCGCCTTCTTGCAACTGCCGCATCAACCCCCGAGCGATCTCTTCGACAAACACCGTACGCGGCAACCACAACCGTTTCTTTGTTTCCAATCCTTCGGATACATCGTTGGGATCATCGCCTTCATAAAGATACGTCGAAGGTGATGTCTCGCACACAAGCTCCAAAGGCTCCGTTGCACAAACATCCGCAGAAACAAACATCTCCAACGGATGCAATACATCTCGAAGCGTATCTGATCGCTCCATCACCTCGACGCCTTTCTTTCCGCTGACACCTAACCCTATATCCGTGTCAATCCATGCTGCGCAATTGTTGAAGGATGACGAGAACTTGGGGTGAGATCTCTTGATTTCGGAGGTGTTGTCGCAAGGCGCGTTTGAGAGATTGCGAAACGGCGTCAAGGTTACTGCGCAGCGTGAGAGGGATCTGCTCGAAGGCATCGACCAAAAGGGCCGGCCACTCTTCGTAGAGTTGGGAGGGCGAAGCGCTCACGCCCAAGCACTCGATCAACATATCGCCGACAAGAGCGCCTTTTTGATTGAGAACCGAAGAGACGACCAACAAACCATCTCGCGCCAAATGCCGCCGCTGCCGCAAGATATCGACGCCCAAAGGTGGTGCGGCAGGATGCCCGCGATACAACATCTCCCATTCCGCAAAACCGGCCCGCTCGACACGCCGCTCGAACAGACGCAAACGCTCGCCGTTTCGACAAACAAACACATCTTCCTGCGCCATGCCCGTTTCGATGGCAAGCTTGCGATGCTCCAACAAGAATCGCTGTTGCCCGTGTATCGGGACCAAAGAGCGTGGGCGCAAGAGTTTGATCGCCAGTTGCAGATCCCCGCGAAAACCATGCCCAGAAACATGGATATTGTAGAGGGGTGGGTCCAAGATCTCGGCCCCACGGGAGAGAAGCTGCTCTTGGATGTAGGAGATTACATTCTCGTTGCCGGGAACCCAACGAGCAGACCAAAAGATCGTATCTCCCGAGAGGATCCGCAGCGGCGGCATCTCATCTCGTGCAAGGCGCGCCATCGTCGCCATCGGCTCGCCCTGTGAGCCTGTCGCCAACACCAAGATCCGCTCTGGCGCGAGTTTTTGCGCATCTTCAACCGAGACGATCTCACGCTCCAAAAGATGCAGATAGCCAAGCTCTCGTGCGATCTGCAAGCTGCGTTCGATGCCCGAACCCGCAAGCGCTACTTTACGCCCTGTTTTTCGGGCAGCTTGGATCGCAAGGCTCATCCGTTCGACGTGGCTTGCAAACGTGACGAGAAAGATCCGCCCCTTGGCTTGGGCAAAAAGCTTCTCGAAGGATTCGACCAGCCCCGCTTCGCTTGGCGCAAACCCCCGCATATAGACGTTGGTGCTTTCCAACAACAACAGATCCACCCCTTCTTCGCCCAAAGCCCCAAAACGTGAGAACACACCGCCGCCTTTGTGATTGGGGGCAGACAGATCCATCTTGAGATCCCCCGCATGGACAATGCGGCCTTGGGGCGTGTCGATCACCAACGCACAAGCCCCCGGGATACTGTGTGGAACCAACACCCACTCGAAGCCAAACGACCCGATCATATAGCGTTTTCCGGGCTGTACGATGTGAAATTCAGGGCGAATCCCTCGCTCGGAGAGTTTGGCTGCGACGAGGCTGACGGTGAATGCGGTGCCGTAGATCGGCCCATCCAAACATTCCAACAACTGGGCGATCGCACCGATGTGATCCTCATGACCATGCGTCAAGACGATCCCCGTAAGCGTCTCCCCCGCTTTTCGAAGGCTCTCAAAAGAAGGGTGCGTCTGCTGAGCACCCGGTGCATAGGCAGGATCGGGAAATCCCGCCCCACAATCCACCAAAACACGCTGCTCTCCGCACGACAGCAGCGTGGCATTCATTCCCACCTCTTCTAAGCCCCCAAGAAACGTCACCTCCACAGGCAACGATTCGCTTCCTAACGGATCTCCATCCAATGCGTGCGTGGTTTCCAACATTCCATCCTTATCGCAACAACCCTTTTCGCTTGCCGATCTTGCGAAGAGGCTCAAACTGTCCATCCAGCGGTACGAATCCACCTTGTACAACAATCCTCTTCGCTTGCCTACTGTGCGAGGGTGGTTAGATCGTCTTGTCTCGCCGAAGACACGCCGATTTCGAGCATCCAAACCGCGTTCTCTTTTGCGCCGCTCAACGCGCCAAACGGATGTCACACCCCATACCCAAAAGGATTTCGCATGGCGAAGAAAAAAAACAGCGACACCCTCCAACAAGACACATCGACCACATCGGGCTCCTCGGCAGAAAAAACCAAACGCAGATCTCCCAAGACATCACAGGCACACCACGACGCACAAGATCTGCCACACCCACAAGGACTTTCCGAGAAGAAGCCCTCCGAAGACATACAGATCTTTGATGTCACGCACCCACCCGCCGAAGAGATCGCGAGCTCGCCCACAGAGGCGGCATCACACCCGCCCACAGAAGCGACATCGCATCCGCCCGCAGAGACCGTAGCGTCGGCGTCTGAGGAGGAGGCCGAGATATCCAACGAGGATCTCGTTGAAGCCGAGATCCTCGATCCGTCGATGCGCCACAGTTCGGCAGGATGGCACACACGAGAAGACCTGCCACTTGAAGTAGACGAGGACGGAGAACTGCTCGATCCTCCGCGTTCGGTGGTTCCTGCGGAACAGCCGCCGAGCAATCTCTTCGTGTTGCCTCTGAGCGAAGAAGTTCTTTTTCCCGGTATGATCTTGCCCATCGCCCTTCCTCAAGGCCCGTTGCGAGATATTATCACCCAAGCCGAGCAGCAGCGATTTCTCGCGATCTTTGCGCGAAAAAAACCACCCTCCGAAGAAACCCCCCCCTCGATCGCGGGATCCCACGAACTCCATCCCGTCGGAACAGTCGCACGTTTGATGCAAGTGATGCAACTGCCCAACGGCGTAATGACCGCGCTGCTCCAAGTGATCCGCCGCTGCCGCATCGTCAAAACCATCCGCACGCAGCCCTTTGTGATCGCACGAGTCTCTTTGCTTGACGACGAGATCCAAGAAGGCGATCAAAGCACCCTCGAAGCGCTCTCTCGTAGCATCCGACAAAGCCTCGAAGAAGTCGTCAAACTCTCCCCCAACTTGCCTGACGAATTTGATCAAGTGATCCGAGGCATCGAGTCTCCCACTCGCCTTGCCGACTTTGTGGCCTCGCACTTTCTCCAAGACTTTCACGCACGACAAGAATTCCTTGAAACGCTCTCCGTTCGCAAACGCCTCGAAAACGCTTTGAGCTTCTTGCTCAAAGAAGTCGAGATGATCCGCCTCCAAAAGAAACTGCGCGAAGAACTCCAAGAGCGCACCGAAGCACAGCAACGCGAATATCTCTTGCGCGAACAACTCAAGATCATCCAACGCGAACTTGGCGAACAGCGCGACGAAAAAGAACTCGACGGCGAAAAATACGCCAAGCGGATCGAAGAAGCCAAGATGCCCGAAGATGCGCGAAAACGCGCAGAGCAAGAGCTGCGTCGGTTGCGGGTCTTACCTCCTGAGGCCGGTGAGTACAATATGATCCGCACCTATCTCGATTGGCTGTGCGATCTGCCTTGGTCACGCGAGGACAAAGACAAGCTCAACATCCGACAAGCGCGACGCATCCTCGACCAAGACCACTTCGGCCTCGATCGAGTCAAAGAACGCATCCTTGAATTTCTAGCGGTGCGAAAGCTCAAGCCCGATCAGCGCGGTGCGATCTTGTGTTTGAGCGGTCCTCCCGGTGTCGGCAAGACCTCGCTTGGACAGTCCATTGCGCGGGCGATGGGGCGAAAGTTCTTTCGTTTCTCGCTCGGTGGTATGCGCGATGAAGCGGAGATCAAAGGACATCGGCGCACTTATCTGGGAGCGATGCCCGGGAAACTCTTACAAGGACTCGCTCGCGTCGGCAGCAACAACCCAGTCTTTATGTTGGACGAGATCGATAAGATCGGCAAAGACTGGCGCGGCGATCCAGCCTCTGCGCTTCTTGAAGTCCTCGATCCCGCGCAAAACCACAAATATCTCGATCATTACCTCGATGTTCCTTTCGATCTTTCGCGGGTGATGTTTATCGCTACCGCCAACGACCGCGACGCCATCCCCGCCGCTCTGCTCGACCGAATGGAAGTCATCGAGATCCCGGGATACATCCCCGAAGAAAAAGTCGAGATCGCCCGCCGTTATCTCTTGCCTCGGCAAATCGAAGATCACGGACTCACCAAAGGTGCGGTGCGCTGCGCTGCACCAACGCTTCACGAGATCATCAAGCACTACACCCGCGAAGCCGGCGTCCGCAACCTCAACCGCGAGATCGCCCAGATCGTACGCAAGGTCGCGATCCGCATCGCCGAACAACAAAACGACGAACACCCCCACCCCAAACACGCGATCATCCAAAAAAGCAACCTTGAACGCTATCTTGGGCCGCCTCGTCATCTTGGCTCACGCCTTGAGGGACGCCCCACGCGCATCGGAAGCGCTGTCGGCCTTGCGTGGACCCCTGTGGGCGGCGATATCTTGTTTTTTGAAACCACCCGCTTCCAAGGAACGGGCCGCGTCGAAGTGACAGGCCGCCTCGGTGAGGTGATGACCGAATCCGCACGCATCGCCCTCTCCTATCTCAAATCCCAAGCCGCACGCTTTGCGATCGATCTCGACCAACTCAAACAAACCGATATCCATCTCCACGTCCCCGCAGGAGCCGTCCCCAAAGACGGGCCCTCCGCAGGAATCACCATCACCACAGCCCTGCTTTCTTTGCTTAGCGCGCAAGGATCGCCCCCACGCGGAGATACCGCCATGACGGGCGAGATCACCTTGATGGGCGATGTCCTGCCTGTGGGTGGCATCCGCGAAAAGGTTGTGGCCGCTGCTTCCGCAGGCGTGCGCGTTGTGATCTTGCCCAAACAAAACCAACTCGACTACGGCGAAGTCCCCGAACATATCCGCGCCAAACTCACTGCCTACTTTGTCGAACACTACGATGAAGTCGTCCCTCTCGTCTTCGCTTCGCCTCCTTCTTTGATGCCCCAACAACCGACTTCTCACAGCACCCCCCTTCAAGCCTTCCCCCCTCATTCCAACAAGTGATCTTTGTTCGCGGAGCATCGGTCGCGCAACCTTTTCTCACGAGTCGTCTCTACACGGTCGGATTTGAGCACACGATGGTTTTTCTTCATTGGTTCGCATTCCTCGATCTCAAGCAATACAAGCGCGCTTATCTATTGCGCGACGTGGTCGCGGCATCGGTGGTGACGTTCTTGGGAGTTCCTCAAGGCATCGCGTATGCGGTGATCGCGCAACTTCCCCCTGCGATGGGGCTTTACGCATCGACGTTTCCAACGCTCGTCGGTAGCCTGTTTCGCAGTTCACACCACGTTGTGACGGGTCCAACCAACGCGGTTAGCTTGCTTGTCGGCGGTGGCATCTTGGCCCTACAAGGGATCGACCCTGTGACAATCGCTGTGACACTGGCTTTTTTGACGGGTCTTTTTCAGTTAACAGCGGGGCTTTTTCGGCTCGGAGCCATCGTCGATTACATCTCAAGGCCCGTGGTATTGGGCTATATCACAGGGGCTGCTTTGTTGATTGGCATGGGCCAGCTTCCCGTGATCACCGCCACCCAAGGCGGACACGGTACGCTCTTTGAAAAACTAGGGATGTGGATCACGCAGATCCCCCAAACCAACCTTGTTTCGGTGATCATGGCCGTCTCTTCTGCTCTTTTGATCTTTGGGCTTCGCCGCATCCATACGGCCATTCCCGGCCCTTTGATCGTGACGGTGCTTGCGACGGTGCTTTCTTTGCGATGGGATCTGCACGCTTATGGACTCAAACTGGTGATGGATCTACGACCGATCCCCAGCGGACTTCCACCGTTCTCTTTGCCCGATCTGCGGTTGGTTGTTCAACTTTTGCCGCTTGCAATCGCCTGTACGGTGCTGTCTCTTGTCGAATCAAGCGCGGTCGGTCGGGCGCTTGCGACCCACACAGGCCAACGCCTTGAGATGTCCACCGATTTTGCAGGGCAAGGACTCGCCAACCTCGCAGCATCCGTAGCCACAGGGTACCCCGTCAGCGGAAGCCCCGCACGCTCGGGCCTCAACTATCGCAGCGGCGCACAAACCCGATTATCGGGTATCTTGAGCGGCTTGTTCATGCTGTTGATCCTTGTAGCCTTGGGTCCCCTCGCAAACTATATGCCCCTCGCCGCCATCGCTGGGTTGATCATCGTGATCGCCATCGATCTAATCGATCTCCAAAAGATCCGCTCGGTCATGCAAAGCGGACTATCAGATCGCTCTGCTTTTCTTGTGACGCTATTTGGTACATGGTTGATGCCGCTTGACAAAGCCATCTACCTCGGCGTCGGGATCTCTGTGGTGCTTTTCTTGCGAAAGGCCCGATTTCTCGTAGTCACCGCACTCACCTTGGATGTCGACCACCGCTTCCTTGAGATGGAGTCTCTTGAGCAACGTTCGTTCTGCCCTTCTATCCGCATCCTTGAGATCGAAGGGCGTCTGTTCTTTGGTGTCGAAGGCGAACTACAGCACCTGTTGGATGAAGAGATCAACCGACCGCAAACGCAGGTTCTTTTGCTCCGCCTGAAACGCACACAAGGTCTCGATTTTACCATCGCGACCGTTCTCCAAGACGCCGCCAAACGGCTCCGCCAAACCAACCGCTGGCTGGTGCTTGCGGGCCTGCGAAAAGATGCTCAACAAATCCTTGAGCGCGTCGGTTTTGCCCAAGAGATCGGACCCGAACACCTCTTCGCAAACCAATCTCCTTGGTTTGCAGACGAAGACGAAGCCTTGCAACATGCTTGCGCGCTGCTTGAATCATGCTGCTCACAATGCCCTTTCCGCCACCGTTGACCCCAACAGGAAAACGAAAAAAGGAGACGAGGATGCAAATCAAAGCTTTTTACGATAACCGCACCTATACACTGACCTACGCCGTTTATGATCCCGAAACACGCGATGCTATCGTGATCGATCCTGTGCTCGATTACGAACCCGCTTCCTCTCATATCTGGACAGAATCTGTTGAAGTGGTCCTTGACTTCCTCAAAGAAAAAGACCTGAACCTGCGGATGATCATCGAAACGCACGCCCATGCCGATCACCTTTCAGGCTCACAGATCCTCAAAAAACGCTATCCCAACGCCCAAATCGCCATCAGTGAACGCATCACCACGGTACAACGGACCTTTAAGCAGATCTTCGATCTTCCCGATGACTTCCCCATCGATGGTCGCCAATTCGATCGGCTACTCAAAGACCGCGAAGTCGTCGAGGCTGGAAGCCTACGCTTCGAGGTGATCTTTACCCCGGGCCACACGCCTGCTTGTGCTTCGTACAAGTTTGATGATGCGATCTTTACAAGTGATGCGCTATTTATGCCAGACATGGGAACAGGTCGTTGCGACTTCCCCGCTGGCAGCGCACAAGATCTCTACCACTCCGTCCACGAGCGCTTGTACAGTTTCCCCGACCACACCCGCGTCTTTGTCGGCCATGATTACCAACCCGGAGGCCGCCCTCTCGCCTACGAATCCACCATCGGTGCAGAAAAAGCCTCCAACATCCAACTCCCCTACCACCGCGACGAAGCCACCTTTGTCGAATTCCGCACCAAACGCGACAAGTCTCTCGCCGCTCCCAAACTCCTCTTCCAAAGCGTCCAAGTCAACGTCGACGCAGGAAAACTCCCCCAACCCCACGAAAACAACATCCGCTACCTCAAGATCCCCGTCAACGTCTTCCGCCCCGAACCCAAGGGCGATCTCGAACTCCAAGATATCTAACAAAAGCACTTACACGACCCGATGGTTTTTGTGGGGTTTCACGCCACGCCACGCCATAGACTGTCACCCCTTGACCCCGTATCGACGGGACAAACAGACGTTTTTCAAACCAACAGCACCGCCGCTTGAACTGCCGCGAACATCCGCGTTTTTTGGCAATAGGCCACCCCATCCCACACCGCCCCCGGCGGGCGGGGGGGGGGGCGGCGGGGGCCCCGCGGGGGGGGGGCGGCGGC
>CAUJFU010000517.1 GCA_963169055.1 Myxococcota bacterium
TTTTACAGATCAAGCCCGATCCAACGCGCACACAAGCCCGATGTTCGGCCATCTCGGTCGCGCCTTAATCGGCCTTTTCATCGCTTTTCTCCAAAAAACAACCGCTCTCTGCTCTGCTTTTCCAGAAATATCCTGTCCTTCCCACCGTACCTTAACAAATAGACATCCCCCCAGAGAAAACATACTATCAAAAGGTTGCGCTCTGTTTTATGCAACGTTTTCGCGTTCCATGTTCTTGGTTTTTTGGAATTTCCTTGTGTTTCATGGCCGTCATCATGGCTTTTTTCGAGGCAAAGAAAGACAAATAGAATACTGCAAAAGGAGCATACGATCATGCAAGAACACCGAGTAGATCCGTGGTGGTTTCTTCGTTCGACCCCTTCCGAGTCTGTCCCTCACCCCTCCGACTCGTTACAAGACGCCCTTCTTGACCTTCTGCAACACTCTCCAGCCCATCCCCCCACCGAAAAGCCCACCTCTTCAAGTCACTCCTTGCCAGCCTCTCCGCCCTTACCGCCCCTCTTACCGTACATACAAACCTTGCGCGAGATGATACAGCAATTGCACGAGGAGCGCGTGCGTGTGCCTGATCGGGTCGCTGCATATAGCCAACGACTCTTTCATGTCCTCCAGCACTTACGTCACGCTTTCCTTTCTGTAGAACAAGAGATCCGTTGGTTGGATCCCCAACACCCGCTGCTCAGTAGCCTCGGCGCTCTTTTGCAAGATATCCATCATGATATCATACAAACTCAGCAATTTATTCAACAGATAGACCCGATAGCTTCTGCTTCGTCGCTTACTGCTAAAGAAGATCTTTTACAACCCCCTTATGCTTCGCATATTACTCCTCTTTACGATCATCCCCCAGCTTCTTCTCGGCTTTATGATAATCCTCCACCTTCTTTTTCTCAGAAAGAGGCGCAGCCTATTACCGATAAAAGTGTAAATGATCTTCCGCCTCCTTCTCCTCTCAGCGCAGAAGAAATCCAGCAAACCTTGCTTACTCTTCAACAAACCTCCAAAAGCGGTGTGCGGCTTAATATCGTTGCTCCGCCCTCTTCTGCGGTACACCACACAGAGCCACACTTTTCTTCTCCGCCTGTTGTTTCCGAAAAATTAGAGCCCAAACCTCAGCCGCCAAGCGAGGCTGCAACCTCTCCCCGCTCAGAAACCCCCGAATCCGTTCAACTCTTCGAATCGCTTGATCCTCTTCGCCTCAGCCCACCGCTCAAAAGTAGCCCCAAAAGCAAAACCAAAGATATCCCTGCTGTGATCGAACGGATCAGCCATCGTGTAGACCAAGTGGCAGACACCAGTTCGTTTCGTTGCGCCATCAACGAACTTGAACAAGCCAAGCGCGCTGTTCCAGAAGATGTTTGGAACGATCTCTGTGCGCGGCTTGTGCAGCGCGCTCAAGAAGCGTATGTCGAAGAAAAAGAATGGGACAAGTTCAACCACTGCCGCTCGTTTCTTCAAAAATGCAGCCAGCCTTCTTTCTCACAAGGGTCTTCTCAAAACACCAATGAGCCTCCCGACAGCAAATACCGAGGTCGTTTTCGTGACCTGCTCGATGATAAGTTCTTTTCGATGTACCGAAAACTGGTGGACGATGTTTGTGGAACTCCGATGAGCTACATCGATCGCCACAGCCCTGATGAACGTTTCCATATGCTCACCATCTGGGCGGCCCAAGCGCGCTGGGTTCAAGATCAACTCCCCAAAGATGAATTGGGTATTCAAGGCTTTTTGCGCACGATCTTTGGGCGGATCAACAGCGCACGAAAAGAACACCTCGGTCACGCGGATTATTGGATCAATTCGCTCAATCCATCTTTTTTTGCGGACTGGCCTATTTTTATTACTGAACACGAGCAGAGACTTTTGCTTGTTCGCCAAGAACAGCAAGCCCAGCAACTCGTGGAAGCCGAACGAGAAGAACGTGCATGGCAACAAGAGATGCGCGTTTACGCTTGGCTGAGCAAATTGCGCAACAGCATCGAAGCTTTGCCTTCACCTGTAAGCTCTGAAGACCCCGCAGTCGGTGCGTTTTTGCAAGTGCTTCGAGAGATCCTTGAAGATGAGATGAACCCGTCAGATACCGATCTTCTCGAACTGATCGACCCGTATGAAGAATTGATTCAAAGCGGGAGTGAGTTCCGCCATCTACGGCGCCATCTACGCAAGCTCAAAGAGCAAAACCCCGAATATCGGGATCTTTTGACCCCCCGAGAATCGAGTCTTCCCACGTCCGCAAACGAAGCCACCGACGAAGCTTACTCCTACCAACTCCAGCGGCGACGTGATGCCAAAAAGCTGCGTAATCTTCTTCCTCTTGTGCAAGATCGAAACGCCGCGATTATCGGAGGAGATGAACGCGAACAAGCGCGTGAACGCCTTCACTCGATGCTTCGGTTGAAAAGTCTGGAGTGGGTTCCACGTGAAGGCGGAAACCCCCGTGTGCTCGACCGGCTCGAAGAGCGCATCTCTAGCGGAAAAGTCACGCTTGTGCTGTTGTTGATCCGCTATTGTGGGCATGATACCACCCGCATCATCCATGCTTGTAAACGTGCGGGGGCGCTCTGGGCTCCGATTGATCACGGTTATGGAGAGTCGCGTATTCTCCACAGCTTGTCTTATTACTTGCTCGAAAAAGATGCTCCTCTTGAAAAATAAGCCATCGGCATCGAGGCGAACAAAAAAGTACCTTCGTTCACGCGACCGTTTTAAGCGATCACATTTGTTCGACGACATCGATCCCTAAGAGCGAAAGCCCCGCACGAAGGACTTTTTGGAAGGCTTTGCAAAGGGCGAGGCGTGCTTCGCGTTGAGGTTCAGGTGATTTGACGATGTTGTGATCGGCATCGTTGTAGAACGAGCTAAAGGCTTGTGCGAGATGGAACAAATACTGCGCAAGGCGCGATGGGTTGAGTTGCTCAGCGGCTTCAAGCACCGCACGCGGGAACTGGATCAGCGTTTTGATCAACGCGATCTCGATCGGTGTTCCGAGCGCATCCAAGACGGTATCGGAGGGGAGCGTTGTCAGATCGTAGTTCTTTTTGAGGATAGAATTGATCCGCGCATACGAATAAAGCGCGTATGGTCCGGTTTCTCCTTCGGGTGCGATCGATTCTTCGGGATTAAAGCGGATACGTGTTTGCGGGCCAAATCGCAAAATAAAGTATTTGAGTCCCGATTGACCGATCTTTTCAGCGCGTCCTTTGATATCTTGGTCGGTTGGCGCAACAAAATCTTCTCCGCGTTCTTCGGCTCGTTCGCGTTCTTTTTGCACTTGTTCTTGTAGACGTTCCAAAGCCATCGCTTCCAATTCATCCATCAGATGGTCGGCGTCCACGACTGTTCCTTCACGCGATTTCATCCGACCGTGCGGCAGATCCACCATCCCGTACGATAGATGATGACAACGCTCGCCCTTGCCCGTCTCCAAAAGCTCCAACAGGCCGAAGAGAACTTGAAAGTGGTAGTTTTGTTCGTCTGCGACAACGTAGATCATCCGTTGCGGATCGTGGGCCTCAAATCGGCGCATCGCGGTACCGAGGTCTTGTGTGATGTAGACGCTCGTTCCATCCGAGCGCAACAAGACTTTCTTGCCCTCCAGCCCGATCTTCGCAAGATCGCACACCACCGCGCCATCATCGCGCCGTTCAAAAATGCCCATCGCAAGGCCCTTTTCTACAACATCCTTGCCCAAGATGTAGGTGTCGCTTTCGTAATCCACCCAATCAAAACGAATACCGAGGCGGGCATACGTTGCATCAAAGCCTTCATATACCCATTGGTTCATTTGTTCCCAAAGGGTTCGTGTTTCCGGGTCGCCCGCTTCCCACATCCGCAACATCTCTTGTGCTGCGGCCCCAAGCTCCGAGTGTTTCGTAAAGAAGACTTCTGCGTCAATCTCTTCGTTCGGATGATTGGCTTTCCATGTCTCCATCTCTTCGCGTAGTTTTTTGTCGAACAACACATAGTAATCGCCGACAAAGAAATCTCCTTTGCGGCCCGTGGATGCGGGGGTTGCGCCTTTCCCAAAACGCTGATATGCCAACATCGATTTGCAGATATGGATTCCGCGATCGTTGATGATGTTGGCGCGCACCACGTCATACCCGACAGCTTCGAGAAGATTGGAAACGGCCAATCCAAGGACGTTATTGCGCACATGGCCCAAGTGTTGCGGTTTGTTGGTATTCGGACCAGAAAACTCGATAAGCAGCTTCTTTCCAACGTACACATCGGAACGACCGAGCTTTTGATCTGCGCTCCACGCTTCTCGTAATCCTTCGCGCATCACGTAGCCCATGTCAAACCGCAGATTGACGTAACCGTTGAGCGCCTCGACTTTCGCAAGCCCGGGAAAGGCCGGTGTTTGGGCTGCGATCTCTTCGGCGATCTGTTTGGGCGCACGGCGAAGCAGCTTGGCGTAAGGATGGCATGGCATACCAAGATCGCCCATCGACGGTTCTGTTGGCGGCGACAAACGCAGTTCTCCTGCATCGCTTACCCCGATCTTTTCGATGGCTGCGCGCAATGCTTGTTCTGCTCCACGGTGTAATCTTTCCACCAACCATGCGGTCATCCTTGTGTTCTCCTTCGTTTTGTTTTTTCTTTGCGTATGCTTTAGAGGCGTGCTTTCACAGATCATCCTCTTTTGGTGATCTCCGCGAATAGGTGAGCATCCTTTGGCCTACCCCCGCGACGCCGTTGGCTGAATGCCCCACCTCTTACAGCTTTTTGGGGTTGATTGCAATCCGATCAAAGTGAAGTTTTTTAGAGAACGAGGAGTCTTGCTTGGTGTAGGGTATTGTTTTGAAGAGTCCGAAAGCTTTTCGGGACAAAAGTGTGTAGGGTTTTGGCGAAGGCAGACAAGACAGCCGAGTAGGTGTGCAAATGCAGCTTGGAATCGCGCATCTTTGGAGCTTTTTGGTATGTGCGGCGTGTTTAGCGCCGTGCGTGAGCGAGGGTGAAACAAGACAAAGAGGGGAGGGTGGCGGCTTGATGGTTGGGATGGGGATTGTGGTGGAGAGATCGCGCAAAAAGCGGAGAGAAAAAGGAGCGTGGATGCGGGAGCGCATCGCGTTGTTGTCGCGCTCGAAAGGCGAAGCGATGTTTTGGGTGGACGTGCAGGGGCGGCTGTTGTGGATGAACGAGCTGGCTACGTCCTTTTTGGGGCCTTCTCATGAAACATTCTTGGGAGGGCGGTCTTGGGAGGCTTTTCGTGGATGCGATTGGTCTTTTGATCCTGCGAAGAAAGACGCGATCTCGGATGACGGCGTGATCGCGTTTCAACAGCGAACGGATGCTCTTTTGTCGCGGATGCTGCTTGAAGAAGAGGGGACAACCGTTGCTATCCCAGAAGCGGTGTATGTGTGGGGGGGGGGCGTGTTGTGTTGGAAAGAAGGCATCGTGTTGGGAGGACAACGTCGCGGAGAGCGTGGTGTCTTGTGGGTGTTACGCGATATGAAGATCACAGAGCTCGCAGCGTATCAAGCCGAAGAGGCGCGAAAGATGATGGGGGTCAGGTTGTTGTTGGGGGCTTTGTTGCATGATCTGAACAACAACTTGAATTGTGTGATCGGAGCGATGGATCTTCTGGAAGAGATGGAAGAGACGGCGTCTTAGTTAGAGATGAGTCGACAATTGGTTCACAATGCCGTTTCTTCTGCGCTCGGGGTCTCTTCTCGTGCGTCGTCTTTGATCCGCAAACCGATCGATGCTCATGCCACGATCTTCTTGCGCGATCTTTTGGAAGATTGTCGAGCGTATCTTCGTTGGCGGGGCGGACTTCACTCCACGCTTGCTTTTGACGCGCCCGGCGTCGAATCTCTCGAATCATGGGGTCTCTTGGACTTGTTGCGTGAGCTTTTGCGAATGATCGGTGAGTCGATTCTTTTAATGAG
>CAUJFU010000518.1 GCA_963169055.1 Myxococcota bacterium
AATCCGCTTGGGAACCCCCCCCACAAACATCATGATCATCCACACCGTCAACAACAGCATCGAAGTCCCAAAGTCCGGCTGCACCATCAACAATCCCACCATCAAACCCACCACCACCACGTTCGGCAAAAATCCCACGAATAGCTGATTCACCCGATCATGCTTGCGCTCCAGCGAGTACGCCACAAAGATCACCAGCGCCAACTTCGCCAACTCCGCAGGCTGACCCACCCGAATCCCCGCGATCTTTAACCAACGGATCGCTCCACCAGCTCGCGCCCCAAACCCCGGAACCAACACCAACACCAACAAACCAAACACCGCCAGCAGCATCCAAGGGGCAAACCTGCGCAGCCTCTTCATCGGCAACTGACTAAAAAACACCAGCCCCACCAACCCCAACGCCAAACTCACAAGATGCTGCCACAAGTACAAATATGGACTGTTGAATTTCTCCGTCGCCCTAACATGCGTGGTCGAGTAGATCATCGACACACCCACCATCGTCAACACGATGCTCACCAACATCAACCAAGGATCACTCCATAACGTACCAAACCATCGCTTTCTCTGCATCGCACTTCTCCCTGTTCTGTCTCAAACAGGAAGCTTCGCAAATCTCTAACCAAAACACAAAAAATCCACCCTCGCGCCCATCGAGGTTTGGGACTCTCACTTGCTTTTTTGCTCCCGCACCCTGCGGAAAGATATCTGGGATGGCTTTTCTGCTTCCGCACCCTGCGGAAGGATATCTGGGATGGCTTTTTTGCTTCCGCACCCTGCGGAAAGATATCTGGGATGGCTTTTCTGCTTCCGCACCCTGCGGAAAGATATCTGGGATGGCTTTTTTGATTCCGCACCCTGCGGAAAGATATCTGGGACTCGCTTTTTTGGGGACTGCGCTCACTTTTCGTTCAAAGAAACGCCTTCGGGGTCTTCTAACCACCGCAGCCACAACGGAAAAAAATCGTCTTGCAACGCGGGCGACAACAGCAGATCCAAATGGCTATAGTGCATCGCATGGATCGAGTCATTAAGAGGAAGACAGATCGCTTGCTTCTGCCCTCCGCGTAACTCACCAAGCAAACGCTCCACAGACTCCAACGGGGCAATCAGATCGCGATCTCCCACCACAAATAACCATCTGGCCTGAGAAGCCATCTCTTTTCCATCGCTGTTTGCATCCCCATCCACCAAACCGATCGCTCGACTTCCTTGTTCTTCCATCTCCCCCAAAAATCCACGTGACTTTCCTTGCCACAAAAGCCACTGACGCAACAACGGCCCCGATATCGGCTCCGTTCCAGCCAACAACCAACGTCGCATCAGCGCGATATTTGGAGAGCGCGTTTCCGCAAAGCCCCATTTCCAACCACGCAAACGACAAACGGCCCACAGGATCACACGCAAACCGATCGCAAGCCCCGACCACGGAAAATACGGCCAGAAAAAAAGCCACTCCATCCGACCAAACCACCGAGAAGCCGGAATCTTCGGCGCTTTTCCAACCCCCAACAACGTACACGTTAAAACTGTCGGATTTGCCCGAACCTTGAGTGCTTCAAACAACAGCCGCCCACCCAAACCATGCCCCACGCAATGCACCTTCGGACTCCCCGTCACACGCAACACTCCCCCCCATAATGCCGGAAGATCCTCCTCTATCCACGCCTGCACAGGCCATCCCCACGCATAGCGCACATCCGCAAATCGCGGGCGGCTTCGCCCCTCTCCCCGCCAACTGCACGTCCACACATCATAACCCGCCCGATGCAACTGCCCCACCCAGCCCGCCACCCCACCCAACGACCACCCCCGCTCATTCGATCCCATCCCATGAAACAAGATCACGGGAACCGAAAAACGACGACGCTTCGCAGGATAACGATGCAAGGCGACTTCCCAACCGTCTCGTGTTGAGAAAAAATGACTCTCTGACGCCTTCCCCAACGCACGCCAACGCAATCGCTCGCGCCACAGCCCCAACAACGCCAATCCCACCGATGCCACCGCAACCAACACCCACCAAGCCGCCATCTTTGCACTCCATCCCTCGCACAAAACGCCCTACCCAACAACGCATCTTTTGGGTATGGTACGTTCTTTGCCGTCGCAGGCATCGTACTCGCTCAAATCGATCAGACAACCCCCTCACCCCATAGGAGCCGATCATGCAACGAAAACCAACCCTTTTTTGGATACCTCTGCTCGTCACAGCCTTGCTCTGGGCGTTTGCCCGACCCGCCGCTGCGCAGGATGTCCCCCCCCTCGCAGCCACCGCACAACGCGCCCTTCTTGAACAGATGATCCAACACACCCAAGCCACCCAAGACGCCTACCATAGCGCTTATGATCTCGGACAAATCCGTAGCTGGACCGCGTACCACAATGCAACACAATCCCTCAAACAAGCCCAGATCCACCTGAGTGCTTCGTACAAAGCCTTTCAACTCGCACAACCCGCCCTCGCGCAACGCCTCAGCCAAGGCATCGGTGCCATCGAACAACACCTCGCCGCCAAAGATCACCCCGCACTCCTTGGAAAAGAAGTTTACCACCTGATCCGTGATATCTATCTCGCCGACCCTTCCATCGTCCCCAACATCCTCAGCGCCTACCATCGCACCGTCGAGCAAGTCCAAGCCCGCTTTTCCACCGAAGCCGCACAAGGCGATTTCCGCGTCGGCTTGATCGTCGAATCCCCTCGCGCTCTTTACCAACTTTTCCAAACCCCCCAGCAAAACTTCCGCATCAAGCGCATCCCCAGTATGCTCAACACCACCAAGATGATCCGCGTTGTTCTCCGCCACAGCAAAACGGGCGACTTTCTCAGCAACACGGATGTCTCGCTTGAACTCCTCGACGCCAAAACCAAAAAACAACGCTGGAGCTACAAGATGCACCCCATCTGGGATGGCTACCCCGCGTTTGTTCTCCCCCTCGCTCTCCCCAATAACCGACCCTTCATCCTCCAAGTCACCGTCTCCCCGTTCCCTGTCTCCCGCACCTCACAAACCTATAACGACCTTCGTTCGGGGGCCGTCTTGCAATTCCCCGCCACCCTCCGAAACGAAACGCTGGTGTTTTCCGCTGCCACCACTCCCGCCGCCCTCGCTTGGCGCGGTGGCATCGACCTTCTCAACGCCCTCGCCGCCGTCGGCGGACGCTGGCAAGACAACGGACCCTACCGTCTCGGCTTCGCCATCGCCCACCCACAACAAGTCTTTCGATGGAAGCTCGGAAACCTCCAGCCACGACACCTCTATCGCCCTAGCAACGGCGAGATCATCGCTTTCCTCCAAGACAAACGCTCCGGCGTCTTGATGCCCAGCCAACAACTCAACGCCTTTGTTTACTGGCAATCCTCCTACGGAAAATATCGCTCCAGCTTTCCCCTCCACCCCACCTTCGACCGCTTCTTTGGCTACCAAGGCCCCATCTCCCTCCGTCCCATGCGCTACGATATCCAAGTCGAGATCACTCCTGCCCTCATCGCCTACTTTCACCCCGAGATCCCCCTCAACTTCTCTGTCGAAATCAAAGAATACTCCCCCCACATGACCCCCTACCAAACTGTCATCCGCAAAAATCGCCGATAATACGAACTCCAACAGAAGCAAGCCACGTTACGTCACACGTCACCGCTAGGCTCCCCACGAACCGTCCTCGTCCACATCTCTTGTGCATACACAAAACCATCCATCGCCCATTTTCCCAACGCACCGAGAAACCGACACTCCACGCAAACAAAGCCACCTGTCGGCCTTTTCTTTTTCTTGCAAGGTTTGCCACTTCGCACCGCAAGCGTTAGGATACAAACCGCCCACAAAACGAGCCTCCTTTCCTCCAAAAACAAATCGAGGAAGAACCGTGTTAGAAATGTCGCCTCCCCAAAATCCCCTCTCGTTGCAACTCCAACAAAGCCTGCGCGGTTCTGTGCATCGTATCGTCTACAACAACGAGGAGAACGGCTATACGGTCTTGGCCCTTCAAGCCGAAGGACACAACGATCCCATCATGGTTGTCGGAAAGTTTGCAGCGATCCAGCTCGGCGAAGAAGTCCTCTGTCACGGCCATTGGACCGATCACAACCGCTACGGAAAACAGTTCCAAGTCGCTCACTACGAACGCAATCTGCCCGAAACAGTCAAAGGCATCCGCAGCTATCTCGGATCGATGGTCAAAGGCATCGGCCCGAAAAAAGCGGAACTTCTCGTCAATTACTTTGGCATCGACACGCTGCGCGTGATCCAGTACGAATCCCAACGCCTTACCGAAGTCCCCGGCATCGGCCCCGTTTCCGCCGAACGCATCCGCGCCGGTTGGGAAGAAGCCAGCGTCCTCAAAGAAGTCATGGTCTACTTCCAAGGATATGGCGTCTCACAACACCACGCCTACATGATCCACCGAACCTACGGCAACCAAGCCATCCAAACCGTCCGCGAAAATCCCTACCGCCTCGCCACCGATGTCCGTGGCATCGGCTTCTTGACCGCTGACAAGATCGCCCAGTCTCTCGGAATCCCCGCAGATAGCGCGTTTCGCGCACGCGCCGCCATCTTGTTCCAACTCAAATCCTACAGCGACCAAGGCCACGTCTACGTCCCCCGCAGCGAACTCCTCCAAAGCATCGAACAAAACTTCAAGATCCCACACGATGCCCTCGAACAAGCCATCGCTTATCTCGACGCCAACGACGAGTTATCCCTTGAACCCCTCGATGACAACGACACCGCCGTCTACCTACGCATCCTCGCCGCCTGTGAACGCGGTTCCGTCAATCGACTCCGCGAAGTCCTCGATATCCCCCCTCCCTCTAGCAACATCCGCATCGACGCTGCCCTTACCCAATTCCAAAAAGACAACCACATCACCCTCGCCAGCGCCCAAATCGACGCCATCAAAATGGCCCTCGCTCACTCCGTTTCCATCATCACAGGCGGACCCGGCACAGGAAAAACCACCATCATCCGCGCTGTCTGCGAACTCGCCCGCCGACAAAACCGAACCGTCCTTCTCACCGCCCCCACAGGACGCGCCGCCAAACGACTCTCCGAAACCACAGGACAAAGCGCTCGCACCCTCCACCGCACCCTCGAATTCTCCCCCCAAGAGTTCTCCTTCCAACGCAACCGCGACAATCCTCTCGAAGGCGATATCGTGATCGTCGATGAAGTCTCCATGCTCGATCTCTATCTCTTCTATGCACTGATCCGCGCCGTCCAACCGGGTTCACAGCTTTTGCTCGTTGGCGACGTCGATCAACTCCCCTCCGTTGGACCCGGGAATGTCTTGCGCGACTTGTTGCAATGTGGCGAGATCCCCGTCACTCGCCTCAACCAGATCTTCCGACAAAAAGAAAATGGTCTGATCGTCGAAAATGCCCACCTGATCAACCAAGGCCAACTTCCCATCCTGCCCAAAGCTTCGACAAGCCAACTCCTCGACTTTTACTTCATCCAACGCGATGACCCCCTTCAAGGCGCACAAACCATCCGCGAACTTGTCACCCAGCGCATCCCTCAACGCTTTCACATCGATCCCCTCAAAGAGATCCAAGTGATCTCCCCCATGTACAAAGGCGACGTCGGCGTCAAAAACCTCAATACCCTTCTCCAAGAACACTTTTGCAAAAACCAAAAAAAGCACATCGACTTCTCAGGAAACCGCTTCTACCCGGGTGATCGCATCCTTCAAACCCGCAACGATTACAACAAAGAAGTCTTTAATGGAGATGTCGGGTTCATCGTCGATATCGATACCGAAAACGCCCAAATCACCGCGCTTTTTGAAGAACGCGAGATCACTTACGAACGCCACGAACTAGACGCCATCACCCTTGCTTACGCCGTCAGCGTACACAAAAGCCAAGGCAGCGAATACGCCGCCGTCGTGATCCCTGTCTTTACACAGCACTACGTCATGCTTCAACGAAACCTCCTCTACACCGCCCTCACACGCGGAAAACGCCTCGTCATCCTCGTCGGTGATGAACGCGCCCTCCAATTGGCCGTTCGCAACGACCAGATCCGCAAACGCTACTGCCGCCTCGGTTGGCGCCTTGAACAACGCACGCCCCCGCCTCCCCTCCCTTGGCAAGACGACGACTTCGCCCTCGCTGCTTTGTGACAGAAACAAATAACGGCGCAAAACGACCAAAGGGAGTTTCACGCTTCGTAAGCCACGGGGTTTTAACCCCAGTGGTAAGCCGTTGATTCTTTTGATTCTTTTGATTCTTTTTAAAAAAACAGTTGCATGTCGCTCAACGTTTGTGTAGCTTTCTCTTTGTTCAGGATGCTCCAAGTAAAAGACTACGTTGTTTGCGACGAGGTGCAAGATGATCCTCACATGGACGACACCCGCCACACAAGACAGAGACGTTCTTGACACCCTCAACCG
>CAUJFU010000519.1 GCA_963169055.1 Myxococcota bacterium
GGACGCTGACAGCCCGACCACCCGCCAATTGGATCTGCGTCACATAAGAAGGCCAGTAGGGAGCGAGCAAAAGCACTTCGTCTGTGGGGGCGATCAGACTGTAAATGGCTTGGGCGAGGCACTGTTTTGCGCCGCCAGAGACGATGATATCGCTGGCTTTGTAGTGTGTCCCCTTGCGTTGGTTGAGATGTTCTGCCAACTTCTCGCGCAACGCATGGATGCCCGCAACAGGTGTATAGCGGGTCCAACCTTCATCGATCGCTTGTTTGGCGGCATCGCGCAAAACGCGAGGCATTGGCAAGTCGGGTTCCCCGAGACTCATGTCGAGGATGGTGTGTCCTTTCCCAGTTAGTTCTTGGACACGTTGTCGCAAAGAGAGCGTGGGAGAGGGCTGAAGCTCCTTGATATGGGGCGAAAGACGCATGGATTTCCGATTCCTTTCTATCCTTGATTCTCCAAACATTGCCGTCCTAGCGATAAAAGGTAAGGTGCTTTACAGAACAGGAACGAGCGTGCTATGTGGGTGGTTGCGTCCACAGGAATCCTCTTCGTGTGAAGTTCTTTTGTGAATCATTATCCCCGCTATGTCGCAGCAAACGACTAGAAGACTGCAAGCAAAGCCGAGTGTAGAGGACGATTATGGGTAAGACGTTCGCCATCGTGAGTCAAAAAGGCGGTTCTGGCAAAACAACGACAACGCTCAACTTGGGAGCGGCATTTGCTGTTCGCAAGTTGCGAACTCTGATCATCGACCTCGATCCACAAGGTGGATCGGCCTTTGGTCTCGGTTTTAAGCCCAGTGACTACGAATACGGAGTAGCCGATCTGTTGCAAGACAAAGTCGGCATCCGCGATCTGCTGCTTTCGACGGAGAGTCCTTATCTCCGCTTCATTCCTGCCGGAAATTTTAACAACGTGGCCGAGATCGATCGCTTTCATAATCTCGGCAAGCGGCTCAGCCTGTTACGCCGTGCTGTGATGGGCATCCGCGATCTGTGCGATATCATCTTGTTTGACACGCCACCGGGAGAAAACTCCCTGTCCGTCAGCGCGATGAACTGTGCGGATTCTGTGGTGATCCCGTTGCAATGTGAGCCGTTGGCGCTGCGCACCTTACCACAGATCTTGCGGCTTGTACGCGAAGTCAAAAGCAAGGTCAATCCTGCGTTGGGGATTGAAGGGGTCTTGTTGACGATGTACGACGTTCGCTACGGATTCACCGAACAAGTGACGGAACAAGTTTGGCGAAACTTCCCTCGCGAACTGGTCTTTGAAACGATCATCCCTCGCCGTGAAGATTTCTCCAAAGCCTTTATCCAAGGGCATCCTGCTGTCTTTGAAAATCCCCTGTCTCCCGCATCTTTGGCTTACCTGCAACTCGCCGACGAGATCATCGCAAAACTGGCGCGTGAAGTCGAATCCGAAAGCACAAGCCCGATCGCTTCGCTGTGATCGGCGTGGTGCGGTTGGGTCGTTTTCGTCCATGATGGAGGGGGGGCCTTCGTTTTGTGGTGGTTCCTTTGGCAAAGGAGGCTCGGATGGCCTACGATGGTTTGTTGGTCGAACGCGAAGAGCATTTCGCGTGGGTGTATCTCAATCGCCCTGAAAAACGCAATGCGTTAGAGCCTGATTTTTGGGCTGCTTGTGTCGATACTTTTCGTGCGTTGGATCGCGATCGCAGCGTGCGTGCGATCATTGTGGCGGGCAAGGGCAAATCTTTTTGTGCGGGACTCGATCTGACGGCGACAACGTCGATCCCGGTGTTGGATCTGGCCGATCAGACGGCAGCGAACCGAGTGGACTTTGCGACCTATGTGCGAGATTGGCAGGAGTCTTTTACATGGATCGAGCGTTGTCGAAAGCCCGTCATTGCGGCGATTCATGGGGCGTGTGTGGGTGGTGGGCTCGATCTGATCGCAGCGTGTGATATCCGCCTCGCAAGCCAAGATGCTTCATTTTCGTTGCGCGAAGCTGCGATGGCGATGACGGCTGATCTTGGCTCGCTTCAACGACTGCCCTTGATTATCGGGCATGGTGCAACGCGTGAGTTGGCCTTTACAGCGCGTGATGTCAGCGCCCAAGAAGCCCTTCAGATGAGGCTTGTCAACCATGTCTTCGCCGATCAAGCCGCTATGCTTGAGGGCGCTCGTGCGATGGCCCAACAGATCGCAGCACAATCCCCACTGGCGGTGCAATCCAGCAAAGAGACGTTGAATTACGCCCGAGAGATGGGCGTCGAAGAAGGTCTCCATTACGCTGCACTGCGCAACAGCATGATCATGCCAAGCCCCGAATTGTTTGAAGCCTTCCAAGCCTTTATGGAAAAAAGAAAACCCAAGTATTAGCCGCAACCTAGAGGTGCAAGATGGCCCTAAAGCGCAAGATCTTCCAAGCAGAACACGATATGTTTCGCAAAAGTGTAAAAGCCTTTGTTGAGCGGGAGATCACTCCGCATCATCCAGCATGGGAAGAAGCGGGGATCGTGCCACGTGAGATTTGGAAGAAGGCGGGGGAGATGGGCTTTTTGTGTCCTTGGTTGGAAGAAGCGTACGGTGGCCCGGGGGCGGACTTTTTGTCGTCGGTGGTGGTGGCTGAGGAACTGTCTTTTGCGGGGGCATCGGGGGTGGCGTTTACGCTGCATAGCGATATCGTTGCGCCCTATATTGCGGCGTTTGGAAGCGAAGAACAAAAGAAGCGTTATTTACCGAAAGCAGCATCGGGGGAGTTGATCCTTGCGTTGGCGATGACAGAACCCAACACAGGCTCGGATGTTGCGGCGATTCAGACGAAGGCGGTCGATCAGGGCGATCATTATGTGCTGAATGGATCAAAGACATTTATCTCCAACGGCCATCTTGCGGATCTGGTGATCGTTGCGGCCAAGACCAACCCGCACGCAGACCCGCCACACGCGGGAGTGTCGTTGTTGCTTGTTGAATCGGGTTTTGAGGGATTTCAGCGGGGCCGTCGTTTGAAAAAAATCGGGATGAAGGCCCAAGATACGGCAGAGATGCACTTTGAGGATTGCCGTGTGCCGAAAGCCAACCTTCTAGGAGAGGAAGGGATGGGCTTTTATTATATGATGCAGAAGCTTGCGCAAGAGCGTTTGGTGGTGGCGATCGCATCGATGGCAGGGGCGCGTGCGGTGTTGGAGATGACGATCCAATACACCCAAGAGCGCGAAGCCTTTGGTCGCCCGATCAGTCGTTTTCAAAACACGCGCTTTGTTTTGGCCGAAGTGGCGACAGAGCTTGAGCTTGGGCAAGTGTTTGTGGATCGCTTGATCGAAGAAGTGGTTGAACAAGGTGCGGAGATGTTGGCGGTCGAAGCGAGCATGGCGAAGTGGTGGTGTTCGGAGATGTTGAAGCGCAATACGGATCGTTGTCTGCAATTCTTCGGCGGCTACGGGTATATGGAAGAATACCCGATCTCGAAAGCGTATCTGGATGCGCGTGTGCAAACGATTTATGCCGGAACGACCGAGATTATGAAAGAGATCATCGGTCGTGGGATGGGCATTTGAAAACCGAGATCTGAAAGAGATCATAGGCCGAAGGACGGGCATTTGAAAACCGAGATCCGAAAGAAATGATGGGCCGTAGGATGGGCGTACAGCGGTCGAGAAGATGGGTTGTAGGATAGGCATTTGAGATGGTTGAGTGGGGTGGTAAAAAGTCGCGATGTTGTTGCATCTTCAGATTCGGAATGTGGTGATTATTGATGAAGCGTCGATCTCTTTTCAAGAAGGGCTCAATGTGTTTACAGGCGAGACGGGGGCGGGCAAATCGATCTTGATCGATGCGTTGTTGTTGGCGCTTGGGGAGCGGGCATCTTCGGACGTTGTGCGTACAGGCTCGGAAGAGGCTGAAGTTTCGGCGATGTTTTCGCTTGAATCGCTACCGATGGTGCGTGAAAAGCTCGCATCTGCGGGATTGCGTGCCGAAGATGAGTTATTGCTTCGTCGGTTGGTGTCCCAAAATGGCCGCTCACGGGCTTATGTCAATGATCGCCCTGTGACCGTGTCTTTTTTGCGCGAGCTAGGGGAGTTGTTGGTCGAGATCAGCGGTCAACACTCGAATCACCACTTGATGCAGCCGCGTTATCATCTCGATCTGCTCGATGCGTTCGGCCATTTGTACGATATGCGCGAGCAAGTGAGCGATATCTACCGCCAAGCACAACGCGAGCGCAAGGAACTCGAACGCCTCGGTGGAGACGCCCAATCTCGGGCACGCCGAGAAGAATATCTGCTCTATCAGCTTAACGAACTCGACAACGCGCCCCTTGATGTGGACGAAACCAAGCTCGAAGACGAACGGCGCTACTTGTTGCAGCTCGAAAAAATGCTCGAAGCCGGCCAAGAAGGGGAGGCCACGCTTTATTCAGGCCAGCGCTCTGTCATGGAAGTCCTCGGACGCCTCGAAGCCAAGCTGGGAAATTGGTCTGATCTGTCGCCTGATCTCGCCGCAGCGGTGCAAGGACTCTCCGAAGCCCAAGTGATGATCGACGATGTAGCCCGTTCCCTTCGCGGTTTTGTCGCGAATGCAGAGGTCGATCCGCAGCGCCTTCAAGAGATCGAAGAACAGCTTGAATTGTTGCGCGATCTCAAACGCAAACACCACGTCCAAAGTCTCGAACAGCTTCTGAAACGCCGCGATGGTTATCTCGAAGAGTTGCACAATCTTCGCGCCCAAGAAGCCCGTCTGATCGAGCTTGAAAAGTGTTGCGAGCGGCGCACCAAAGAACTGCAAAAAGCTGCCCTCGCTTTGAGCCAACGCCGACGTGAAGCTGCGCTGGTGTTGGCCCGCGAAGTCGAGGCAGAACTGGCCTCTTTGGGGATGAAGAAAGCCCGCTTTGTCGTGGACTTTCGCTCTTTGCTCAACGAAGAAGACGACGGAACACTCGGTGCATCCGATGAAATAAACGAACAATCCGCAAAACAGGCTGCGAACGCCGAAGCGACCGTTGCAAAACAGGCTGCGAAGGCCGATTCGACCGTTGCGAAACAGGCCGTGAACGCCGAAGCGACGACCGCAAAACAGGCCGTGAAAACGTTGGTGGGTCCCGTGGGTATGGACTTTGTGCAGTTCCTTCTTTCAAGCAACCCGGGCGAAGAACCCCGTCCACTTCATCGCACAGCCAGCGGCGGCGAATTGAGCCGAATCATGCTCGCTCTCAAGCAGATCTTGACGGAGAGAGAACCTGTTCCAACGTGCGTCTTTGATGAAGTGGACGCTGGAATTGGCGGATTTACGGCCACGATCATCGGCGAAAAGATTAAAAGGATCGCTGCAAAACGCCAAGTGTTCTGCATCACCCACCTGCCGCAGATTGCTTGTTTTTCAGACACGCACTACCAGATCCTCAAGACCGAAGAAGACGGGCGCACACATTCGACGATCTCTCAACTGACCGAAGCGCAGCGCGAACTAGAGATCGCACGAATGCTCGGTGGGGCCGAGATCACAGACGAAAGCCTTGCGCACGCTCGTCGCTTGATTCATCAAGCCCATGTCGGCCAAACCACCCCCGATATCGACGCTTCTGTGCAACGCATCCGCCACGCCCACCCAACCCCCACCCAATCCCCATCGATCAGCAAAGCAGAAAAGAACGGGACATCTAGCAAAAAAGTAGAAAAGACCACAACATCAGCCCGCAAGATCGAAAACAACGGAACACCAAGCAACACAGCAGAAAAGAGCGGGACATCCGACACGATGGACGCTGTGTTGACAAGCGGCTCACACTCAGATGGGATTTCTGCTGTTTTGGAGACCAAAAAACCCAAGCAAGAACGGTTGCCCAAGAAGTCCCCCAAAAGCCCACGTGCCTAGCCCCCCACAAGAGTCCATCCAGAAAACAAGTCGACGGCTCTCTCACGCTGCTGTTCTAAAAAAAACTCGGTGAAACCGATGTCTGTGTGTGGTACATTTCGCTGCGCGTTGCAATGCCTCTTTGCGTTGAAACATAAAACGGATCGATTTCGTTGCCAACAGATTCCGACCTGACCGAGTGCTATCAAGTCCTACTTCTTAAACCAAATTATCTTCCTTTGGAGGACTCATGCAACATCTCTGTTTCCTTGCCGTTGCCCTCTCGATGGCCCTTGCGAGCGTCGCTTGTACAGGCGCGTTTGACTGGTCGAGTATCCGTTTTCCTTGCAACGAAAGCCGCGTTTGCGCCGATGGTTTTGTTTGCGAAAGAGGCTTTTGCGTTACCCAAGGTTCGGCCACAGAAAATCCCGAAGATGGCGGAGTCGAACATGATCCCGATAGCCCTTTTCGTCCCCCGCTCTCTAAACCGCGAATCGCCTATCTCCTCAGCGGTCCTGTCGGTGATTATGGATGGGTCTGGGCGCATAACCAAGGCCGACAATACCTCGCCAACTTAGGTTATGAGACCGCTTTTGCTGAGTCCATCAGTCCGACCGCTGCTCCTGCTCAGATGGAAGATTTCATCCAACGCGGCTACAACGTGATCATCGGCGCAAGTTCCGATTATCTTATCCCTCTCCTCTCCAAAACCTCGCTTCACCCCAACAC
>CAUJFU010000520.1 GCA_963169055.1 Myxococcota bacterium
GCCCTCAAAAAAGAGGGTCACTTTCTCAAAACACCCTAATGTGAGCAGCCACAAAAAGTCAATGACTTTTTACGCCTGCTCTGTCCTTCGTTCGCTTACCCGCCCCTAAAGAAGCGGGACTGCGCTCACTTTTCGTTCAAAAGCCATAACAGTCACCTTTTTGTGTGAGATGTGCGATGTACCAAACAAAGCACAGGTTAAAGGACAGCAGAGAGATTGTCTTCGGTTGCGTTGGTGATCCAGCGCCCAAGGGCGCGCAGCGCGCCTTCGTGGAGTGGGAAAAGCTTGACGGCTTGTTCAAAACAAAATTGAGCTTCGGTTTGGTTTTCGAGTTGTTGCGTGTAAAGCTGTCCGAGTTGGAACCACAGATCGGCGACTTGGTCCGAAGGTTCGGGAGATTCGATACGTTGGAGGAAGAGTTCACGTAGAGGATCGCGCCAGTCGGCGCTTTGGAGGATGCGGATGTGGAGAGCGAGGATACGGGAATCTTCGGGGATGAATTTGTAGGCTTGATCGATGTAAAAGAGTGCGTTTTCCCAGTCCGAACGTTCGGAAGCGAGTGCAGCGAGTTGGAGACAAAGCTCGACGACTTCATCGAAAGGAAGGCGATCCCACTCGATTTCAAGAAAGCGGAAGAGGTGTTCGGAGGCGGTTTGTTTTTGATCGAGGATCAAGGCGCGCTGTCCAAGCAGGCGTAGACTCGGGGTAAAGTCGGGATCCGTTTGAAGGGCGAGTTCAAGGCGGTCCCATGCCTGTTCATCGTCTGCGGCGGTAAACAGTAGCCATGCTTGAAGAAGGAGTCGGAAGCGTTCGGGGAGGCGATCGGAGATCGTGGAAAACATGGCGGAGCCGGGCGGTTTGCCTTTTTTGAGGGCGACGTCCAATATCTGCAGGTTTTTTTGGCTTGCGAGGGCTTCGCGGTTTTCGGGTTCGGCGGCCAAGGCGTCGAGCAGCGCACTAAGGGCATCGGCCCATTGGGAGCGTCGAGCGAAAAGGCCGGCGAGGTGGAAGTGAGCGCGGGTTTGATCTTCGGGGATATCGAGATGTTGGAGGATAGGAAGAAGGTCTTCGCGAGAGGGCGGCTTTTTCTTAGCGAGGATGGCTTCGATCAAAGCGAGAGCGCGTTCGGGGAAAGCGCCCAACTGAAGGGCTTGTTGGGCAAGTTCTTGGGCTTTTTTTCCGCGCTGAAGGGCATACCATTGGATCTCGGCTTCGGCGAGAAGACAGCTAGCGCGATCTTCTTCGTTGGCTTCGTCGCGTTGAGCGAGGAGATCTAGTTTTTTGAGCAGGTCGTCCCATGACTGAGTGCGAGCAAGGGTGCGGATCTCTTCGACGGTTTCGGCGGGCAAGAAGTCAGGTTCGGACTCGCTAAGGCGCAAGATCCAGCTCAGTTCGAGAAGGTTCTTTTGGTAGAGCCGAGAGGTGAGGGGGAGTGGATCTTCGAGGTCCGAGGCTTCGTTGAGCAGAAGGCCGAAGAGGATTTGGGCGTTTTCGGCGGATTCTTGTTGTTCGAGGACTATTTTGCGCAAGATATCTTCGGCGGTTCCGACGGATGGATCGGCTTGGGTGATCGAGAGAAGGCGTTGAAGGCTATCGCGGCTGTCGTTTTGTTGGCCTTGCTTGAGTTGGAGGATAGCGAGCTGAACGGCGATGGGAGCGGCGAGTAGGGCTTTGCCTTGAGCATCGAGCAGATCAAGAAGTGCGTGCAGTGGTGCGGTGCGCTGGGGCTGTTGTGTGTGGGCGAGGCGATAGTATTTTTCGGCGTCATCGCTCTTTTCGAGGTGAGAGAGTGATATCTCAGCGATACGCATAAAGGTATCGCAAAGACCGGCAGGATCGACTTCTGCGCGAGTGCGTGCTTTCAGTGCGCTGATCACGGCCGGCCAGTCGGCGAGTTCTTCATAGAGGGCTTGGAGGCTGTGCAAGATTTGGAGATTGCGGGGGTCGTAGCGCAAGGCTTGTCGGTAGGTTTGGAGAGCGCGTTCGTAATCGCCCTGCCGTCCGAGGTAAAGCTCAGCGAGTTCAAAGAGTTTTTGGGCGCGTAGGAGGGGATCCGTTTGGAGTGTGGATTGGTTTTCGATTAGGCTGGCGAGTTCTTCCCACATCCAAAGGGTTTCGTAGATGCTTTTGAGTGCGTTGATGGAGGGTTCGTGTTGTGGGGAGCGTTCGAGGATCTTTTGGTGGATCAGCATCGCTTCGTCGGGCTGTTCGAGGTCGTGTTGGTAGATCTCAGCGGCACGTTCTAAGCTGCGGATAGAGTCCTCGATGGATGGGGAGGTTTCGCCGATCTGTAGGTAGATCTGGGCGGCTTCTTGGCGAGATTCGAGTTCTTCAAAGGAGATGGCGATGGTTTGGAGGGTTGCGGGATCGTCGGCGGCATGGGTCGAAACGCGTTGAAGCATCGCACGCGCTTCGTTTTCGTCCATCAAGAGATGCCGATAGAGTTCGAAGGTGCGCAGAGTGAGTTCGGCGCGGCTTTGGCCGGGTGGGGCGAGATGAGTGGATTCTTCGAGTTTTTTGACGAAGGTTTCGAGATCTTGGTCTTCTTCGTAGATGTTTTGAAGTTCGCCAAAGGCATCGCTGTGGGAGGGATCTTGGGCGAGGACGCTCCAAAGTTGTTTTTTGCCTTCTTCGCGATCTTGGAGCAGGTGAAGTTGTTGGATCGCTAGTTCAAAATTCAGCCCAACGCGCTCAGGCCCGTTGGGAAGGGTCTCAAGCAAACGCAAGCGGATAAGCAGCGCTTCTTCGAGCTCGCCTTCGTCTTCGAGACGTTGGCCGAACAGGCGGGTGAGTTGGGGGATACGGAGGTTTTTGGGGTCGAGGAGTTGATGAACTGTACGCAATTCGTCGAGTCCGAGTCCTGCGTGCTGAAGGGATTCAAACAGGGGGTTGAGTTGTTGTTGTTGTGCTTCGGAGGGGCTACGTTGCGCAAGGAGGGCAGCGAGCCGTTCCCAAAGAGGGGCGCGTTCTTGGGGTTGGGCGGGCAACATCCGAGCCATCCAAAGATCCCCAAGGAAGGGTTCTTTTTGAAAGGCTTGTTCCCAACAACGGATACTTGTTTCGGGAGCGATATCACGCAAGAGGCGAAAGGCTTCGAGAAATAGGGGGGCTTCAGCGAGTTGCTCGCCGAGTTGCAAAAGTACACGAAGCTCGGCGTTGTCGGTGGGGAGGCTATATTTTTGTACGATCGAGTGGCCGAATTGGGGTTGAAGAGAAAGCAGTTGGCTGCAAGCTTTCTTCATTTCGTGGGCGCGATCAAGGCGAGCGTACAGAGCGATCATTTGTTCAAGGGCGGCTTGAACGCGTTCGGCGGGCTTGGCGGGGAGGACTTTGAAGAGGCGCTCCCAATGTTGCACCGCTGAGGTGTATCGTTGGTTGCGTTGGTCGATCTGTGCGAGGCGTTTGAGGGCGACGGGATGTGCGTCATCAAGCATGAGGACGTTGTTGTATTCTTCGTAGGCACGGGCTTCTTGGCGAAGTTGTTCTTCGAGTAGTTCAGCGAGTTCGAGTCGGGTCGAGATTTTTTCTTCGGCTTGATCGGCGAGTTGAGCCAGTTGGGCAAGAAAGGGGAGAAGCTCTTGGAATTGACTTTGCTCGCGGAGGAGGTCGACGGAAGCGCGCAAAGAGGGGAGGTGTTCGGGGTCGAGGATCAGGGCTTTTTGGTAGGCAGCAAGGGCGCGATCGGTTTGTTTGTAGGTGGTGCGAAGGATGCGGCCTTTTGCTGCGTAGAGGTCGGCTTGTTCGTGTTTGGAGAGTGGGAGGGCAAAGCGTTCGAGTTGTCGGTCGAGCTTGCTCCAATCTTCGCGTCGGACGTAAAAGCGGATCAAGGCTTCGAGGTGTTGTTTGTTTGTGGGATCGAGTTCGTAGGCTTGGAGATAAGCGAGTTCAGCTTCTGTGTCTTTTTTGAGTTGTTCTTCAAGGAGTCGTGCGCGCTTGAGCCAGAGAGAAGCGGCCTGTTGGGGGGCTACTTCGATGGAGCGAAGGTAGAGGGTGTCGAGTTTGTCCCATTGTTCGAGCTTTTGGTAGCGCTGGCTGAGGCGTTCGATCAGTTGGGCGTCGGTGGGGAGGAGGCGAAGGGCTTTTTCAAGATGCCGAACGGCATCCAGATCGAAGAGTGATTTTTGTGCCATCTCGCTGTGGATGCGAGCGAGTTCGGCTTGTCGGCCAGTGCGTACGCAGATCTCTTCGAGGAGTTGCCATGCGGGTTCGAGTTCGGCTTGAAGTTGAACGGCGTCATTGGCGGATTGAAGGGCGCGTTCGGTGTCTTCGCGTTGCCAGTGCAGGCGGGCGAGTTCGAGCATGAGGATGCTGCGTTCGGAGGGGGAAAGCTGCCCTTCGCGTTGGAGCAAGCGTTCTTTTTCGTTGATCTGAAGGTCGAGGGTGTGTTCTTCGTCGGTGAAAAAGTCTTCTTCTTGGACTTGGCTGGCTTCAAGGGCGCGGATGCGGTGGAGTGTGGGAGGGTGGTTGGGGCGCAAGGGAAGGACACGACGATAACGTCGGAGGGCAGCGCCGGGATGAGCAAGACGTTCTTCGAGGATCTGCCCTGTGCGAAATAGCAGATCCGCACAAAGGGCGGTGTGATTGAGTTGTTCGAGCCGATCGATCAAGATATCGAGGATGCGGAGGGCTTCGAGATTTTCATCGGTGGCAAGGCGAAATTCGGCGAGTTCGCGTTGGTAGGAGATATCGTCTTGAAGGAAAGGAGCGGCTTGTTCGAGTTGAGCGCGTGCCTCGGGGAGTTGGCGAAGGCGTGAGCGATAGAGTCCAGCGAGAGAAAGGTTGTGACGTGCGCGTTCGATGCTTGGGGGCGTTTGTTCGATGAGGTCGAGGAGAACGGATTCGGCTTCGTGAAATTGGCCGAATTTGAGAGCATATCGGGCGAGTGCAGCGATTGCAGGCCGATATGTCGGGTCTTCTTGGCGGGCTTGTTGCCAGAGGGTTTGTGCGTGGTCGGGCAGGTGGGGTTCGAGGAGTTCGGCGGCTTTGCTGTAAGCGAGAGCGGCTTCGATGTGTTCTTTGTTGCCACGGGCGATTTCAGCGATTTGGAGATAAAATTGGGCGGCTTGTTGGAGGTTTTTGTTGCCTTCGGCGTGTTGTGCGAGGCAGTTGATGGCTTGGATATCGCGGGGATTTCGTCGGAGGGCTTCTTCGGCGATGCGGCTGGCTTTTTGCCAACTTTCTGGGTTGGGCGAGCCGATGTAGAGCTGCATCAAGCGTTCTTGGATGAAGGGATGTCCGGGGTTTTGCCAGAGTTGCTCTTCGTAAAGTTTGGTAGCGCCGTCGTAATCGCCGTTTCCGAGGACCTCTTCGGCAGCAAGAAATTGTTGTTCGGATTGTCGAAACAACATCCACGAGTTGTAGAGGGGGTCGAAGCTGGCGAGGCTGGCGGCAGGTCGGGCCTGAAGGGGTTGAAAGGAAAGCCCGATGTGTGTTTGATCGAGGGTGATTTGGTGAAGTTGGACATTGCGGTAGCTGGGGAGTTTCCAGCCGTAGGCAGCCATCGCCCAACGCAGTATAAGCGAGAGTGGATCGAATTGGAGTGTGGCGGTACCAGCGACTTTGACGGGGCCTTGGCGGCCTGTTCGTGCGACAAGAAGGGGAATAATAGCAGGAGCGGGTAGGCCGGGGCGTCCAAACAGGCGGAGATCATAAAACACAACCCCTCCGAGAGGGCCGGCTTTTTCGTACAAAAAACCCCGCACACAAAAAGGTGTACGTTTGCCTTCTCGCGAGAGTACGCCGCTGATCTCGATGCGTGCGCCAAGGACTTGGAGTTGTAGGTCAGAAAGGCCGCCTCCCGACAAGGTGCGGCCAATTAAGGCGGTGAGGTAGCGTTGTTCAAGTAGACAGTGAAGTTCGAGCAGGTCACCGCGAACTTGTTTGATGGCGTGGGGTGAGGTGGGCTTGAAGGAAGCGGGGACTTGAAGTGTCAGGCTCTCGATTCGGGTATTTGGATTGAGCGCAAACCGTGACTCTAAAAAGAGCCGTTGCTCGCCATCGTATCGAATTTGGGGGGCTTCTGCGTGAGGGTGATGCATACGCGTGTCCACTCGGAATCCTCGTTTCGGGCCGATTTGAGGCGGTTATGGAGGAGGGCTGTGTCGATCCAGATCATCTCGGCGAGCATACACAAAGCGTTACGAAAAACAAGAGCGGCGCACGACACAAGAGCGCAACAAACGGGTCTTGTTGGGTCTCCTTGACAAGGCGGGTTGGAGGTGTGAATAAGGAGAAGGACTTCAGAGGATGCAAAACGGTCAGGAGCCATGCAGCAGCGATTCTCACGGCGGGACAACGGTTTGCGTACACCCCCAAACTCCCATGTGAATAGCGCACGCAAGGATCACGACCGCCCCACAAAGGCCAGAAAATAGACGACAAAGACGGAGCCGTGTTTTGGCGAAAGAGATATCCCCCAAAAACAAGAAAAACAGCGTCTGTTGCAAGGGAACCCCCGTGGTATCGAGGCTTTCGTGGCTTCGGGTTGTGGGGTTGTTTTTGTTTGCTGTCGTTTTGACCGCAGCGGCTTGCAAGACCACGAACCCGTATCATCCAGCCGCGATCCGCCAAACAGAAGAAGGCATCGCCTTGATGGAACAGGGGCGATATGGTTCCGCAGAACAACGCTTCCAAAATGCGATCGGCATCGATCCTGCGTATGCGTTGGCCTATGATCGGTTGGGCTTGATTATGCTTCGGCGAGGCCTTTTGCGAACCGCCGAAAAGTACTTTCGCAAAGCCGTCAAGCGCGACGCCAACCTGACGATCGCGTGGACCCACCTCGGATCTGCTTTGCGTGCGCAAAAACTCTACAAAGAAGCTTCGTTGGCCTTTCAGCGGGCGATCGATACTCAGCCCGATGCGATGACGCCGCGTTTGCTTTTGGCTCAAACCTACCGAACGATGGGCCAATATCAACTTGGACGGGTTCAATGTCTTCGGATGATCGCCGATCATCCACAAAAAGCGCCTCCTCACTTTGAGATGGGCCTGATCTATCTTGCCGAAGAACAAGACGAACAAGCGTTGTTGTCTTTTCAACGTGCGCTCAAACGCGACGCGGGCCACACAGAAGCCCTTCGGATGAGCGCTCGCGTCTTGCAAACGCGAAAGCGTTTTTCCCAAAGCCTTCAACACATCGATTTGCTTTTGCAACGTATCCCCAACGATCCCGAAGCGTTGCGGATGCGTGGAGAATTGATTCAAGCGTTGCGCACGGGGGCGACCCCTGCTTCTCCTGTACCCTAAACAAGGCTCCTCGGCTGTATGAGCCAAGGTGCCTTCGAGCAGGTACATCCGCCAGAAGCGTACTCAACACATCACCGAACATTGTGGAGCTGATCGCAAAGATGGCTGTACGAATGACTGTTGTGAACCCCGTTGATCCGGGAGATCCGCATACCACCCCGCAAGATGTCCTTTTGGAAGATCACGAAACGGGGGAGATCTTTATTGGGCGAGCGCCCGGAAACCATGTGCAGCTCGCAAACTCCGCTGTGTCCGGTCAGCACGTGCGGATTACGCGCCAAGGAGAGGACTTTGTGCTGCACGATCTCGGCAGTCGCAACGGTACATCGCTCAACAGTGAGCGACTCCCTGCGCGGGCGCAAAAGCTTTTGCGCAATGGAGACCGCATCCAGATCGTCAACTATGTGATCACCTTCAAGTCAGGTGCTGCGGCTTACCAAACCGAATCGACTGAAAACACGACGATGATCGCTTTGTCGATGATCAAAAACGTCCTTGGTGGCGTCACTTCGCACGAAGATACTCCTCCAAAGTTGATCGTCATGGACGGCCCACACCACGGTGATCGCGAGTTTCCTATCAAAGGGATGTACACCGACTACACCATCGGTCGATCACCGCATTGCGAAATTACGATCCACGACGAGAACATCTCACGCGAACATGCCGTTGTTCGGCGCGATCCCACCAACGGCGTCACCATCCGCGATAACGGCAGTCGCAACGGTGTGATTGTCAACGGTGATCGCCTGCGTGCCAATGTCGAGCGCCGTTTGCGCGATCGCGACGAGATCACCATCGGAACCACCAAAATGTCTTTCTCCGATCCGATGGCTGCGGAATTTGAAGAAAAGTTTGGTGCTGAAGAACCCGCTCCTGCCCCTGCTGCCTCGGGTTCTCGCCCTTCGGGTGGTATCCCCAAACCTTCTTCCCCGCCCCCCAAAGCCGAGGCCGAACAACCTCCACCCGTTCCTGCTCCTGTTGTTCCCGAAAAGCCAAAAGAAGCCGCGCAAACAGAAGCCGAAGAAGCCCCCAGCACCGAAGCCCCCGCCCCCCAACCGCCCCCTCCTACAGGGTTGAATTTGACCCAAAAGATCTTTCTTGCTGTGGTCGTCGGGATCCCCGTGTTAATCGTGCTGATCGTTCTTCTGATGATGATGTTTGGCTGACGATGCGGCGTGTTTTGCTTCCTCATTTGGCGCTCTCTGCTTTGGATACAATCCCTGTTGATATCGATTTGGCCAAGGATGCCGCGCATTATCTTTTGCGCGTTTTGCGCCAATCTCCCGGTGAATCCATCGAGATCTGCGATGGAAAAGGGGCGCGCTGGCATGCTCACATCCACGCAGATGCTACATTAGAGCGTTGCCGTGTTGGACTCATCGAGCCGCTTCCCCCCATCCCAACGCCTTTTCCTGTGTATCTTGCCCAAGGGATCCCCAAAGGGGATCGCTTTGAACAGATCTTGCGCCAAGGGACAGAGGTCGGTATCGCTGCGTTTTATCCGCTTTCTACAGAACGCACAGTGGTTCAACTCGACGAAAAAAAAGCCAGCGCCCGTCGCGAACGTTGGGAAAAGATCACCGCCGAAGCCGCACGCCAATCGCAGCGAAGTTTTGCGCCGACAGTTCATGACGTCGCAGAACTTGGGGGGCTTGTGTCTGCTTTGCCTGTGGGCGTCCCTGTGATCGTTTGTTGGGAAGGCGAGCAAGAGCGCGGTTTGCGTGCGTGGGTGCGTACGTTTGTTTCGCCGCCTTGTGGGGTGGTCGTCTTGATCGGGCCTGAGGGGGGATTTTCTGCAAAAGAAGTGGCTTTCTTGGCGGATCGTGGAATCCTTTCTGTTGGGCTTGGGCCTCTAATCCTGCGTACGGAGACTGCGGGGGTGGCTGTGGCTTCGATCCTTCAATATGAATGGGGCGTCATGGCTGGAGTCGGGACACGCGAATTGCTTTGAGAAGCTTGCAAAATGCAACGCGATCCGTCATATTGTCGTGAGCCTGAAAGATGGATGCGTTAAGTCGGTCCAATACAACGGAGTTTCTGCGATAAGGCAGGATCTTGTTTTGCGAACCTGTGACTTCTTTTTGTGATCGGTTCGTCAAAGAGCTTGACAAGACACCCAACCCCTTGTCTGCGGACCACCAGACCGGAGCGATCGAAGGATGCCTGCCTGCCCACAATGTGAATATCCCGTCCCTGACGAGGCGATGTTTTGCCCTGCGTGTGGCTTTTCGATGCAACACGAAGAGGCCGAAGTCTCGCTTGTTGGGCGTGTCTTAAATCAAAAATATCGATTAATCGAGGATCTTGCAGAAGGCGGTATGGCTGTCGTCTACAAGGCCCAACATATCTTTCTTGAAGACCTTTGCGCGGTCAAGATCATCAAAAAAAGCCTTGCATCCAAAGAAGAGATGCTCAAGCGCTTTCAACGCGAAGCCCGTCTTACGCGCCAAGTCGCCCGCCGCAGCCCGTACGTGATCTCCATCTACGACTTTGGGGTCGAAGATCAGGTCGGATTCTTCTATGTGATGGAACTCCTCAACGGTTATCCCTTTGCAGAGATCCTCCAAGATTCAAAAAAACCACCCCCACTCGAAAAAACCGCCCGCCTTGTTTGCCAGATCTGCGAAGCCTTGGCTGCTGTTCACGAAGAAGGTCTCGTCCATCGCGATATCAAACCAGACAACATCTTCCTTCACCGCGAAAACGGCTCGGATGAAGAGATCGTCAAGCTGCTCGATTTTGGTATCGCACGACCCACCTACAACAAAGCCACCATGCTCACCAACTATGGCCGCGTGATGGGAACTCCCGAATATATGTCTCCCGAACAATGTCGAGGGCCGACCCCACAACAATACGAACGCGGAGAAAGCCATCTTGACGGTCGATCCGATATCTATTCTTTGGGTGTGCTGCTTTACCAATGCTTGACAGGTGACGTTCCTTTTCCCATGCCCCCAGATGGCGGAACCATGGCCATCCACAAGGTCATGGCGGGCCATGTCATGGAGCGTCCCAAACCACCCTATGAGGTGCGCCCCGATCTTCGCATCCCCAGAAACTTTTCTGATGTGGCGATGCGTGCGCTTGAAAAAGAACCTTCCGCACGCTTCCAAACCATGACCGAGTTTCGTGACGCCATCCTCACTTGTTTTCCCGGCCTCGCGATCCGCCTCGGCCAAGAAGCCCCACCCGTCCAAGAATCACAACTCAACACCATCGATCTCGGTGAGACGTCTCGGGCCGATAGTACGGACTCCATGCGCGCTGCGCAAAACAACCCCGCGCAAAACAACCCCGCGCAAAACAATCCGGCACCTCTTGGTCCTGCTCAACCATCCAGCAACTATCTCTACGATTTCAACGAGCAAGCCACCGCGATGGATGTGCAGCTTCCACCTGAAATGCGCGAAGCTGCCCGTCAATGGGCGATTAACGTCAACCAAGGTCCTCAACCTCCCCAAGGTGGCGTGATGTTGCAAGAGGCTCCGCTCTCTTCGCCTTACGCTTCTTCTCCACAAAATGTCCGCCCTCAAGCAGAACCGTGGCCCGCCCAAGAAAGCACGGTGGATACCTTTAGCGACGAAAGCGAAGCGTCCAACAACGGCACCGATCTGTCTAAGACTATCGCTTCTCCGATGGAACCCGATGTGATGGCGGATCTGCGCAAACGTGCGCAAGAAGCGATGCAACGCGCAGGCCATTCTCCGCCCCCCCCAAAAAAGAAGACGCTTCTGTTCGCAGTCATCGGTGGGATCGTGCTGCTTGGTGCTGTTGCTGCGGGGCTTTACTTCTTTGTTCTTGGCAAATGATCCACCCAACCGAGACGATCATTCCTCTCCGCAAGCCTCGGTGTTTCCTTCTTTTTGTCCTCTTTGCGATCTTCGGCTGCTTCCCCTCCTTTGCTTTTTCCAAACAACCCATCCCACAACTCACATGGGTTCGCCTTGAAGGCCCCGAATCAGCACGTGTCCATCAATCGGCCCGTGTGCGTTGTCTCGCGCTCGATCAAAAAGACAAGCCTATCCAAAAAGCCTCGGTGCGCTTTGTTTTTCGCCGCATCGATAACGCCTCTTCTCACTCAAAACTCCAAACCACCGCAAGAACAGACCTCCACACAACGCAACACGGAGACACGATCACCGCGTCTTTTGCTCAACCCTCTCTCTGGGAAGTCGGATGTGTCGCTTCTTTGGACCGCCAAATGATGCGCGCACATATGCCTCTTTCGGTGGAAGTCCTGCCAGCACCCCCGCATCAGATATCGATCGAGTTACTTCCAAAACGCCGATGGTATCGAAAAGGAGATCGTGTCTCCGTTCGCGTGCGTGTTTTGGATCGTTCTGGCTTTTCTCATTCTTCGCCGATTGTTCGATGGAAAAGCTCTGTTCCGAGTGTTCTCCCTGATGCAGCGGGGGCGTTGCATCTGACACAGGCAGGGCGCATCACGCTAACGGCTTTTGTGGTGGAGTCTTTGCAGGCCCAGATATCTCTCGACGTCGACGAACATTCCCCGACAATCGAGCTTTTCGATCCTGTTCCTCATGCGATGTTGTCTGGAGATCCGATGATCCTTTTGCGCGGTCGTGTGATCGACACGGAAAGCGGTTTGGCATCGTTGCGGTTTTTGGGACGGGTGATCTCGGTCGATGCGGGGGGGCGTTTTTTGATTTTGTACCGTTGTCAGTGGGGACTGAATTTGTTGTCCTTTGTGGCCGAAGATCGGGCGGGTCATACCAAGCGTTTCGAGCGCAGTGTTCTTTATGCGCCGCGCTATCTTTCACAGACGGCACATCCTCAACAGCCGATCCCTCCGCTGCTTGCGTTGCGGATCGCTCAGTCGTTTCTGGATCGTGGGCCTCTCGAACATCGCGCCGATGTGTTGACGCTTCTTGAAGATATCCTGAACGCGACAGAAATCGGGCGTGTTCGTATCCCTGTGATCCAAGGTTCGTATCGTATTCCCCCGTTGGGACCGAACATACAATACCGTGTCGAACAACGTGCCGCGATGCAGATGGAGCGGATCGCCGCTTCTTTGCGGTTTTTTCGCGATGGCTTTTGGTTGGATCTGACGTTACGGCGTTTTGTCTTTCCCTTGGATGTCGATATCAACGCCGATCGACAACGTATTACGGTCGATGCGCGGCGAGTGCGCTTTTCCTTTTGGTTTCAGATCTCGCGTAGCGCGGAGGGCCGTATCCACGTCGACATGCCGCACCGTTTTGCCGATCTTTCGGGCCTACGGGTGGAGGGGATGCACGGGTTGTTGTCGTGGTTTCGCGGTACGGTCGAGGCGCGTGTGCGCGATGGTGTGCGCGATGGCCTCTCAGACGCCATCCGACAGCGTTTGATTCCTGCGATCCAGCGGCGGCTGCAATCTTTCCCGTTGGATCTGCGTTGGGAACTTCCGCCTGTTTTTGGCCGCCGTCCGATGCGCCTGTTGCTTGATGTCCAAACGCTGCGTTTTACACCCGAAGCCCTGTCTCTTTCCGTCGGTGCTTCCTTGCGTTGCGAACAGCCTCGTTTTCCATACGCCCAAGGTGCGCCCTTGTTGCCGCCACAACGCTCCTCTCCTTCTGTTGCGGGATTTTCTTCAGCCCTTTCTGTGGATGCGGTTAATCAAGCTCTTTATGCGCTTTGGCAGTGTGGCGTCTTTCAGCGTGATCTCTCGCGTTTGCTTCAAGCGCGTCTCAATATCCCCGATCTACCGTTTGCTTTGCCGCATCTACGCTTGCGCTTTGCTGCGCACCTGCCGCCCGTGATCATGCCCGGAGATGCGCGTTATCCGTTTGCGCTTGCGCTCGGTGGATTCCGCGTTCATCTCGATTGGTCCGAAAAAAAGGCTCCTCCTTCTTCTTTGCGCGCTGAGATTGGCCTTGTGATCGGTGCGCGTGTGACGACCAACGCCGCAGGCGAGTTGCTCTTGATCCTCGCCCCCCAACCCTTGCAATTTCAATTGCAGATCCTCCAACAAAGCGGCACACACTCGCTTTCGCACGAAGATTGGGCCGCCTTTCTTTCGGGACTCTTGCTCGAACAAACACCCGATGCCGCTGCTGCGATCTTTCGTTCGCTGCCGTTGCACCAAGAGGATCCTTTTGCCAACGTCCCCCTTGCGTATCGCCCGATATTCCGAGCGATCCGCTTGTGGCCCCAACAAGTCGGCTTTGACGGACAACGCTTGCTTTTTGGCTTTGACCTTCGCTACCAGAGTCCCACCCAACCTGTCCGTACTTCCGAGTCAACGACCCACCCCTAAAGGGGCGGGCTTGTGAAGGCGTGTTTGAAGAGGAGATGATCGGCCATGGAAAATGTGGCTTATGAGCTGCGCGAAGGTGGACTTTCACAAGAAGAAGCGTTGGCTTTCGCCCAGCTTGCGGTGTCTGCGGGTGGAGACATGTTTCCTTTGTTTTTTGGACCGCGAGCAAAAGACTTGATGGCGCGGCTGTATCCGCATGAAAGCAATTTCATGAGCCATCGTTTTTGCCGGTTCGCTTGGGTGGATGGCGAGATCGCAGGGCTGATGTGTGGATTTTCTTATGACGAAAAGCGCGCAGTCACCGCAGGAAATAGCCGAGACTTTGTGCGTTACGGTGCGGCGACCTTGCCGCGTATGATCTGGTACGCCATGCGTCTCAACGGGCTTGTTCGTGCGCTTGAACATCTGGAACAAGGTGAATTTTACGTCGAGTTTCTGGCCGTATATCCGCGCTTTCAGCGCATGGGGATCAGTCAAGCGCTGTTAAACTTGGCGGAACAACAAGCGCGTTCCAAAGGATGCCGCTGCGTTGTGCTGGATGTCGATATCGACAATATCTCGGCCATCCGAGCTTATGAAAAGTGGGGGATGCACGTCGCTCGTTCTTCCAAAACATACGCATGGACACACCGCACCCTTGGGGTGCATCGCATGGAACGCACGTTGTCGCTGTGATCGCCGTGATTCGGGCGTGGTGATGCGCAAATACTGCGAGTAGCCAACGCCGTTAGGTTAAAGTCGCTGTGATCGCCGTGATTCGGGCGTGGTGAATTTTCCGATGCTTTCGCCTTGAACAGAGCGCGTGTGTGTTGACTTTTCGATGCCGATGCTGCAAGGAAAAGAGAAGCCATCGCGCATATCGCGGTAGGATGGGTTGTTTTGAGGGGAGACCGGTGATGTCCAAGACGTTGCTTTGTCCGAATTTTCGCTGTGGTGAGCGCGATATCGCGCCGACAGAGTCGCTGTGTCCGAAGTGTGGAGCAGCGTTGTGTGTCGGTGCGCACTATCGCTTTTTGCGTGCGCTAAGCCAAGGCGGGATGGGCAGTACCTACATGGCCTCGGATGAGCGCTTTCAAGGATCGCGCAGTGAACGATGCGTGATCAAGGAGATCAAAAGCGAGCATCACGACAAAGACTTTGCGGCGATGTTGCAACGCGAAGCGGGCGGGCTTTTGCAGCTACGCCATACCGGGATCCCCGCATATCGGGATTTTTTTGAAGATGCCCCGGGCGGCCCACCGTCAAGATGGTTTTTGGTGCAAGAAGCCATCGACGGAGAAACGCTCCAAGCCCGTATCCAGCGGGGAGAAGTCTATTCCTTGGAAGAGGCGCTTGATATCTTTGTGCAAGTTCTTGAGATCCTACAGTATCTCCACGAACTCAAAGACCCCGAGACCGGCAAAGATGCGCCTGTGATCCATCTGGATATCAAACCCGACAACCTGATGCGTCGTGCTTCGGATGGGCGGATCTTTTTGATCGATTTTGGCGTATCTTCCGAGATCCGACACACCATCCAAGAAAGCAAAGGCGCGAAAGCCTCGGTCTTCGGTTATACCATGGGTTATGCCCCGTTTGAGCAGACGCTTGGTTATGCCGCACCATCGTCGGATCTGTACGCCTTGGCGATGACTTTTCTGGTCTTACTCACAGGGGAGAGTCCGTTGGCCTTGTTTGATCCGATCGAACAAAGCCCTCGTTTTCACCGCTATGTATCGCTCCCAACGTCGCTTGCTTTGCTGATCAGTCGGATGTTGCGTGTCAGTCTCAAAGAGCGTGTCCCAAGCGCACGTCAAGCCTTGGCCTGCTTGGCGTGGGCTCGCGAAGCCATGGACGGAAACAATGCTTCCTTGCAGAAGTTGGTGGATGCCTTAAAGCTCTCACAAACATTGCGCGGAGCTCTTTTGCCCGAAGAAGTGGTCGATATCTCACCGACACAATCTGCGATGGACGATCTGGTGCTTGCAAAAGCCGAGACGATGGACTCTTCTGCGCAAAGAAAAAATCTGGTTCTTCCAAAGCACACACTGTCTTCTCAACTCCCCGGATCTGGGGTGGTTGGAAGTGAGGTTTCTTCTTCTCCACTACAACCCATCGAAGCAGACAGAAAAACTTTCCGAAGCCGCCTTGCTGCGGTGCTTTTGATCGCCCCTCTCTTGGGGCTGGTTTTTGCGGGCGGATGGTTGGGCGGGCGGTTTTCGCAGACCACCGATATCCCACACCCAAGCCCGCCTACGTCCGATAAACGCCCCAAACCGCCTACTTCGATCGCTTCCCTCCCACCTAAACCTCCGTTGCGTCCGTTTGTTCCTCTAATCGTCCCCCCCACGCCGCCTTCTTCTCCCTCAGCCCTCGAACCGACCTCCCGACCCATCGCTGCGGCTTCGGACTCCGAACCCCACCCACGATCGCATACATCGCCCAAGAGCCGCGCCTCGCCCACCAAGTCCTCGTCGGTGTTCGCGCATGAAAAGCCGATCCCTGCGCATCTTTTGGAAGACCTCAAACCCGAGTATGGGATCGGTGTGCGTACCCATGCCTTGCGGGCCTTGGGCGATATCCCCACCCAACGATCTCGTTGGCTCTTGTACCAACACCTTCAAGAGCCGCATCTCGCCATCAAAGCCGCAGCTTCGGATGCTTTGGCTTCGATGGGGCCGCTGGCCGTCGATACCTTGGCGCAGGCGATCAAACTCAAGGACCCAATCACGTGCCGCTTCGCAGCCCATGCCATCGGCAAGATCGGTGTTCCTGCGCGACGGATCTTACCGCTACTTTTGGTGGTCGCCGAAGAACCCGATCAAAACTGGCTAACGCTCCATGCTTCGTTGCAAGCGATCCAACAGATGCGTCCTTCTGCTCGGGAAGTCTGGCCAGCGTTGTTTGTGATCTCTCATTCAACCTCCTACTGGAAGGTTCAAAAAACCATTGCTGATATCCTGATCGCTGCCGAAGTTCCCGTCTCTCAAATGGAACCCGAATTTCGAAAAACGCTGCTATTCAAAAGTTTATTGTACACAAACCGCACGTTTTCTTTGATCGATCACCTCGGACCCTACGCGTTTGAACTGTTGCCCATGCTCCAAGAGATCCTACAGCGCAAAGATCTCCACCGTTTACACTATCGGACGCTTGATGCGATCCGACACTTTGGACCTCGGACCTTGCCTTTTTGGGAAGCAACGTTCCGCACCAACGAAATGTCTGCACGTGCCGCCATCCGTTCTTTTGAGCGGTTCGGTGCGGTATCTTTGCCTTCCATTCGCAAGCTGTTTCAAGACGAACCGAATGCCAGTAGACGGAAGGCGATGATCTATGCCGCACGCGGCATGGGAAAAGCCGCGCTGCCCTTCCTCCAAGACGCCACCAAAGACAAAGATCCCGAAGTTCAAGAACTCGCAGAGCGCTTTGTCACGCAACTTTCGCGTTAAAAGACATCGGCTATTTTTGCTTTGGCGCAGGTGCGATGCTCGGCGAAAGCGAGATGCGGTAGGTCGAGTGGCAACTCACACACACACCTAAAGAAGTCGATAATTCTTGGAGTAGTTCTTTCTTTTGGATCTTATTCTTTGCGACTTTTTCGGATAACTCGTCCATCTTTTTATGCAGGCCGATCCCCATCGTTTTGAGGCCGAGCGGAAGTTTCCCAAGCAGCGTCGGACTGTCATCCGCCGCCATCTTCATCCCCATGTTTGACAGATGGACGGACACAGCCTTCATGTCGTCTCGCGCCAAACCATCCACCACCCGCTGCAACTCCGAAAGCAGCGTTCGCATCTCGTTGAGCACAAACTCTCTTTCGTGAACATTGAGACGAACCTCCGTTCGCTTGTCCACTCCCGCAACTGTCGTCCCAAACACGAAGTAGTAAGAACCCACCCCCGCCGTCACCATCCAAAGCACCAACGTCGTCCATGTCAACCAATGCACCTTTTCCATGATCTTCTCTCCTTTTCAGAGCGGCTTGTTTAAACCCGCAGCACTGCTGCTTGAATGTCCGCGAACACGGGGTTTTTTGTCCACAAGTCGCTGCTCTTTTTTTGTTTTTGGTTTGTTCTGTTTGTAAATATTTACTTCGATTTTTATCCATCGTCGTGGATGGTTTCTTGTTTTGGGGTGGGTGGGCCTCCGTTGGGTTATTTGCTGCGACGCAAGAGTTGTTCAAGGCCAAGCCAGAGCGTTTTGCTATAGGCTTCGTCTTGGGGAGTGGGTGGGGCTGCTTGGATCTGATCGGTATAGCCACGTAAGACGCCAAGAAAGGACCACAAAAAGACTTCGAGTGGAAGATCGCTTGCGATCATCCTTTGTTCTTGGGCTTGTTGGAGCGATGAAAAAATAAATTGGAACATCTGACCGATGCAAAAAGAGATGCGCTCGGCGCTTTCTTCGGAAGCAATTTGAAGAAGTTGTACGTTAAACGCAAGGCTTTTAATCTCGGGATGCTTGCGAATTAACGCGATTCGTTGAAAAAAAAAGGCGCGAAGCGCTTCAAGAGGATGCTCTTCTTTGGGTGGAAAGTCTGCCATCACCAGTTCTTCAAAACGCCGAAGTGCAGCGGTGATGATATCTTGTTTGTCTTGAAAGTGCCGAAACAACGTCGCTTCCGAAACACCGATACTCTTGGCGATCAAGGCGGTGGTTAGACGGTGGAAACCTTCTTGTCCCGCAAGCCGCAATACCGCTTCAGCGATCTCCTGTCGTCGTTCTTCGGCACTCAAGCGTTGTGTCATCGGTGTATCCTCGAAGTGAGTATTTACTTACTTGTATAAGTGAGTAGCCGAGACAAAGAGATTTGTCAAGAGAAAACTTGGGGGATGGGGAGGATTGGATAGGGAGCCGGGTTGGGAGGATACGGGTTTGGGGATGTTTGATCGTGAGAGAGGAGAGGGCGAACAAGCGGAGGGGAGTGCTCAAGCAGAGGGGAGTTGGGCTAGGGCGCTCAAGCGGAGTGAAGTTGGTTGACGTAGCGCTGGATGAATTCGAAGAAGGCGAATTCGGGGGCGGAGAGTCCGAACTGGTAGACATAACGGCTGGCGAGATGGGCACCAAAGATGGCGCGGACGTAGTTTTCGGGGACGTTGGCGAGGATCGTGTCAAGACCGAGCTTTTGTTGAAGCGTTTGGGGGCAGGCTTCGGCGAGGATGGTTTGTCGCAGCGAGGCGTTGTCCCAAAGCGAAGAGTTCTGAATCAAATCGTTGAGTTGGTTGATCTTTTCAGAAAGTTTGTTGGTGATCGAAGTGCGGGGTTGGCCTGTTTTGGCGTGTTCGTTCCAGATGGCGTGAAATTCGAGGCGAGCGTTTTCTTCGATCTGCTGCTGCACTTCTTCGACATAAGCACGATAAAAATCAGGGACTTGTCCATCTTTGATCTGCATATCTCGGGCAAAGTCTTCATCGTTAAAGGAAAGCGCAGCGAGAACTTCTTTTGAAGAAGAGGTCACGCCGCCTTTGTTGGCGGAGGCATCTTTGTAGATGATCACGCCGGATTCTTCGAGTTTAAGGCGAGCTTCTTCGGTGAGGAATAGGTTTGCGCCTTCGATGATGTACTTGAACTTGGGTTTGCCGTTTTGATCAAAGAGTCGGTGAACGTTGTTGGAGTTGACGGCTTCGGGTCGTCCTCCACAGGGGACGAAGAAGTCGGCGGTGGCGTAATCGGAGAGGTGGAATTCGTTTCGGAAGCGCAAACCGCTGTCAACGATTGTGCCGTCGGGGAGTTGGACGTCGTGATCGGTGACGCGGATCAAAAAGCCTTGCGTAGAGATCTTGTTGCGATTGAAGTGTTCGACCATGAGTCGGGCGTTTGCGAGGCGCAGGAGTTCTTGTCGGTCGATACCGTCGGGATCATAGAGAACGCCGCTACCATCGACCACCGCAAGGGTGGCATCCGCAGAGATCTTGATCTCGTTGGAGCCGAGGTCGCCGTCTGGACCGCCTGTTTGGATCTTGGTGACGTTGTGTTCGTCAAGTCCTTCTTTTTCGAGGATACCGACGACGTATTGGTGGACGGAGCGGGTGGTCATACCGTAGAGGTCATGGGGGATGCCGCCGTATTGGATGGATTTACCCGTTGTAAAGGCTTTCCAGAAACGATAGCCGCGTTTTCGAGCATGGAGAGAAGCCCAGTCCATCAGCTCAGCGGTGCCTTCGTCGGGGCCAAGGAAGAGAACTTCGGTTTTTCCGTAATGATCGACCATCTTGTCGCTAGGCATCATCAGGTCAAGCAAGCTATCGATGTACTTTTTGAAGGCGATCTCGGCTTTGTCTTGATGCTCAAGCGAGAGCAAGATCGTGCCTTTGGAACCGCCTTCGGGGATATCTTTGTTTTTCTTTTGTTGGGTGAAGGCGAGTCCGTAGTTTTCATCGAAGATGGTGTTGGCGTTGTGTGCGAAGACTTGGGGATTGGAGGAGCGAACGATACGGATACCACCGCGAGCCACATCGCGGAAACGGATGTGGAAGCCGCGAAACTCGCTTCCCACCACAAAGAAGATCCCAAACGGGACTTCGGGATACTCGGACCCCAAAAGGAAGGCAGGATCGAGGCGGAAAGCCAGAGCGACCTTACTGTCTTTGTAAAAGTTGGTTTTGAGGATGTGGCGGTTGAATTGGAGGAAGGCCGCAAGGATCTGTTGATCTTCTTCGTTGGCTGCGGTTTTTTTGATCTTCTGTTCGAGAGCGGCGTTGTGTTGCCGATCGTAGGGAAGAACCGATTGGGCGCGATCGCGGAAGTGATAGCGCATAAAGTCTTCGTACAATTCCTTGATCAGTTCGGTGTTGTTGATGATGGCGTCGAGAACGCGCCCTTCGTTGAAGGTTGCGCGCTGGAGACTGGTGCGCAGCCGCCCCAGAAGGCTCATGTAGGTGGGATCTTTTTGAAGGAACGAAGACAGACGAGTGTATTCTTCGGTGTTTCGGCTCAAGAAGAGATGGGCAAACTTCCAGCCGGCATAAGCATAAGAGACCTCTTGGGCGGAAAGTTTGTTTTGTTGGAATAGCGGGGTCAGGGAGGTTCGCGGGAGGACGTAGATCAGGCTGGTTTCTTCGCGGATATTGTTGATGGTCATATCGACGACCATATTCCGCAGGCCGGTGGTTCCGAGCGTTGGAAGCGAGCGAAGAAGAGACTCAAAAGTCTCTTTGTCGAACTCGTTGTGGACGTAGATGCTAAAGATCACGATACCGTTGGAAAAGTGCTCGATGTATTTGCGGTTGGAGTGGAGTCCGTAGTAGTTGAGAAGATCCGAGATCGCGGAAAAATAAGAGTGTGTGCTGTTTCGACGAAAAGCGATCATCAAGCGTTTTTCGTTGGTTGCGGGCTTATCGGAGGTATCGATCACGGGTCCGAGGCGATCCACTGCGAGATTCAACAGATTTTGATAGCGCTGGATGGTCGTTTCGGGGGTGACTTTGAGGAAGATCTTGCTGGCGATCTTTTCGATATCGGTTTCTTGGGGATCAGCGTACGGATTCACGAAGTCGGGCGGAGACAAAAAGTAGAAGCGCAGGCGCGTACCTCGATCATCGACGGGACTGGTTCGATAGGATTGCAGGCGATAATCAGGATAGCGTTCTTGGATGCGTTGTTCAAAAGAGACGGCTTCGGCATGAACGGAACGGCAAGCGTACATCACACCGAACTCATCGTTTTCACTGATCAATTGAAGACCCACATCTTTTCCGCCGCTGCGAGAGAGGATTTTGGCAGCGTAAAGAGATTGGATGTGTCGCGCAATCTGCGCAGAAGTCGTGGTTTGGAAGTAGTAATCGTCGATCCCCAACTTGTTGTAAAACCAGTTGAGTTCTTGGGCGATGACTTGCTCGGTGAATTCACCATCTCCGCGCAAGATCGCTTCCACTTCTTGCACTTGGCTAGAAAAGGTTGGTCGTGCTTTAACCAGAGCATCCATCTTTGTCATGAGAAATCTCCAATAAACCCCAATCTTTGGGGGCTTGGGAACGAGTACAGGGGGGGCAAGCGCGGCTAACATAACCCAAGGCAATGCGCGTGGCAAGGTCTTTCATTCACCCTTGTATGCAATTATGCAATTGGGGCGATGTACGTTTGAGGCTTGCGTGGGAAAGTCCGTATGGGCAAAGGGCGATCAGGAAAGCTGGTATGGCAAGAAACCAGAACTTATCGAATGGGAAATGAAAGACCGAAGGAAGTCTTAGGAGAAGGGGCGCTGTGGAGGGCTTTACGGGTTTTGCGGGAGGATTAACGGGGATCTGCGCAGCATCGGAAGCCGATGGTGGGTTTTTGGGTGGAAGGCGGGAGGTTTCCACGGCTGGCACAGCGAACATCCCAATCGGGTCGATTGGCGGCTCCGCCACGGATGATCCGCCAGTCGCGGTTGCGAAAACGAGAGGAGGTCCATTCTGCGGCGTTTCCGCTCATATCAAAGATCCCGTAAGGGCTTTTGCAACGCTTTGCGGCTCCTGAAGCACGCAACGGACGATCTTTTCCATCTTTCGTGCGAGTGTTGCAGATCTCTGCGTCGAACTCGTTGCCGTAGGGATAACGGATGTTTCGGCCCCCTTTGCAAGCGCGTTCCCACTCGATCTCATCGCAAAGACGTTTTCCGGTGCTTTTGCAGAGGTTGTCGGCGGCCTCCCAAGAAACGTTGATTTTGGGAGTTCGCCCACGTCCGGGGTATTCGTAGCGATCGATGCAGTAGTCTTTGGTATTTTTCAGGACAAGCGGAAGCTCACCAAAAGATCGCATTTCGTCGTTGGAGGCGCTGCCCATACGAAACGATCCTTCGCGGATATAAGCCATTCCGCCGGGGCATCGGGTCGTTTGGATGCGTGGGATCGTCGGCAGTTTGGCGAGGATCGCTGCACGACGGGCATCTGATATCGGGCGTCTTGTGACGGGCTCACGGGTTTCAGGCTCACGGGTTTCAGGTTCACGGGTTTCAGGGGTGCGTGATACAGGCTCACGCGATACAGGCTCACGCGACACAGGCTCCCGAGTTTCTGGTGTACGGCTTGAAGGCAGAAGAGAAGGGAGAGGGGGATCATCCGTACGGCGTGCGGGTGGTGTTGTTCGCGTGGGTGGTGTTGTTCGTGGTGGTTCGGGAGGGCGGGAGGTGACAGGAGGAGCGGCTGCAGCACCAGCATCGGGGGATGTGCGTTCTGCAGGCATCAGATCAATCGGACTGGTCGGTGGGGTGGGCAGGATGGAGAGCGGGGAACCTGTGGTTTGGGGGGGATTTTTGCTTTCGAGGGCTGCAAGACGTTGGGTTTCGAGCTCTTGGGCGCGGATTTTGGGAAAATGAACAAATTTCAAGTAAATTCCTACGCCACCAATCGAAAAGATCACCAACATACCGACAAAAAACGAGACAAGTCCTGTTCGAGAAAATTTTTCTTGCGGATCGCGACGAACGTTGTTGTTTGTGCGAGAAACGCGTGTGTTGGGATGAGGGATCGCAGGCGGAGGGATGGTCGGTTTGGGCGGAGCAAGCAGCGGGCTTCCACCGATGTCGTTGCTGTTGGAGGGTGTGCTTGTGGAGAGCAGGCTTGTGGGCGGAACGTTGGCAGCAGTGCTTGCGGGGACAGCAAAGGGTGCAGGGGGAGGCGTGGCTTTGTTGTGATGGGGTTCTTGTTTTGGGAGAGGGGGCGGAGATACAGTCGGGCGTTGTTTGGGAGGAAGAGGAGGCGGAGTGGGCGCTTTGCGCTCTTCTTCAAGAGACAAGGTCTCGCCATCGTCATCAAAACGAACGGATGCGCCTGTGTGCTGGGGGGTTGCGCGAGGCAACGGAGGAGGGGTGAGGTTTGGTTGAGAGGATGGGATGGGGAGAGGGGGAGGTGTTGGGTGTGGGGCTTGTGCTTTGTTAGGCGCGGGAGAATGGGGGGATTTAGGTGTTCTCGAAGATTCGGAAGGTCTAGGAGGATCGGTGGGTTTGGGGGGTTCCGAGCCTTTGGGAGAAGGAAGCGGAGGAGGCTCAGCAAAAGCACGATCCACGACTTTGTCTTCGTCGAGAGTCATCTCTTGGAAAGAAAGACCGGGATCGGGTTCTTCGGAGAGTTGGTAGGGAAGATGTTCTGCTTGTGAGATCACGGTGGGAACTTCTTCGGACTCGGCAAGTTCACCGAATTCAAGGACGCTACCGAGGTCAGCGATCAAGTCAGCGACATGTTGGTAACGTTTGGTGGGGTTGGTTTCGGTGGCTTTGTGATAGACGGCGTCAAGCAGATGATGGCAATCGGGGTTGTAGAGGCGGAGGGACTCGATCGGGCGTTCGAGGATCTGCCCTGTCAGCATCTCAGCAAGGAGAACACCAAGGGAAAAGATATCGGAACGGCTGTCGCCTGTTTGCCCGTCGTGCATCTCAGGCGCAAGATAAAGGATGCCTTCAGGCTGTGCTTGGTGGGCGTCTTGGAGGCTGGAGAAAGGCAGGGAGATTGCGAGTCCAAAGTCGGTCACTTTAAGTAGATCGGGAAGAACGATCACGTTGTGGGGCTTGAGGTAGCCGTGAAAGATCGAAGCGTGTGCGTACTCGAGTGCTTGGCCGATTTGAGAGAGGATCGGGACGATTTCTTCGAGTTGGAAGACTTGTTGTTTGTCTTTGCGTAGGTCGATAATCTTACGAAGGGTCAGCCCTTCGAGATGTTGCATGGTAAAGAAGAAGATATCGCCATCGACACCCTCATCGTGGATGCGGACGATATTGGGGTGGTTAAGCTTCCGAACACGGCGGATATTTTTCCGCAGTTCGAGGAGTGATTCGGGTCCGCTGAGGTATTGGGGGAGGATGATCTTGAGAGCGACGTCGAGATCGAGGTCGCGGTCGTAGACTTTGAAAACAGCCCCAAGCGCTCCTGAGCCGAGGATCTCTTCAACTTCGTAGCGATCAGCGATGGTGGATCCTACGCGATAAGGGAGATCAGCGCGTGTTTGTTGGCGTTTTTTGCGCCGCAGCACGAGGGTTCCGGGGCTAGCGGCGCGTGTTTGTTGAAGGGTTGCCCCGCAGTTGTTGCAAGTTTTGGTATTATCGGGGACGTGGCTTCCGCAGCGATGGCAAAGCACCCTTGGACTCCTTATCTGGTAAACACAAGAAAACCGTCGCGGGGATGGATCGGGATGCGAGGCTCCTTGAAAAGCCCTAAACGGATGGCCTAGAGTATGCCGAGATACCGCAAACGTCAAGCGTTCTGCATTATTCTCTCTCACCAAGGGAGTGTTTCACGATGGTAAGGATGGCTCTGTGGTTTTACGCAGGGATGTTCGGATTGGCTTACGGGATCGTTTTTTTTTGGAACGGAGGTGATCTAAGCCACTGGTTTCCTGTGCGCAGCGTGGGGGGGATAGCGCTGGATATCTTGATGGGTGTGGGTGTGGGGGGGGGGGTGGTTGTGATCAGTCGTTTTGGGATGGAGCGTCTGGTGTGGGGAAGACAGATGATGGAGAGTTTTGTGCGAGTTCTGGGGGGGCTTCAACGTCATGAAGTGCTGATGTTGGCGTTTTTAAGCGGGATCGCAGAAGAGGCACTATTTCGGACGACGTTGCAGCCGTTGTTGGGTGTTGTGTGGACAGCGTTGTTGTTTGGTTTGGTGCATACAGGCCCAGAGCGGCATTATGCGCTCTGGACGTTGTTTGCGATGGGTTTTGGGCTGTTGGTGGGTGGGATCGTTTGGTGGCATCCGGGTTTATGGTTGCCTGCGGCTGCACACATCACGGTCAACGCGATGAATCTCGCGAAGATCGCAGAAGCTCCCCACACACAGAAGGCGACCACAGCCGGTTAGATGGAACGCTCCGAAAAGCTCCATGCGTAGAAAGCCAACAAAGCCACTCACGTCCCAACTCCGACGTGTAGAGAAAAAAGCCTCACGCCTAGAGATAACGCGAAAACAGCGGAGGATAACGCCTCACTTTCGCCCAAATCCCCATCCGCCTTTTTTGGCCGCTTCTTTGGCGTCCTTGGCTTTTTGACGTTCTGCGATGGCGGCGTCGTGTTGTTTTTTGATCTCGTGTTGGAGGATCCGCAATTGTTGACGAACCTCATCAGACTTTTGAGAATAAGGAGCTGCCGCAAGATATTTTTCAAAAGCTTCGATCGCTTCTTTGTTTTGTTTTTGTTCTCGGTAGATCTCGCCCACATAAAAGTACACGCGATCGGGTTCGGCCTCATGTTCGAGGGTCTTTTCGATCTTTTGGATGGTTTCTTTCCACGTGTTGGTTTTTTGGGGGGATAGATGGTACTCGCACCAAAAAGTGTCTGCTTCATAATCCCCGGTATCGGGAGAGATCTGACAAACCCATTTCAGATTTTCTAGGGCTCCTTTGAAATCCTTTCGTCGGATCTGAACCGTCGCCATGCGATACATCTCTTCGGCTTTCACGCTATTTTCGACGTGTTGTGCTTGCTTTCTGGGAGTTTTAAGGTTGCGGTCGTAGTCGTCTCGTGTGGTTTTTCGCGTGAGGATCTGGTGGGCCTCGTTGAGTTGGGCAAAGAAGCTGTCTAATTTTTTGCGCAAAGGTTCAAGGGGACTTCCTGCAACGCGGTCAGGGTGAAAAGAGCGACTAAGCTTGCGATAAGAAGCGCGGATATCCTTGGTGTCTGCAGTACGACTGACATCAAGAAGTTCGTAAAAGTTGGCTCCATCAGCGGCTTGTTGAAGCTTGGCCTCGATCGTGTT
>CAUJFU010000521.1 GCA_963169055.1 Myxococcota bacterium
ACGCGACTGTGTCGTTGTCTTTAAAGACCTGTCATCTCTCCGTCACCACGGGGCCATGGGTGGGGTGCTCTTTGGGGGGGGGTGGGGGGCAACCCCACAAAAACCAGTCAACCGCGTAAGTTTTATCCTATTTAAAGAGAGCGATTACATCGGGATGTTGGTGGAGGTGCGCTTCGTCGATCGGTGTACGGCCCGAACGGTCGGCAACCAAGGGCGATGCGCCGTGTTGGAGCAAAAGCTGGACGGTGTGCGCCTGCCCAGCGGCAGCGGCGACGTGGAGGGGGGTGCGGCCATTGTAATCGCGAGCGTTGATATCTGCGCCATCGTCGAGCATTCGTTGGATCCCTTCGAGATCGCCGATCTCGCTTGCTGCACACAAAAGGACGGGGTAGAGGGTGCGTTCGAGGTGGACTTTGTCGTCGGACGAAGCGATCGAGGAGATGGTGCGCGCTACGGAGTCAAGGAAGGCACGCTCGCGAAAAGAAAAGCGCGTTTGGTTTTGTGGTTCGCTGCGCTCTCCGCGAAGGGAGCGTTGCATCTGTTGTTTGATCTCGTCGGTGGGGAGGTCTTGGCTGAGTAGGTAGGCGAGTTTGGTCAGGGCAGCTTCGGGTGTCATATCGGAGCCGCTGATGACGCCGACATCGTAGAGGGCGGATCCTGCGGCGTAATCGCTATTGACCATTCCTTTATGGCATTGGGTGCAATTGACGATGACAACGCCGCGTTCGGTGGCAAGGCGCAAGACTTCCATCAGATCGAGGCGGTTGGCGGGGAAGTTTCCTGATCCGTAGGTTTCGAGGACGAGTCCTTGGATGGGCGGTGTGAGGAAGTTGGCGAGTGCATCAGAGCGGATACCCGGGAATATTCGCACAGCAGCGACATCGCGGTTGGTGATGGTTTGGACGCGAAAGGGCTTGCGAGGGATGGAGCGGATCAGATCCCAGTCGACTTGGATGTGGGTGCCTGTGGTGGCGAGGGGAGGGAGGTTTCCAGAGTCAAAGGCTTGAAGTCCGGCAGCATCGACTTTTTGAGTGCGATTGCCTCGATACAGATGGCCGCGAAAAAACAAGCAGACTTCGGGGATCTCGTAATGGCCTGCGAGGGTCATGGCCCCGAGCAGATTTTCGATGGCGTCGTTGCTGGATTGGGACAGCGGGATCTGGGAACCTGTGAGGATGACCGTCTTGGCGAGATCTTCGAGCATAAAAGACAGGGCCGAAGCGGTGTAGGCCATCGTATCCGTGCCGTGTAAGATCACAAAAGCATCGTAGGCATCGTAATGTTGCTCGATCAGGTGGGCGATCTGCACCCAATCTTGGACATCCATGTAAGCGCTATCGATGGGGTGGGCGTATTCGAGGACATCGTAGTGGATGCGTTTTCCGAAGCGTGAGGGAGGGGTGGTGAGGCGCGGCATGGTCTTGTCGTGGAATTGGGGCATGGCTTCGAGCTGGCGTTCGAGATAGCCGGATACAGGGGTATATCCGCGTTCGCTCGGCATCATCCCGATGGTTCCGCCTGTATAGAGCAACAAAAGTCGTGCGATCTCTGTTTCCATCGTGTGTCTTTGTCCTTTGTTAACCAAACATCTTGATCGGGAGCGTTTGATCGAAGAGATGCCCGGGGAGGACGAGATGGATCATGCTGCGCCGCGTGGCATCGGGAACAAGGCGCTCAAGGGCCGCAGTGATCTGGGCCGACGTGTAGCGCACAGAAAAGTGATAAAGCAACAAACGTTCTGCTTCGAGGCGTTCAAAAGCGGCGATGGCTTCGGAGAGTGTGCTGTGAACGTCCGATGTATCGGGGTCAAGAAAGGTGGCCTCGTGGATCAACAACATCGCACCGCGTGAAGCCTCGTCTTGAAGGGGCTTTCCATCACCTGAAAAGACAAGGACGGGGACTTCGAGCAGATCGCTGATAGCTTCGCGCCCTTGTGTTTCGATCAAGGTGCGGATGGCCTTGCCATCGAGCGTTTGAAACGCAGGGCGTAACTTCCAACGTTTTTGGACGATGCGGTAACCAAGGCAAAGATCATAGGGGACGTGTTGGACTTCCATCGCGACGGCTTCGAGGTCGCGGCCTGTGCGCAAGGCAACGCGATCCTCGGGCATCATGGGGCGCAACTCGACCATCTCGTCCCAGTCGAAGAATTCTCCTGCGAGATAAGCAAAGTAACGTTGGAAGACACCCGATGTTGCGGGAAAATAGATGCGAAGCGGAGGCAGTGGGGATTCATTGCGGAAGATGCCGCGCCGTCGCATCAGCAAAAGTAGCCGTAAGCCTGTGAAATGGTCCACGTGCGCGTGTGATAAGAACACGTCTTGGATACCCAATGCACGAGACTCCAAGAACGGCCCGATGCCCTCTCCTGCATCCAATAACAATCGCAGCGGCTCGATGTAAAACCAGTTCGACAACAAGGCTTTGGAGTATGCGGTAATGTGCATGTCTTCTCAGTCAGCGGAAAAAGGCGGAGCGTCATCATCCCAAGCGCTGAACCATCCCCCGACATCTTGGGCGTATTGGAGAAAGGCTTGGTAAAAAGGCTCTGCACCCAAGGTTGCACTGTCGCCAACGACGAGCAAAAAGCGTTTGGCCCGAGTCAAGGCGACGTTCATTCGGCGGATATCTTTTAAAAAGCCGATCTGCCCGTCTTCATTGGAGCGAACGAGATCGACGATCACGGCTTCTTTTTCGCGTCCTTGGAAGCCGTCTACCGTGTCGATCTCAAGGCCCTGATGGTGAGATGCGGAAAGCAATGCGCGCAATTGCCGAACCTGTGCGTAATAAGGCGTAATCACCGCGATATCCGTGGGTTGGAGTCCTCGACCGAGCAGGCGTGCGACTTCTGCTGCGACGCGTGCGGCTTGTTCGGGATTGGCGATGCTCGGGTCATCTTGGGCGTTGAGTTCGTTCCATCCCGTCCCTGCGGTGTCAAGAAACATCAGAGGATGTGGCCGCAAGGGATCAGAGGCCACGCCATCTAGATCTTCAAGGCGGTGATCGCGGTTTTTGTCGGCTGCGATCAAGGCTCCACCGTACAATTGTTTCGATGGGAAGGACATAATGGTTTCATTCATTCGATACTGAATGGTGAGCATCGTCAACATCGAATCGCGTTTTTGCGCGTACATACGGGCGAAGAGGGTCTCGCCCAAGCCCGCTCGTTCGGCTTCGAGGTCGATCACCGTAGGGGGAAGCTGCATCGGATCGCCGGCCATGACAACACGGCGAGCACGGCTGAGCGCGACAAGGGCCATCGGATCAACGGCTTGGGTGGCTTCATCAAGGACGACGGTGTCAAATCGCCGTTTGCCCAACAAGCCCGAGTCTGCGCCTGCTGCGGTGGCGCAAATCACTTGTGAGCGATCCAAGATGGCTTCCTGAGCGCCTTTGAGTTGACGGCGGGCATCGTTCATCAAAGCGCGAGCTTCTTCTTTGAGCGTCAAACGCTCAGCGCGTGGCAGTTCACCACGGCTGATCTTGCGTTCGATGCGGTTGCGGATCTCGCGGACCTCTCGCATCCAACGAGACGCCAACGCAAAGTCTTCTTCTTTTTCGAGAAGAGCATCCATCGTGTGGGCTTCGATGCGAGCCGAGACACGGGCAGGGTGACCCAATCGCACCACCGAGATCCCCGCATCGACGAGGCGTTCTGCAAGGTTGTCGACGGCTGTGTTGCTTGCGGCAGTTGCGAGAACACGTTCTCCTCGTCGTATGGACTGGAGGATGAACTCGACCAAGGTTCGCGTCTTTCCCGTCCCGGGTGGCCCGTGGATCAGGGCGACGTGTTCGGCACAAAGAGCCATGTAGATGGCTTCTTGTTGTGGCGGGTTTAATCCGCGATCCACCCAATGCAGCAGGCTCGGACGCGGAGCAAATAGGGCGGTAGCCTCGCCATAAAAGATCTCTCGCAGTTGGGCGATCTCGCCGTCACGGGCTTGTTTAAAATTTTGGATCGCTTGTAAGCCTCGTTGGAAGGTGGTTTGTGGCTCATCTCGATCCAGCGAAAACGACCCTTGTTCTAGGCGGTCGACCAGATCTTCCACCATCACCCCCAAGCGCTCGCCGCGACGGCGACTGACGACCCCCAATACGGCTTCGGGACTATCGGGATCGTCCCACCACAACCGTACGGGATCACCCGAACCGACCCGCAGATCACCCAATCCTTGTCGTGCTGTCGTCTCCAACCATAGCAACAGCCGCCCTCCCGGTGCGGCATCGACTTCGACCACGCGCAGATCGGTCAAGGCGTGCCCATCTTCCACCCGTTGCTTTAATGTTTTGGCGCGTCGTTCTTCTAAAAATCGTGCGTGGCTGGTTTCGCGTTCTTGTAACCACAACGCTTCGAGCCGCTCAAGCCGTTCTTTGGCTTTTCCCCCTGTTTTGGAGCCGTTCTCTCTTCCGTCAGACCGAGAAGAAGGCTTGTTCGATATCGTCGTCATGGCTGTCCTCAAAGAAATCGTTTAGATCGGTATTGGCCCAAGATCTGCGCAAGATCGAAAGCGCAAGGGCTGTGGTGGGCTTGTTACGGAAGGAGGGTGGAGAGTGTTCGATCGCGTGATGTAGCGGCCCTTCGACATACTCCCGCCCCAAAGCCACCAAGGCATCGAAGGCTGCGCTTTGAACCCATTCGCCGTCGTGCAATAAAAGCTGAATCAGCGTAGGCACCGAAGGAACCGATGCTTCTTTGAGTTTTCCCAAGGCAAAGGCCGCATCACGACGAACCCACTCGTTGGTGTCTTGGAGTGCTTTGGTCAGGGCTTGTACAACGATGGTCTCCCCAAGCCCCAAACGCCCCAAGATATCCACGGCAGCAATTCGGCGATGGGCGTCTTCATCGTGGAGCCGATCTTCGATCCATCCCCATATCTCTGGGATCTTTGGTTGGAGCACGTGGAGCGCATCCGCCGCCGCCATCCATACGCCCCATGTCTCGTCGCTCAACGCCTCTGCAAGTTCGGGGACGGCGGGGCGGGCGGCTTGCCCCATGAGGCCGAGAGCTTCGGCAGCAGCCATGCGCACCCACTTTCGACCGCTGCGCAACGAAGCGCGCAACGAAGCCACGGCTTTTGCTGCATGCTCGCCAAAAGCTCCCAACGCCTTGGCTGCGGCAGCGCGGACTTGATCGTCAGGATCGCTGAGCGCGTCTTCCAATGCGTCCAATACAGGGGTTTCTACGCATCCAATACCTCCCAACGCTTCGGAGGCGGCAGCGCGGCAGCGGGCTTCGGGATCGTTCATCAATCGCAAGATCGATGGGATCGCCTCGGTGGCAGCTTTCCCCAGATAGCCCAACGCGCGGGCTGCGTGATAGCGTACAAATCCGTGTGTATCTTGGAGCGCATGAACCAACGGCTGCGCTCCGACGGACTCCAAAGCAGCCCGTCCCATCGCCACTAACGCAGAGGCAGCATGCAATCGCACGACACCCTCTTGATCGGACAGCGCTTGTTGTAAGGCGCGGATTACAGGAGGATTTGTTAAGCGCAAGGCTCCAAGCGCCCACGCAGCGCGCCCACGCAGCGCACCTTGATCGCTTTGTAAGGCCGACAGCAACGGTCCCTCCAACTCCGCAAGCGGCAATCTTAACTTTTCTAAGACGACTTCTGCAACGGCAAGGCGCATCGGTTCGGAGGCATCCAACAACAATTCGCAGATGCGTTTCCGCGCCAACGGAGAAAGTAATTTGGCCCGTCCTATCGCCCATACTGCAGAGATCCGCAACGCTTCAAGGTAGCGTGGATCGGTCGCCTTGCACAGCAACGCGAGGTGTTCTTCGTGGATATCCTCTTCTATGTTTTCGCTCTCCAGTCGTGCGATCAGCACTCGCACATCACCAGAGGGAGCCAACAGATATCGTTCGAGTTGTAACCACTTCTCTTGTTGTTCTTTTTCGGCGACCTGCTCCATGATCGATGCTCCCGTCGTTCGTTCTCTTCGCACGTTTTGTGCGAACCCCTCGGCTCGTTCCACTCCACCATACCGAACATACTTCTTTTTGGCTCATCCCACATTTTTTTCCAATCTGTCGCGAGCCAGACGAGTCCGTCGTCTCCCATGTATCGGCACGTTTCGAGCAAAGTTGCAAGCCCACCCCTTGCCCCCCCCCTTTTTCAACACGCTCTCGTCTTCGCCGTCGCTCCCTGCTTAGCGACAGCGCAGGCGTGCTTGTCCCACCATCTCTTTGGGGCGTGCAAGCCCCAGCAGCCACAAAACGGTCGCTGCCGTATCGTAAGTCTCCAGCGGTTCTTGAAGGGTGCAACGCCGACGAAGTCCACCACCGCCCCCCATGATCCAAGGGATCAGCCGATCCTCGTGGTGCGCGCTACCGTGCGTGCGGTCATGTCCGCCATGATCCGAAGTTACGATTACCGCGCTTTCTTTCCACTGCCCCTTTGTTTTCAAAAACTGCATCAAGCGACCCAACGCTTTGTCGCTGCGCATCAAGGCTTGCTGGTACTGCGTCGACGGTGGGGTTGGAGGGACGTGTTGTTCGTTTCCCCAACCAAACCAATGGCCTGCAACGTCTGGATCGCGCAAATGAAAAAACACCAACCGCAGGGGAGCGCGTTGGAGATGCGCAAGCAAAGCATCCATCCTCTTGGGCGCAAAGTGGTTGCGATGGTGGACGACATAACGCTCGGGCTGACGGACGAGGTGGAAAAATTTCTTCTTCGACACAAAGAATCCCGAAGCCATTCCCGCTCCCGACGCGATATCCAAGATCGTTGGATATCGGACGACTCCATTTTGGGCGATGTATCGGTTCCAATCGATCTTGTGGCGTTCAAACGGTTGGCCTGTCAACATGGATGTATGCGAAGGAAGCGTAAGACTCGGGATGATCGTACGCGCCGCGAGCGTCCCTACGCCGCTTTGCCACAAGGCTTTCAGCGCGGGAAGCTGTCCCTTTTCCATCATCGCCCGCAATACCGACGACTTCGCACCGTCCCAACTGATCAAAAACACCCGATGAACGGGCGCGTTCGGTCGTGCCAGTTTTTGTTGGACATACCCGACGGAGCGGCGTTTCATCGATTCGCCCTTTGGAGCCGATTTGGGCAAACGGCGAGGCGCAGCGGAATGCCCTGTGGCGGCTGAGGGCGCGTCTTCTTGCTTGTGAGCGTAAGAGGTCGCATCCATCGTAAAGGACAACGGAGGGGTCAAACGGACAACGGGCAATGTGTTGATCGGGGTGCGTACTTTTTGTGGCACCTGCGACCCTTCTTGCCCTGTGCCCCACACCCACAACAACCCCCCGCACACCACCAACCGTAAACCCGGTCGGATCAACGGGCGCATGGCACGTAGGCGCTCTTTTAATAAACCCCGCCACTGCCGAAGCAAGGCTCCCACGCTCAGGCGATCGCTTGCTGGCTCGCGCAAACGCCCATCCACAGGCAGCGGTGAGCGCCAAGAAGGCGTTCGCGAAGAAGAAATAAAAAGTTTCGGATAAAACGATTTTTCTGACATCTTTCTACCCAATAACGATGCTTGCAGATTCCCCGCATGGATTGGGGGGCTGTTTCTTTCTTCCCCCAAGCTGCGCAAAAGGTTACACACCACGCGCCTCCATACTTTGCGTTTTTTTGCCGAACGCAAAAAACAAGCCAAAAGATTCAGACATATCTTTCACAACGGAAAGCAAAAAGCCGTTTTGCGAGCGTGCGGTTTCTGCGCTTGAAGAGCAAGAGGGTTTGTGGTATGCCATCCACACCTACGTTTCGGGTGGATACGCGACCAAAAAGGCCGATGTATAGGCGCGCTGCACAGAAAGAATACAACAACACCCATACCCCCGCACGCCCGACAAGGAGTCCTTGATTGACAACGCCGCAAAAGCTCAACCCGCTTCAAGCGCGCCTTGCCGTTGTGCGACAACAGTGGACGCTCTCCGACCTGTTTCGTTTTTTGCTCCCTGTCCTCGGCCATCTGGTCTTTTCTGCTTTTTTACTCACACGCAATTGGCTCACCGCACTCCTCGTCTTTTTTACGCCGTATTATGCGGCCTATGTCGTGTTTGAATGGTGGTATAGCAGCCAAGAACGCCGAAAATGGCGAATCTTGCCCGTGATGAGTTGGACGTTTAATCTCACGTTGTTTGTTTTGTTGCTCGCTATCGCCATCTGGCTGCGTCAACAATTTCGCTCCTAAACCGCCGAACGGTCGCTCTTTTGGTGTGCAGAGCGTTTTGAGATATCTGTTTTGTTTGCCCCTCCGTTCTTCTACGTTGAATTCCTTGCGCGTCCTAGGTACACTCAACGGCGCAACCATGCACCTTGTGTAAGGAAGGAGTTTTTATGCAAACAAGAATGCGGACTTTTTTTCTTTCGAGCCTTTGGCTTACGATGTTGGCGTTTGTGTTGAGCGTGAGCACCGTCAACTGTGGCCGTGATGTTGTTAACGAAAACAACGCCGAAGTTTCGGGAGACGGCGGAACCAACAAAGAAAACACCAACACCGAAACCACATCCGAGACGCAAACGGAGAACACGCTCGAACCCACACCCGAACCCCAAACCGAACCCACACCCGAACCCACACCCGAACCCACACCTGAACCCCAAGCCGAGGCCAAGCCCGAGACTCCAATCGAATCCCAAGCCGAGCCAACGCCCGATAGCGGTGAGGTGATCCCTGAAACACCAGCCGAAGTCGAACCCGATCTACCCGAAGCCATCCTCCCCGAGAGCAACCAAGGCACAGGCGCTTTTCACGTCAACCAACTCTTCCTTGTCATGGATCCCGCCGATGGATTCGACCTTAACGGCGATAACGTCGTTGACAATCGCTTTGGAGAACTGATCGGAAGCATCGCCTTGTTGCTTGCAGCGTTTGGCGCAGATGTTCAAAAGCAGATCGATGATCAGATCAAATCCCAACAATTGATCCTCTTGCTCGAACTCGCCAACAATACCGATCCTACCGTCCAAACAGGCACGACAGATGTGAACTTTTACATCGGCCAAAAAAGCTCGATCCCGGGAACTTTTGGTGTCGATCCTTCTTCCTTGGACGCCAACGGCAAGCCTTTGATCTCTTTCAAAAACGTCACGGTCAACAACGGTGTGATCACTGCGGGCCCCGGGGACTTTCGCTTGAATCTTTCTCTTTTCCCCAACCAGCCGCCTCTTCCGATCACCTTAAAGATGACTCGCGTGACTTTTCGCGTCGATCCTCAACTGCGCATCCTTACGGCTGGAAAGTTTGGCGGCGCACTGCCTATGTGGAACCTCGATCTGATCGATGGCATCAACAACCAAACGGTGCTTCAATTGCTGGTGGGCCTCAATCCTCGCCTTGCACAACCCGATATCGATCTAGACAACGACAAACTCGAAAAATTCGGACTCCAAGGTACCACCCTCGAATGTACGGATGGCGACGGAACCACCAAATTCTCCCAACCCATCGCTTGCCACGCAGGTGTGACCAATTGCAGTGGCCGTAGCTGCGCGTTGGATACGCGGATGGCTGACGGCATCTCCACCGTGTTTCGCTTCAATGCCTCTGCCATCACCCTTAACAAGCCCGTCCCACCGCCCACTCCGTAATGTCCTCTGTGTACTTGGTCGACTGCCTTCGCGCTGTGCGCAGGCTTGTGTTGACAAGGGCTTGCGCCCTCGCTATCCTCCGTCGCCTTATTGGGCAAAAGACCGCGAAGCAGCAGTCGAATCGACGGAGGTTAGCGCAGGATGTCAAAAACAGACGAGACTTTGGATCTCAATCAGCAGATACTCAATCGCATCGCCAAACTAGAAAAGCTCAAAGAACTCGGTGGATCGCCGTTTCGCAACGACTTCAAACCCACTTCTACCACCCGCGATATCAAAGCTTATTACCACTGGGCACCTACGGGCGACGTGGACGAACACGGTAAACCTGTAATGCGTTGTGGCCGTGATCTCTCGCATGGCGTGGGCAACGAACGCTTTTCGATCGCAGGGCGCGTGATCTTGTTGCGCTCTTTTGGCAAGGCCATCTTCGCACAACTGCGTGATCGACACGGCGAGATCCAAATCTACGTCCGCAAAGATGGGATCGGTGACGAAGCCTTTGAGCGCTTTAAGCTCGTAGAGATGGGCGATATCGTCGGTGCGAGCGGCGGCTGCTTTTTGACCAAAACAGGCGAACTCACCCTCCAAGCCGATGTGGCTGTGCTTCTGACCAAAAGTGTGCGCCCCCTCCCCGACAAATGGGCCGGACTCAAGGACGTGGAAACGCGCTATCGACAACGCTACGTCGACTTGATCGCCAATCCCGAAGTCGCAGACGTTTTTCGCAAACGTTCGCAGATCGTCAAATCCATACGCAATTATCTTGATGCGCTCGACTTTATGGAAGTCGAAACCCCGATGATGCACCCGCTTGTTGGTGGGGCTGCTGCGAAGCCTTTTGTGACCCATCACAACACCCTTGATATGGACTTGTTCTTGCGGATCGCGCCCGAACTCTACCTCAAGCGCCTTGTAGTGGGTGGTTTTGAGCGCGTCTATGAGATCAATCGCAACTTCCGCAACGAAGGCATCAGCACACAACACAACCCCGAATTTACGATGCTCGAATTCTACATGGCTTACGCAACGTTCGAAGACTTGATGAGCATCACCGAGCAGATGATCTCCCACGTCGCACGCCAAGTCTGCGGTACGACCCACATCACCTACCAAGGAACACCCATCGAGTTTGCGGCTCCTTGGCGGCGGATGACGATGCGCGAAGCCATCGTTGCTTGTTGGAACGAGCATTGGGTCAAAGGCAAACAAAAAGAACCCATCACGTTGGCTTTGCTCGATGATCGCGATGCTTTGGCCGCTTTTACTTCTGCGCATTTTTCGCACAAAGGCGAAAACCCCTTCGATGGACTCGAACATGGCGAGCAGATCGGGCTACTGTTTGAAGAAGTCGCGGAAGCCCATCTGATCCAGCCGACCTTCATCACGGCCTATCCTACGGCGATCAGCCCGCTTGCTCGGCGCAATGAAAAAGATTCTGCGATCACCGACCGCTTCGAGATCTTTGTCTATGGCCGCGAACTTGGCAACGCTTTCAGCGAGCTGAACGATCCAATGGATCAACGCGAACGCTTTTTAAAGCAGGTCGAGAAAAAGGCCGCAGGCGCGCAAGAAACGATGGATTACGATGAGGACTTCATTTGCGCGCTCGAACATGGTATGCCTCCCACCGCAGGCGAAGGTATCGGGATCGATCGTTTGTGCATGTATCTTTGTGATGCGCCGTCTATCCGCGATGTGATCTTCTTTCCTCAACTCAAAAAAGAACAAAAGCCATAAAGCATGATCTTGTTGTCGTATGAAGTCCTTGTTGCGCTTCGCCATCTGAAAAGTCGCAAGCGCAGTCGCGTGATATCCCTGCTTACGCTGATCAGTATCCTTGGCGTATGGGTGGGCGTTTGGGCGCTAACGGTCGTCCTCTCCGTCCTCAGCGGCTTTGGGGACGACTTGCGCTCCAAGATCATCGAAAGCACTCCCAACATCACCATCGAGCGACACGATAGCGATATCGCCCGATACCGCGACATTTGTGACCGCATCCTCCAACAAAAAGGCGTCCTTGATTGTGCAGCCTACATCTCTAGCGAGGTGATGCTCTCCACATCAAGCAACTCTTCGGGCGCGTTGCTGCGTGGAATCGAGGATCGCGCCCTTCACACCGAGCGCCTCCAACGTCAACTCAAGTCCGGCAAGCTTTCTTACCTGTTTTCTCCCCACCTGATCCCGCATCCTCCCACGATCCGCCGTCGGATGATCTTTCAAGACTCCAACGATGCCCTTACTCCCGAAGAAGAGGAGCTTTTGGGCCTACGGCCTCGTCGACGCCCGCCACCAGCCTCTCGCCCGACTTCATCGCCCACGACGAAGTCTGCTGATGATGAACTCCGCCAATTCGGCTTGTTGGATACTGCGCCAAAAAAAGACGCCAAAAAAGTCCTGCCCGGGATCTTACTTGGGAAGGAACTTGCGAACGGTCTTGGGGTTGGCCTTGGCGACGAACTGCGCGTGATCTCCCCTGCGGGTGGCACGCTCACCCCGATGGGACCGGCTCCTCGTGTCCTCAAGTTTCGCGTCGCAGGGATCTTTTTTACAGGTATGTACGAATACGATCTGAAGTTTGCCTTGGTCGCTCTTCACAGCGCACAAGACCTCTTTCAGATGCCCGATATGGCGGGTGGACTCGAACTCAAAGTTGCCGATATCCACCAAACCACCCAACTCAAACAAGCGATCCGCAAACGGTTGGGGGGCGGCCCTTATCACGTGCAAGATTGGATCGACCTCAACCTCCAATTGTTCGGCGCTTTGCAGATGGAAAAATGGGTGATGTTTGTGATCCTCACCTTTATTGTCTTGGTGGCTTCCTTTAACATCGTCAGCACGCTTTTTATGGTCGTTGTCGAAAAGTCCCAAGAGATCGCCATCCTGAAATCCATGGGCGCGACCAACTCCAGCGTGATGCGCATCTTTATGATCGAAGGCGTCGTGATCGGCTTAATCGGCACGATCTTGGGCCTGTTGTTTGGGTGGCGCACCTGCCTTTATCTCATCGAATTCCCCATCCGCATGAATACGGACGTGTACTATATCGCCCATCTACCCGTCAAAATGAACTTCTACGACTTCTTTTCTGTGGCTGTTGCTGCGATCTTGTTGAGCTTTGTCGCCACGATCTACCCCGCACTACAGGCCGCCCGAATGCGCCCTGTCGATGGACTTCGCCATGACTGATCTCGTGCCTCCTCTTCTTCTTGCCCAAGACATCGCCAAAAGCTTTTGGCTTGAGCAGCGCCGTATCGATGTGCTAAGAGCGATCTCTTTGCGCGTCGAATCCGGCCAAAGCATCGCTATCATCGGTGCTTCGGGGGCTGGGAAAAGCACACTCTTGCATCTGCTTGGGACGCTTGATATCCCCACCGAAGGTCAACTGACGCTCGCAGGGCATGATATCCTCCGCATGAGCGAAGAAGCCCTCGCGGGTTTGCGCAACCGCATGATCGGTTTCGTCTTTCAGGCGCATTATCTCCTCCCCGAATTCTCTGCTCTCGAAAACGTGATGATGCCCGCCTTGATCCAGCGTATGCCGCGTCAAGAAGCCCAACAGCGCGCCCAAGAACTTCTCGAATGGGTCGGCCTCGAACATCGCCTCGAACATCGCCCCGGCGAGCTTAGCGGCGGAGAACGCCAACGTGTCGCTCTTTGCCGCGCCCTCGTCATGCGTCCTCGCCTTCTTCTCGCCGATGAACCCACTGGAAACCTCGATCACCAAACGGGCGAAGGTATCCACCACCTTATCCAAGAACTTCATCAACGTTGGGGTGTCACCTCCATCGTCGTGACCCACAATCTTTCCCTTGCCCAACGTATGCAACGCACCCTTCGCCTTGAAAAAGGCCAACTCATCGAGGCGCAAGACACGCCTTCACGCGAAAACGCATAGGGGCCATCATGCTGCGTTCGCTGGAGAACAAACACATGACCATCCAACGGCTCCTTGCCTTCGTTGCGTTGCTTTGGGCGGGCGTCGGTTTCGCCACCGCACACGCACAAGACGGCAGCGACAGCACCCCGCCGATCATCAAAAAAATCGAGATCAAGGGCAATCTCCGCACCGAAACTCTCGCCATCCTCAACCAGATCCAGTCCAAGCCCAAAGCCGCTCTCGATCGAACCAAGGTCGCCGACGATGTTCGGCGCGTCTACAACCTCGGGCCTTTTCGCGATGTCCAAGTCGTTGCAAAGCGCGATGGTGATCAAATCGTCTTGATCTTTCAAGTGACGGAAAAGCCCGCTGTTCGAGATGTTCAGTTTAAAGGGTACAAAGAAGTCGGGCTGGATGACATCAAAAAAGTCGTCGACGTCAAAAAATACGGCATCCTCAACCAAGCCCAGATCCAACAAAACGTCCAAAAGATTCGTGAACTCTACGTTGAAAAAGGCTTTTATCTCGCCGAAGTCGAAGCCGAAGTCTCCAAACCCACCAACGCTTCTGTGATCGTCACCTTTCAAATCCGCGAAAACGCCAAGATTATGATCCGACAAATTAACTTCGTCGGAAACCAAAAAGTCACCAGCGATACCCTGCGCCAATATCTCCAAACTTCCGAACAATCGCTGCTTGGCATGATCTCAGGACGCAGCACCTACCAAGAAGCCTTGATCCAGCGCGATCTCTACTTCCTCAACTCCTACTACATGGACAACGGCTACATCAAAGTGAAGATGGGCAAGCCCAAAGTGTACCTTAACCCCGATAAACGCTCGATCTACATCACTTATTGGGTGACTGAAGGCGAAGTCTACCGCTACCGCAACCTTGGCGTCAAAGGCGATCTCCTGATCCCCGAAAAAGAACTCCTTCACAAACTCACCATGCGAAAAGGGCAGGTCTTTAATCGTACAAAACTCTATAAAGACAACCTGCTTGCTCTCACCAATTTTTACCAAAATAGAGGCTACGCCTACGCCAACATCGTCCCTCGACACAACCTGCTCGAAGAAACCCGCGAGATCGACCTCACCCTTGAGATCCAAAAAGGTGAAAAGGTTCGCATCGAACGCATCGAGATATCGGGCAATTCGATCACGCAAGACCGCGTGATCCGCCGCGAGATCCGTGTTTCCGAAGGCGATTATTACAACGGGAATCTCGTTCAAATCAGCCAACAGCGGATCTTTGCTCTCGGCTTCTTTGAAAAAGCCCATCCCCTCTATGGGATCAAGGCCAACTTCCGCAAAGGCAGCCAACCTGATCGAGTCGTCCTTCAATTTGAAGTCAAAGAAAAACCCACAGGTACTTTCCAGATCGGTGCAGGCTTTAGCTCTTTTGAGCAACTCGTATTTAACGCGCAGATCGCCAAAAACAACCTTTTTGGACGTGGGCAATCGCTGTCTTTTGCCGCGCAACTCTCCTCGATCCGTCAACTCTTCCAGATCCAATTCGTCGAACCTTACCTCTTTGATTCGCTCTGGACCTTCGCTTTTTCGGCCTACAACTCCCAACGCGATTACGGCACGCTGTTCTCCATCGGCTTTCGCCAAACCACCACGGGGGGGTCGCTGACATGGGGCTATCCGCTGCTTGACGATCTCAATCTCCTGCTCACCTACAAATTCGAACGTGTACAGATCAATGCCAGCGGAAACACCCTTGATTCGGGCATCCGTATCAAAGGATTCTTTTCGGGCGTCGACGGTCCCACCATCACCTCTAGCCTTCGCCTGTCTTTGCGTTATGACAAACGCGACAACCGCCTCTTCCCGACACGCGGCCATTTTCAAAGCATCTCCATCGAGCACGCAGATTGGTATCTCGGATCTCAAAACCGCTTCTCTCGCCTCTCTGCGATCAGCCGCTGGTATGTCAACTTGCCGATCTTTGGAAACGAATTCCTCCCTGTCTTGCGCTTCAATCTCCAACTCGGTTGGATCTTTAGCCCCTCCACGCTCGGCGTTCCTTCGTTTGAGCGTTATCGCCTCGGGGGTATCAACTCCGTCCGTGGCTTCCGACCCTTTACCATCGGACCCACCCGTCGAATCCCCGGACAGTCCGATAGCGCCTTCAAACTGGACGAATTCAACTGGGGTGGCAACAAAGAATTGATCTTTAACGCCGAACTGGAGATCCCCATCATCCCGAGCGTTGGACTCAAAGGTGTTGTCTTCTTTGATGCCGGAAACGCCTATGACGACAACGAACTGATCTTCCAAGACCGACGCAATACCTTCTTGCCGCTTGGACTCTTTATGAGCGCTGGCTTTGGGGTGCGCTGGTTTTCGCCTATCGGGCCGCTGCGTTTTGAGTGGGGTATCCCGCTTACCCGACGCCCCGGAGATGACTCGATCCTCTTTGAATTCAACATCGGTAACGCCTTTTAACGTTGAATTCGATTTCGATAACGCTTTTTCACCACGCCAAAACCTTGCGGATGCTCTCTCCATCCGCTTATCTTTGCTCGGCCCGCAAAGGAGGACTTACACACATGTTTCGCTGTCTTTTGATTGCTTGCTTTCTGTTGGCCCCTGCTCTGGCTCACGCCAAGCGCATCGGCTATGTCGACTTGCGCAAGGCCCTCAACGAAGTCGACGATGGGCGCGCTGCCAAAAACAAGCTCCAAGAAAAAAAAGGAACCTACCAAAGCAAGCTCAACGAAGAACAAGAAAAACTCAAACGCGAAAAAAAGCTGTTTGATCGACGATCTACCATCTTGCGCGGTGAAGCCAAGCGCAAAGCCCAACTCAAACTTCAACAAAAATTTCTTGAACTTCAGAAAATGTACAGCAACCTCACCCGCGAACTCGCACAAGAAGAAGCGAAAGAAACTCGGGTGATCTTCCGAAAAATGGAAGTGATTATCCGCCAGATCGCCGAAAAAGAAGGTCTCGATCTGATGCTCGAAAAAACCGAAAGTAGTATCCTTTACGCACGCTCTGGCATGGATTACACCAACGAGCTGATCCGCATCTACAACCGACAATTCGGTCGCGGTGGCAGCAGTCCCCGTGTCTCCCGTAAACCCAAAAAACGCAAGCGTTAGAACGCCTAGGTTTGGGATACACCACCCCTCAACGAGGCTTTCGGAGAAGACATACGATGTTTAGCCTTTTCCAAGATCCGCAACGCTTGGCGCTTTTGGCGCTCGTTTTGTTGATCTCTCTGACCTTTCACGAATTTGCTCACGCTTGGACTGCCTACAAACTCGGCGATGATACGGCTTATCGCGAAGGCCGCGTCACCTTAAACCCCATCGTTCATCTTGATCTGTGGGGATCGATTTGTTTTCTGGTGTCGGGTGGATTTGGGTGGGCGCGTCCTGTCCCTGTGAATCCCACGAACTTTCAACAACCGCGCCGTGACGATATCTTGGTGACGGGCGCGGGACCCGCTTCCAACTTTCTCCTCGGCTTGATCGCCGCAGCGCTCTATTTTCCGATGGCAAAATACGGCTGGCTTCGGGGAAACGACCTTGAGCCTTTCCTCTTCCAATTTCTCGGCCTGATGATGGTCGCCAATTTTTCTCTGGCCTTCTTTAACTTGATCCCGCTCTTTCGGCTTGACGGGTCTCACATCGTCACCAACCTTTTGCCGCTCAACCAAGCCTACCGTTTCAAGCGCTTCAACGAAGAATACGGAGCGTACACGCTTCTTGGCTTGATCGTCTTGCCTTACTTTACCAACCGCACGATCGACCCGATCGGATGGCTGATCCGCGAACCGATGCTTTATCTGATCGGAGTCCTGCGTGGATTCTTTGGCATGTTTTGATCCCATCGGCTCGTTTCTGACCATTCCGTTCGCGCCATCGACGAGGAAGTCTTCACGATGCAAGAGATCACCCTTTCCCACAAAGACCTCCATCTTCAAACGGCTTCTTTTGACGGGCCACTCGACGTTTTGCTCCACTTGATCCGCAAGCGTGACCTCGATATCTTCGACCTTCCGATCCACCAAATCGCCGAAGAATTCCAGATCTACGTCGATGCTATCCAGCGCGTTGATCTCGAACAAGCCGGTGCGTACCTCGAACTTGCCGCAGAACTCGCTTACATCAAATCCCGTATGCTCCTGCCCCGCGTCCAAGATAGCAAAGAAGATCCGCGTACCCCGCTCGTCGAAAAAGTCATGGAGTACGAGCAAGTCAAACAACTCTCTCTCCAACTCCAAGACCGCCATCTCCTTGGCCGCGATGTGTTCGTGCGCGGAAGTGACCTGCGCCCTGAACTCCCCGAACTACCGCCTGAAACGGATGTCACCGCTGGCGAGCTGATCGATATCTTTTCGGCCCTCCTGCGTCGCAAGATGTTGCAGTCCCCACAAGGCCCCTTTCATCAAGTCCGACGCGAACTTGTCTCTGTGCGCCAACAGATCTCTTGGGTTTGCCATCAACTGCGTGGAAAAAACAATCTCCGTTTCTCCCAATTGATCGAGGATATCTGGGAGCGTTCGACTTTAATTGTCACTTTTCTTGCGTTGCTTGAGCTTTGTCGGCTACATCATATCAGGCTGGCCCAGATCGATCGCGAAGATATCCTTGTGGAAGCTCTGACGGATCTGGATCAGATCCCGCTTGACGATCCAAGCAGCTTTACTTATCGCGCTTCGGCCCTCTCTCCCGAAGAACAGCGCCAACTCGATCAACATGCGCTGGTGGATCTCGCGGATTTTTCGATCTTGCATGACGACGAGGAATCCGCAGAAAACGAAGACGTCGAAGAAGCCCATCCTCTCGATGAATCCGCTGATCCTCTTGATGAAGACGAGATCGACGAACTCAAAGCCCTTGAAGCCGAACGCAAAAACCGCAAACCTCGATAGAACCGACGCATACACTGCCTTGATGGAGAGACCTGATGCGACAACGCGCCCACCACGCAACGCCGCTTGCGACCGAATCTTCTTGGGGCTTTCGCTCCCGCAAAGAATCCGCCCGTGAGGCGCTTTATGGTCAACTCGAAGCCTTGTTGTTCGCTGCCAATCGCCCGCTCTCTTGTGAAGAACTGCGCGGTGTCCTCGAACATGCCGGCGTTTCCGTCCTCCCTGAACACATCGAAGCCGTCTTGCGCGAACTGAAAAATCAGTACAACCACCCTTTGCGTGGGCTTCGCCTCGAAACCGTTGCGGGTGGATGGCAGATCCGCACTCGCTCCGAACACGCGCACTTGCTCCAACTGCTCTACGAAGAACGACCTCCACGTCTTAGTCGCGCTGCTCTCGAATGTCTCTCGATCATCGCTTACCGACAACCGATCTCTCGCGCTGAGATCGATGCGATCCGTGGCGTCGATTCAAGCGGCACCTTGCGTAGCTTGCTTGAACGCAAACTCGTCGCACGCATCGGACGCACCGAAGATGCCCGACGCGCCTTCACTTACGCAACCACCAAGGAGTTTCTCGAATTCTTTGGCCTCAACGACCTCCGCGAACTCCCAAGCGTCCTTGCCGCTGCAAGCGCTCCTTCCGCTTCTTCCGAGGCCGCTTCTTCTGATTCTTCTTCCGATGCCTCCACACTTCCCCCCGATACCTCCACAACAGCCCCATCCTCCGAGACCTCCGAGGATATCTAGATCGCTCGCTTCCTCTCTCTCTGATAAGTGGGATTCTACCGCACTCCCCGCCCCCAAGGGCGTGGCCCCCTTGACCCCGTATGGACGGGGTGATCAGCGTTTTTCCAATCCACAGCACCGCCGCTTGAAGTGCCGCGAACACGGGGATATCCATTCGTTTTGCCGCTCTTCTCCTGATCTGCTTGTACGATATGCGAGTGGTGTGTGCGAAACGTCGGATTTGCTGTAGACGCCCTATTCTTGGGCAGCCACGGGGGGCTGCCCCCATACGCGCTAGGTTAAGCCGTGGTTGGCCCCCACCCCTAACACTCGGACACTTCGTCTGTAAAGCCCATCCAGCGGGGGGTCTCTGGCATGGGCAAATTTCGTATCACGCCACGGGCATCGGGTGAAGAAAAGAGACTGAACTGTCATACCGATACGAAAAAGGCCGATATTCAGGCGCGGGCGGTTCGCGAACCGCCCCTACCACGGGTTGATTCTTCACGCTTTCTCTTTTCCACTGCCTCATACGACATCCGCAGGTTGCCTGCTCGTACAGAGCGATGAACATCCCCGTGAATGGCGCAACGGCGTATGCCATACGCCCCTACCTTTCATCACACCCTACGCGGAGGTCGTATCCTCCGTCTTTTTATGTATATTTGCGTGTGCTTTGTCTACGATTCTTTCGTTCCATCCGTCTTCGA
>CAUJFU010000522.1 GCA_963169055.1 Myxococcota bacterium
AACCACCGAAGAAAAGATGAAAGATCAACCCGTTGTCATCGTATTGCGCGTCGAAGTCCAACAAGAAGGCAAAGTCCTCAAACTTCCGCAGATCGAGAAAAAAACCGAAGGCGCACTAGAAGCCGCCATCCGACTCCGCGACACCACCATGAAGTTTCGCGCAAGCACCGTCCCCAAAACCTACGTCGAAGCCCGCGTCACCTACCGCGCCAAGATCGTCCCCCCCCTCCTGCAAAAACCCACCCACACAGGCGGCTTCCAAGTGGCTCCCCTGAAATAATCTTCCGCCATCTTCCGCCATCTTCCGCCATCTTCCGTCGGCGGTGAACTTTTCTTTTGGGAACATCGTTGCACGAGCAGATCGATTGTGTTAGAGAATGCAGCCTTGTCGCGCCCGTGGATGGGGATCGATGGGTGCATGATGCGACGAAAAAGACCGAAGGAGAAGAGCATGAGCCACCACGAAGCCGCCGAAAGCGATGTTTCACATTTTATTCGGGATATCATTCGAGAAGATCTCGCCACAGGAAAACACACGCGGATTGCGACGCGTTTTCCGCCCGAACCCAACGGCTACTTGCATATTGGCCACGCCAAGTCGATCTGTTTGAACTTTGGGATGGCACTCGAATTTGGCGGGACTTGCAACTTGCGGATGGATGACACCAATCCAACGAAAGAAAATGTCGAATACGTCGAATCGATCCAACGCGATGTGCGGTGGTTGGGCTTTGATTGGGGAGATCGCCTGTTTTTTGCTTCGGATTATTTCGGTAAGCTGTACAACTACGCCGAAGATCTGATCCGTATGGGCAAGGCTTATGTGTGCAGCTTGAGCGCAGAGGAGATCCGAGAGTACCGAGGAACCCTGACAGAGCCGGGCAAAAACAGCCCTTATCGCGATCGCTCTGTGGAAGAAAACTTGGATCTGTTCCGCCGTATGCGTGCGGGTGAATTTGAAGATGGTTCGATGGTCTTGCGGGCTAAGATCGATATGGCTTCTTCCAACATCACGATGCGCGATCCGACGCTTTATCGCATCCGCCGCGCCCACCACCATCGCACAGGTGATGCGTGGTGTATGTATCCGATGTATGACTTTGCACACGGTTTATCCGATGCGTTGGAGGGGATCACCCATTCGCTTTGCACGCTGGAGTTTGAAAACAACCGCCCGCTCTACGATTGGTTTGTGAGCCAAGTCGAGGTTCCTTCTCGCCCACGCCAAATCGAATTTGCTCGGTTGGAGCTGACTTATACGGTGATGAGCAAGCGCAAGCTGTTGCGTTTGGTCGAAGAAGGCTTGGTCTCGGGATGGGATGATCCGCGTATGCCGACGATCGCAGGGATGCGTCGGCGCGGCTTTACACCCGCATCGCTGCGCAACTTTAGCGAGCGCATCGGTGTCGCCAAGCGCAACAGCACCGTCGATGTAGCGATGCTTGAACACGCCTTACGCGAAGACTTGAACGCCACAACTCCCCGTGTGATGGCTGTTTTGGACCCAATTCGTGTGGTGATTGAAAATTATCCCGAAGGCCAAGTCGAAGAACTGGAGGCCCCGTATCACCCCGAAGATCCTGCCATGGGTTCACGCAAAGTCCCCTTTTCTCGGGAGCTTTATATCGAGCGCGAAGACTTCATGGAAGACCCACCCAAGAAGTTTTTCCGCCTTGCTCCCGGGCGCGAAGTCCGCTTGCGTTATGCCTACTACATCACTTGCAAAGATGTGGTCAAAGATGCAGAGGGCCGAATCATCGAACTGATCTGCACCTATGATCCCGCATCACGCGGTGGAACGGCAGACGGTCGAAAAGTCAAGGCCACCTTGCATTGGGTCTCTGCACCTCACGCCATCCGCGCAGAAGTTCGCCTGTACGACCGCCTCTTTACAGTTCCCGATCCCGAAGGCGACAAAGACAAAGATTTCACCGCCTTCTTGAACCCCGATTCCTTGAAGACCATCGAAGGCTACGTTGAACCCGCCCTTTCCAACGCTGCCCCCGAACATCGCGTACAATTCGAACGGATCGGCTATTTTGTGGCTGACAAAATCGATACACGCCCCAACAAACCCGTCTTTAACCGCATCATCGGTTTGCGCGATACATGGGCCAAAGTCGCCTCCAAAGAAGAATAGCCCCCCCTCCCTCCCCTCTTTCTGCCTGCATCGAAAAAAGCCCCCATACCTCCCTGCTCTCTTTCTGCTTGCATCAAAAAAGCCCAAGCGACCGCACCCATCGTGCGAGTTTGTTCTTCGCCCAAAGCGAGGGGGGTTGCCAACAGACCGACATTCGGCGATATCCTTGACCCCGTCAACAGAGAGAAAAAGCAGCATCTACTGCAACACAAAGTGCTCAAACAAAGAACCTTTGGGAGACTTTTCTGATGAAGTTGCAAGTCTATAAGCAAGGAAAGCTGGTGTCTTTTAAAGGACCCAACACGCTCGTGGTGAAACAAGCCGGTGGCTTCGGTTGGGGTTGCGCGGGGTGGGTCGCCGCTTGGTTTGTGCCAAGCTTTCTTCAATTCCCTCCTTGGTTGGGCGGACTTTTTTTCGTTGGGTTGGTCTTTGTTGCGATCCGATATATCACCTCCACAGGCAACCAAACCTCGTTGCCCATCGTCGAGCACTTGGAACTCGACACTACCGAGCATCTACTGAGCATTGAAGCGACGAAGGGCGAAGAAAGACAAGTTTGGGATCTCCCGACATCTTCTATTCGCACCATCCAAATACGCACCTTGGGCTTGACCACGGGACTCAGCGTGGAGTTGTCGCCAAGCCTCGATCTCGCGTTTGAGATGACTTTTGAATTCGAAGAATTCGTGGGCAGTGAGCCGCTTTCGGTGTACTGCCACATCCAAGGGATTCGAGAGACCTCCGATCTCGAACAATTCACCAGTTCGTTGAGCGCGATGATCGGTTTGAATATCTTGTTGTTGATGGAACGTGGGCAAAAAGAGGCCCGATTCTTTCTCGCCAAAGAATATCCTCTAGAACTCCAGCCCCTCGAACGGCTCGACAGTATCGAATATCCAGAATGGATCACAGATCGTCTCCTTGGCCTCGAAGAAACCCCATCCTCGCTCCAAACAAACACAGATTCCGAAGAAGCCTCTTTCTTTGAATCCATCGACGAAAAAGAACAGCAAGAGCTACTTTCCGAAACCAAAATCCGAAAACCTCGCGCGCCCCGCCCTTCCCAAAACTCGACCCTGCCCTTCCCCGCTCCTCTTGTCCGAGGAGCACCCGACGCCCCCATCACCTCTTACCAACACTCGCCCAAGCAAACACCGCACAGCCCCACAG
>CAUJFU010000523.1 GCA_963169055.1 Myxococcota bacterium
TCCCTTGATTGCGGAAAAAAGCCCCGTAAACACCATCCCACCGCGACGCCCTCTATTCATAGCGGTGAACCAAAAGCACCCCTTCAAACGGTCGTAATCGCGTAGGTCTTGACACAAGCGGCGCAGCCTCGGACAACATCGGCAACGCCACACCGCGATCCAACCAAGCCACTTCCTCGACGCTCGCCTCCAAAGAAGAAAACCAAGCCACAGGCGCATCCCCCGCAGGTAACGCCTGTTCTTGTGCCCCAAAGTTCAACCAGATCTCCGCCCGCCAAGCCTCACCTGCCAAGCTTCGCTCATAACCAAGCAACACCCGACGACTGCGTTGATCTTCGAACAAGCGCATCTCACCTCGCGCCAAACAAGGCAACAGCCGCCGCCAATGCAACAAACGGCGATAACACCACAGCAACGAATTGGGAGCTTTGCGCTGCGCATCAACGTTCACACGCGGATAGTTCGGATGCACAGGAAGCCACGTTTTGTCTTTCGTACCAGAAAAGCCCGCGTGATGGGCATCCGCCCATTGCATCGGACTACGACAGACATCGCGATGGACAAATAATCCCATCCGCTTCATCCAAGGCCACAACAAATCAGGCACCCAACCGTAATGGTGTGCCAGCGGATCGAGCGAAGACGAAAACGGCGTATCCAGCGACGTCATCCCGATCTCTTCGCCGTAATAAAGAAACGGCACACCACGCGCCGTCAACTGCACAAAGGCCAAAAGCGCCGCTCGATGGGGATCTCCGCCCAGTCGATCAATCGATCGTGCGCGGTCATGGTTCCCAAACACCCATGTCGGCAATAGCGGCGGCGCAAAGTTTTGTTCGTACTCCGCAATCAACGCTCGGAACGCTTCTGCTCGAAATGCCGTTCGCATCGCACGAAACAAAAAGACCAGATGCAAACCATCGGCATGTTCGCCACAATAACGCTTGAGCGCTTCGGGAGAGCCAAAGACTTCGCCGACCAAAAAGCGCGAAGGATGGCTGTAGCTGTCTAATACAGACCGAAGTTCTTTGGAAAAGGCCAAGGTATCGGGATGATCGATGGTATGCAGCGGGCGTTGGAAAAATCCTTCAGGACTGTCCTCGCTTGGGAACGGTCGCCAAGATCTCGGATTATCCGCAAAGGAAGCATCTTTGAAGATCGCGTTAAAGATATCCAACCTGAAACCATCGACACCTTGATCCAACCAAAAACGCACATGATCCAACATGGCCCGTTTGACCGCAGGATTCCGATAATTCAGATCAGGCTGAAAGGGTAAAAAAGTGGCCCAATACCACTGTTGGGTTTGTTCTTCGTAATGCCATCCACTGCCGCCGATCATTGCACGCCAGTTGTTGGGGGGCTTTTTCCCGTCTTTTCCGCGTCCATCACGCCACAAATACCAGTCGCGTTTGGGATCGTCGCGGTGACTGCGTGATGCCTGAAACCAAGCAGAATCCGAGGATGTGTGGTTCATCACCATGTCCATGACCAAACGCATCCCTTGTGCATGAACGGCCTCGATCAGTCGATGAATCGACTCCATCGTCCCATATTCGGGCGCGATCGCTCGATAGTCGCTGATATCATAACCAAAGTCGCGTTGTGGACTCGCATACACGGGCGACAACCACAGCGTCTCGACTCCCAACCACTTGAGATATCCCAGACGCTGCAAGATCCCTTCGATGTCCCCGATGCCATCGCCATCGCCATCCATAAACGAACGCGGATAGATCTGATACACCGTCGTGGCTTTCCAGTCCTCACGCACTTCCATGCTCGCACCTTTCCTTGTGTATGCTACAATACCGCCTTGAAAGAAGGAGATCTCTCAAGATGGCCCAGACCTACTTTGCTACCACGCTACCCGGTTTAGAAGAAGCCCTCCAACTCGAACTGCGTGCCATGCGCTGCAAACACACGCAGATCGTCTCGGGCGGTGTCGAGTTTGAAGCCACCCGAAAGGGCCTCTACACCGCCCTTTACACCACACGCTGCGCGCATCGGATACTGCTGCGCCTCGATGATTTTCGCGCAGGCGACCTCTTCACCCTCCATCGCAAAACCCAACGCATCGAATGGTCGCGTTATCTCCCGCCCCATGCGCCTTTGCAACTGCACATCACCAGCCACCGTTCCCGCCTCCACAGCCGCGATGCCATCGAACGCACCCTGATCGAGGCTCTCCAAGACGCACTCCCCAAAGCCCCGCCGATCCCGTCTCGTTCTTTGGAGGACGACGCATCGCCCCATCTCTCTTCGGACGAAGCCAATCTACCGGATAAAACAAACCCTTCGCGCTCCTTGCAAAACGCCGACGCATCGCCTCCTCCACGCTCCTTGCAAAACGCCGACGCATCGCCTTATCCACGCTCCGCCCAACAAGACAGCCCATTCGGTTTGTGGGTTCGCGTCGAAGAAGACCGCTGCACCTTGAGTTTCGATGCAACAGGACCGTTGCTCTATCAACGCGGCTGGCGCACAGCCACAGGCGAAGCACCTTTGCGCGAATCCATCGCTTGCGCTTTGTTGTGGCTGCTTGGTTGGACGCCAACACAGCCTCTTGTCGACCCTGTATGCGGATCGGGAACTTTTCTGATCGAAGCAGCCCGTCTACAAGCCGCCCTCCCTCCGCGCTTACCGCGTCCTTATCTTGTCCAGCGCTGGCCGGACTTTGACCCCGCCCTCTGGGAAGAAGTCTTGCACGCTCCGCTCCTGCTTCCGCGCTGGAAAGCGCGCAACCCGCCATCGACCGAACCTTCGCAACTGTGGGGATTCGACCACGATCCCAACGTCATCGGATACGCAAAGCAAAACGCTCTTCGTGCCGAGGTTTCCGCGCTCACCCAGTTCTCGACACGATCGCTTGACGCCCTGCTCCCACCCGCCTCCACCACAGGCTTCCTCATCGCCAACCCCCCCTACGGAAGACGCCTCTCCCGAAAAACACCACAACAAAAAGGCGCAGAACAAGTCTTACTTCGACGCTTTGCAGACCACTTCACGGGATGGCAGATGGGCCTGCTCTTGCCCCGCGATATCACGCCACAACACCCCGCCCTCCAAGCCCAAGAGATCGCTCGCTTTCGCAACGGTGGTTTCCCCGTGACCTTTTGGCGGCTCTCTCACCCATCCTCCTAAGGAGATCGCTGTGTATCTACGCCTATCATTTCTTTCTTTGTTGTTTTTCCTTACTCCAACCGCCGTCTCTGCAAAAGGTCTATTGGCCGACTGCCTCAAACGCTGCGCAGATCGCCAACAACAACGCTATCTCCGTTGCTTGCAAGATCAGCCTTCTTCTCGAATCTCCCCGTGTCTTCGACCTTCCGAAGATCTGTGCCGCTCACGTTGCCAACAATACGTCACCCAGTTCCGCGACCGCGAGCGCCATCTTTGCACACAACAATACATCCTGCGGATGCGCTTGTGCCAAGATCTCCGCCCCTCCGAACAGCACGCCTGTCGGCACTTTGCCCTCCAACAAAAACGCCGTTGCCTCAAACCTTGCCTCCCTGCCCCCGCAGAGTCCGACATCTTGCGATGCCTCAAATATTGCAACCAGTTCCAATCCAAAAAGCTGCTTCGATGCAAACGCTTGCGCCTCTTGCCTCGCTTGCGCCGCCTCTGCGAACAACGCTACCGCGAAGAATACGACCGTTGCATCCACCTGTGCAAACGCCCGTCTGCCCTCACTTCACCCTCTTCCCAACCGTCTCCCACTTCCCTCCCCCTACGCGATCTCCCATCCTCCCCCACCTCCCGACCTGTGCGGTGATCCATGAAAACAAAGCTTACCTTCGTCCTGTTGTTTAGCGTGTGTTTGTTCCATTGCAGCGAACATCTCCCCATTTGTCGGTCTTCGATGGATTGCCACGTGGGCTTTATTTGCGCAGAGGCCCAAGGCTCGGCGCGGCTTCTTTGCGTGAAACTGCCCTCTCCCTCCACACCATCCCACAAACATCCATCGGGGCAACGATCAAGCCGTCTCCCTCAAATGCCCAACCCATCGCCCAAATCAGCCACCCCTCCGCCGTCTCGCCAAAGCACTCCTCCGCCCTCCGCTGCTCCCAACGCACTTTCGCCTGTTTCTCTCACAGAAGATCTCCCGCCTTCCAACGCAAACGTTGCGACCGATTGCTTGCCTCCTCCATATCTCCCCCCACAAGAGGCCGAAAACGGCGGACGCACCGTCCACATCGACGCGCAAGATCGGGCGTTATTTCGCACCTTGCGCTTGCTTTACCACGTCAGCCAACGTTGCAGCGCAAAGATCTGGTCCGAAAGCTTTCGCATCGACCGCATCCCCAGCTACTTTGTCAACATTGGAGCCTCTTCTCCCGAGCAACAACGGCCCCTCCGAGGCTTCTTGCTCAACCATCCCAACCCCCCTTCGGATGCGATCCTTGTCGACTCACGCCAAACCCAAGGGCTCACCAACGTGTACCTCTACAACGGCCAAAAAAGGCAGATCCCCGCGCCCGGGTTCACTTTTCAGCTTCCGATCCATGAGATAAAAAGCTACGCGATGCTTTATGGCGCACAAAAAAGCCTACGCGCAGAAAGCCTCTCTTTCAAACGCCTGTTGGTTCACGAGATCTTCCACCGCGCACAAATCATCGAAAAAGCGTGGAGATACCCACACGGCAGCCAAAACCGATCAGGCTATGCCTTTGATTCCCAAAGCATCGCGCTGGCTCTTTTGGAAAATCGCCTCCTTGCACGAGGACTCCAAAGCCCCCGACCTGAGCGCTTTCTGTTGCTCTTTTATGCGGTGCGTTCTTCACGGATCATCCGAAATCCTGACCGACAAAACCGCATCGAAGACTACGACAATTATCAAGAATGGCTGGAAGGCACTGCGATGTTTGTAGAACATCAATTCTCTCTTTATGCGGGCTTCCCATTTCAACACAACGATCTAGAAAGCATCCCCCAACGCCTCTTGATCTTTGAACAAAACCACCGCGACCTCGACCATAGCTTTGTACGAGAAGGTCTGTTTGCGCGATTTTACGGAACAGGGGCAGCCATCGGCCTTTTGCTTGATCGGCTGGGTGACACACGGTGGCGCCCTGCTTGCCGCGAAGGGCGCGCACTCTACCAACATCTGCGAGACCGATGGGGCCGCCTCTCCGCCCAAAGACAACGCGCCCTTCTTCGAGAAGCGGAACAACATGGAATGGCCGAACTCCAAAGCATCGCCCAAAGCTTTTCAAGGATGCTACGACGCCGCCACGCCCACAACGAGTGACGTCGTCGACAAAAAAACCCGTGTTCGCGCCCGTCCAAGCGAGAGAGTCGTTGGTTTGAAAAGCCTGTGATCTCTTTGTCGACACGGGGTCAAGGGAGCCGCACTCCCTTGCAGGGCGTGGGGTGGAACCCCACAAACACGATCCCACAATTCACGTGCAAGAATAAAAGGAGAAGAGAATGATCCGATGGAAACGACAAATCGGGCTACTGGGCCCCTTGGTGCTGTGGTGGTGGATGGCCGCCTGTGGCTCCCCCACCGGCACTTGCCAACAAGACAGCGAATGTAGCGGTGGCCAGAAGTGCCTCGACAAGCTCTGCCGTTGTCCCGATGCTTCCGCTCGTTGCGGAAATACTTGTGTCTCTTTGCTTGACGACAACGCCCATTGCGGCGCTTGCAACAATGCTTGTCCCCAAGGCTCCGCTTGTTCTTCGGGCCGATGCCTTTGCCCTTCTTCTCGTGTCTCCTGCGCCAATGCCTGTGTTGACCTACAATCCGACCCCAAACACTGCGGTAACTGCGAGGCTTCCTGCAAATCGGGTGAAAAGTGTGCGACAGGTCGCTGTGTCGTCAACTGCCCTACCCTCACTCCCGATGCTTGCGGCGATGCCTGTGTCTCCCTTCAAACTGACGTCAACCATTGCGGCGCTTGCAGCAAAGCCTGTACTGCCGGCCAAACCTGTCAAAATGGTCAATGCTTTTGCCCTGCTGGGCAGCGTGATTGTGGCGGCGCTTGCGTCGATGTCGTGCTTTCGCCCAAACATTGCGGCGCTTGCAACAATGCCTGTCCGAGCGGCCAATCCTGCGCAATCGGCGAATGTGTTCAACAATGCCCTGCTTCGACCCCCACGCTTTGCCTTGGAAGCTGTGTCGATCTGGCCCGTGATGCCGCCCATTGCGGCGCGTGTGGTAGCGCCTGTCCTACGGGTCAACGCTGCCAAGAAGGGCGCTGCACATGCCCCGATGGAAGCACCCTATGCGCGGGGCGTTGCGTCGAGCTACAAAGCAGCGGCCAGCATTGCGGTGTGTGCGACAATCCCTGCGCAAGCGGCAGCGTTTGCGCCGAAGGTCTGTGCATCCCGTCCTGTCCGAGTGCTACGTCCGCTTCTTGCTTTGGTGGATGCGTCTCGACCCAAACCAACGCCGATCATTGCGGTGGATGCGGAAAAGCCTGCAAAGAAGGAGAAGTCTGCAACAACGGAAGCTGCGCTTGCCCGAGCGGTTTGCTGTCGTGCGATGGCTCTTGCCTCGATCCGAAGGTCAACCGCCTGCACTGTGGGGCCTGCAACAGCCTGTGCAAAGCAGGAGAAGTCTGCGCCAATGGAAGCTGCGTGCAATCGTGTCCTGCCGTCACCAACACCGCCTGTTATGGGGGATGTTTCGATATCCAACAAGACGCCCGTCATTGCGGAAAATGCGGCATCGCTTGTCGCGCTGGCTTTATTTGTAAGGCAGGTGTGTGTACTTGCCCAAGCGAACAAGCCTCTTGTCTTGGCCGTTGCACCGATCTCCAAACCAACAACCAACACTGTGGCGCATGCGGCAAAAGATGCGCATCCACCGAGTCTTGCGAAAAAGGCCAATGCGTCCTGCGTTGCGCTCCTCCCACCCAAGCCTGCAACAGCGCTTGTGTCGATACCAAAACCGACAGCCAACACTGCGGAAATTGCGGGAATGCCTGCACAAGCACGCAACAATGCAAAGATGGTAGCTGCGTTTGCCGCGAAGGGCGCGCAGACTGCGGCGATGGGCGCTGCATCGATACACTCTATAACGCCCAACACTGTGGGGCTTGCAACAACGCTTGCGCTGGAGGCAAGATCTGCGATCAAGGCAAGTGTATCTGTCATCCTGACGGATGCCCGCTTGTCATCCAAGGCATCGGCACAGACAGAAAAAATGATGGCGGGCGGTTTACAAATCTCTTGATTGGTAAAAACCAAGAACTGATCTACGCGCTGAGCTATCGAGGGAATGTCAACCTTGCAGGCAAAGCGTTCAAAGGCTCCAATACCTCTTCGCTAGGCTTGATCGCGATCAAACCCGATGGAAGCGGCCATGAATGGGCCGTTGAAGTGGCCGGAGTTTCCGAACCCAACAACCCCGATGGCATCCGTGTCACTTCCATGCAGATGGACAACAACGGAGCCCTCTACGTCTTCGGAACCTTTGCCAAAAGCATCACGCTCGGCAATGCAACCTACACTCCTCCACAAGGCTCATTTCTCACCCGTCATGGGTTTGTTGCGAAGCTCAACGCACAACGGCAATGGGAATCGGTCAAGATTCTCAATATCTCGGAGATACCGAGCGTCAACGATATCTACATCGAGACCTTCGCACTAGCCCGCGCAAGCACAGGCGAGATCTACCTCAGCGGGATCTTCAAAGGCAAGCTTACTTTAAGCCCGCTTTCGCCTTTGGGTCCGCTCTCGATCGAAAGTAGCACCCGACAACTTTTTGTCGTACAGCTAGGCAGTGATCTTTCTGAAAAATCGGCAACACAAAGTACCGATGCACCAGACATCTCCCGCGTCAACCTCGCCATCGACAGCGCAGATCGCCTTTACCTCTCCACAAGCTTTACAGACAGCATCAAGCTTGGCGGGCAACTGCTCAGCGGCTCCACCTCCGGCGAGACGGTCCGCGCTATCGCTCACCTTGATTTCAACAACGCAAGCCTTCCTTGGCGTTGGTCTTCTCTCGTCCCAACAGGCGACGATGACGAACGAGGCATCCTCGCCGCCCCCAACGGCGGGTTGATTGTGTCTACGACGCTTCGAGATGCCTTCAAACTCGGCAGCACAAACCTCCCCAAACCGCCCCATCCCACCGCTCTCCTCGCATCGTTCGATCCGCAAGGCCAAGTCCGTTGGACCCAAACCTTCACGAGCAACAACCAATCTGGGGGTAGCCTGCTCTACGCCGCCACCAACGGAAATCCCTTGTGGGTCATCACGCACGTTGATGCAGGGCAAATCGACGGACGCTCCGCCCTGCCCCCTCAGCTTGGTGAATCGCTCGCGGCTTCGATCTTTT